>JANORL010000786.1:0-17673 GCA_031415295.1 Polyangiaceae bacterium | reverse complement strand
GTGTTCGACGGATTGTGGCGCCAACGTGTGTACGGGCGTCGCGGCGACGTCGGCTTGTTCGACGTGCATCATGACAAACTGCTCGACCGCGAACCTCGACTGCTCCCAAAACTGATCAGAAAACTGATCAGAAAACGGATCAGCAGAGGGAGTTCAACAGGCGTAGCGAGCGTTGCGAAGCTAGGGAGGGCGGCGGAAGCGTGCATTGCACGCTGAGCAAGTCCGACCGACGATTCGCAATGCGTAGCAGCCTGTTGAACTCCCTCTCAGCGAAACATTGCTACGACAAACCCCCCCGTCGTGAGGCTGGCGGCCACGAGGCCCCAGCCTACGCGACGCAAGTGCTTCGTGTGCACGGGTGCGACAAGTACGCCGAGTCCCAACAGTTCGAACGGCGCGAGCGCGATCGGTACAGCGATCGGAAGTTGGTCGACGACAGCCAAACCGATGCTCGCGACGATCGAGACGATCGTGACGACGTACGCCGCGATGACCAACGAACGGTTCGAACGTTTCGCGCGAGCGATGACGGCACGTACCGAAAACGTCGCGATGCAAAACGCGATGGTCCAGACAAACCAGACCAAAGCAGCTCGGACAACGTCGATTCCTTCCGCAAGTGCGATGGGAAAACCCGCGCCCGAAAGGGCAGTGGCCGCAACGACTTCGCCAAGCGTCGTCTTCTCTTCTTTGCGCCAGACAAACCCGGCGACGATGAATCCGAGAAGCAGCGGGGGCAAGGCTCCGAATCGCGCGATCGTTGGAGCACAAACCAATCCTCCTCCACCACAAACGACGGCGATGGTGCCGAGAACCTGCAATCGTTTTGCAGCGCGAGGGCCGTCGTGAACGCGCGCTTTGACGCCGCGTTGACCGAGCAACACGAGCAGTGGTTCGTGCGCGAAAAAAGTCGCGAACGCACCGATGGCTAGACCAAACGCTGCGATGTTTGGCGTACCGAGCGCGAGACTCGCGACGATGGGTACGCCGAGCTGTCCGTAGGCCCCATGTTCACGAGGCGCGAGGGATCGCAACTGCGGCGTTGAAGAAGTAGGCACGATGGTCACGAAGGGCGCAGTCGAACGCTGCGAGCGAGAAGCTGATGTCGTTGTTCGTCCGATATCTTGCCATGCGCGCGTGTTCATGCGACACGTGATCCAGGAACTGTTGCTCGAGGTTCGTCCCTCGGCGCCCGAAGGAAATCGTGAAGCCGCTACGCCAATTCGTTGCCCTTTGCGTACCGTTTGCCGCTGTTGTATTCGCCGGCGGTCCGCTCGGCTGTCAACTCCTCGGTATACCCGCCTTGCCGGCGATTCCCGAGGTGCCGAAGTTCGAGTTGCCGCAAATGCCGCAAGCTCCTGAACTTCCGCAGGTTCAAGCCCCGAGCCTTCCGTCGCCGTCGCTCCCTTCAGCGCCGGAAAAACCCAAGGTCGACGTACCGCTCGATGATGAAACAGCGATCTGTTGCTTGCGAAGTGGTCCTGTCCAGCAAGTTTGCGGCGCGGGCACAGAACGCTGCTGCACGATCAAGTTCGATCGCGACGAGTGTGAAGAACAAGGTGGCTTGTGGTTTCACTCGGTTCGCGGTTGCGCCGGCGCCTGCTGACCGTTTTCTTCGTCGCGCGAGTCGCTTCGCGTGTCGTTTTTTGAGTCGTTTCGCGTGAAAAGCGCGGGTCGATAACTCAGTTCGGTCATCAGTCGTAAGAAGTCATCGATGGGCATGCTGCAATGTCCAAGCGTGTCGTGGATCGTGACGTTTGCCCCGTCGAACCAACAACGATCGGGATCCATCGGGTCGTCGTAGTGGACCGCGTGTTCCGACCAATCGATGCGTACAGCGCGAACCTTGTGCGGCACATTGTGCAAGACCGGTGGTTGTCCGTTGGGAATGGGGTTTGGCGCGGAAGGTAATTCCAGAGTGACAAACACGTCTTCGTTTTGCCGTGTCGATTGATCGATGATCGATACGCCGTCGCGTTTCATGTCGACGACGTCTGTCGTATCCAGTCCAAAACGAGTGAACAGATCGGTCATCCGTGCGTGCGCTGTAGAAACCGTTTTCCAAGATTCGCCCGTGACCGCTTCGAGCAGCCGTTCGAATGCTTCGATTTCGAGCCCCGAGCCCACGTTTTCATCACCATCGAAATGACCATCGATGACGTTGTCGTAATTCATGTTTGGATAGGCAAACTCCATACATGCGGCCTGAAAAACGCGACACACGGGATTTCTTCCGCTTTCGAGCACGTTCGGAGCGAGCACGTCTTCGTCACAAATGAGCGTCGCGCCGCTCTTTAAAATGGCACGTCCGTCCCGCGTCACGAGGCCCGCTATGATTCGAGCATATTCTGCAGGTTCACGTTCCGCGGCATAACTTTCGATACATGCCGCAGCGCATGTACCCTTGAGGCCCTGATTGATGCGTTTTGGCTCGGCGATATTGAACACGAGTTCGCTGAAGATTCGAGTTCGTCCCGGTTCGAGCGCAAAAGGATCCCAAAAATCTCCCTCGGCGATGGTGATCAGCGAATCCACCAGGGTGCGTCCGGACGAATCTCTTCGTTCGAGCATTCCTTGCGTTTCCAAATGCTCGAGTGCCCCCATGACTCGTTCACGTTGCTCCGCACGTTTAATGGCCGTCTCCCTGTGCATTGCGGGCGGGAGCGTCCGCTGCTCGCGGCGATCGAAGTGCGCAACGAGTCGTTGGAGCGTGGCAGAAGACATGGAAGCCGCCTCTTAGGAGACAGTGACGTCAATCAGGCATATTTTCCAGCGCGAAAGTGGTCTCCCCTCGTGATAACGTCTCGCGAGGTTCAGAACTTCCCAGCACGGGAAGAGTCATCGTGAACGTGACGTATTGGGTGCGCATGACATTTTGGGTAAAGCACAAGCATCGGATCAAACGTCTTCTCTTACTGGGACTCGTGCTTTTGTTTCCATTTTTGGTGATGCGTGTACCAGCCGTGCGCCGCGGCCTCGTGGACCTTGTAACGTTCATGCGGGAAACGCCTCTGCAAGGCATAACGTTGTTTCTGGTCATCGAGGCATTCGCGTTGCTCGTCACTGCACCGACGTGGCTCATGTCGGGACTCGCCGGATATGCGTATGGTTTCGTTTGGGGTTTTGTATTGGCGTGGCCCGCATTGATTGTTTGCGCGAGCGTTGTGTTTCTCGTGGGACGGACGTTTGCGCGGAAATTCGTTTCGGCGCGTTCGGCGGAAACACATTTTTGGAAAGCCGTGGATCGAGCTGTTCGGAAAGATGGATTCAAAGTAGCGCTGCTCATGCGTTTGGCGGTGGCTCTTCCGCAGAATTTGATAACGTATATGTTATCGGCGACTTCGATAACTATGCGCGATTTCGTAGTCGGTTCTTTTTTTGGATATTTGCCCGCGACGGTGGTGCACGTGTATGTGGGGTCGAATGTGGGGAGTGCTGCGGCGTTGATTGCCGGTGAATCGTCGAATCGGGGTCCGGGGGCGTGGATGACGGTGGTACTCGGGTTTGTCCTTACGGTAACGGTGCTGATCGTCGTGTCTCGATATGCGCGTAAGGCGCTCGACGAGGCATTGGCGGAAGGTGCGCGGGGGATTGGGTGAGGGTTTGCTGCTCGTTTGGAGGGGGTCGATGAGTAACAACGGCCAAATCTGGGTTTGTCCGCTCAGGGAGGGTTTGATTTTGCGGCATCGCGACACCCCGAACTCGCCCACTCCGCGGGCTCAAACAGCGGGGCCCCGCCGCAAACGCCGCAAAATCAAACCGCTCCCTGAGCTACCTCGATCAGCGGCGAAAACCTGATGAACACCCTCTTAGGCGCTGGCACTACGTTCAGTCATGGTGCCGAGTTCTTTGATAGCTTCGTCGCGTTCCGAGGGTTCACTTTCGGATTGAGCCCAGGTGGTAATGGCCCGACGCGCGGTTTCCGTTGCGTTCGCGTCTTGGTGACGTGCTTCGATACGTGCCAAATCGAGTAAAAGTCGGGCAACTTCGACGTGTTTTTTTCCGAATGCCTCTTGGGCTTTTTGGATGGCCGATTGAACGTCTGCTTTGCCTTCATCGTATCGGCCTTGTAATACGCGGGCTCGACCGAGAATTGCCAGAGTGCGCCACTGTTCGGGACGTGTGATGGGCGGGGCGTCGAGGGCTTGGTCGTGAGCTTTTTGCGCGATGTCTTCGGCTTCTTCGTAGCGGCCTTGGGCGAGCATGGCTTCGGACAGAATGCGTAAAGCGCGAACGCGGGTTTCAGGGGGCAAAGATTCGGGAGCGCCAGGTTGGGCGAGAAAAAGGTTGACGTATTCGTTGGCTTCAGTGGATTTGAAGGGGGAGATTTCCGGTATGGCGGGAGCAGGTTCGTTTGTTATCCACGATTCCGAGGCTAGCGTTTTGCGCAGCAGCGCTTCGGCTTCTGTCGTATTGCCGCGAAGAACGAGGAACTGCGCGAGTTCGACGATGAGTGCCGCAAAGGTGGCGCGATGTACGCCGACGGTGCGGCCTTCGATGAGAATGGCTTCGTCGATTGACGACCCTGGTTTGGCTCGTACGGTCAAATGTTTTTTAGGTGAACGTTGGATTGTAATCGGTATTGGCAGCAAACGCGTTCCCAGTAATAGTCCCGCAACGAGAATAATCGAAATTGCTACCAACCAAATTATGCCCAAATAAAGCGTTTGATTCTTCAGGAATACGTCTGCGGTGTTTGAGATGAAGCCCGCAATAAGGAGAATCGCAATGAAGTAGCCGGAGCGCTTGAGAGAGCCAAGATAGTCCTGACTTGCTGCATTTTGCAAAAAATGACTATGTTGAGAGTCGATTTCTGCCAGCTCCCTTAGCATCGGTTCACGAATCGGCGGGAGCACCGCCTTACTCATTTCGATCGATCGAATCGCCCATAACGCTGCAACATCGTTATCATCGGAACGCCATGCCGAATGGGCAAGGTGGGCCCATCCTTTGGCGTCGAGTTGGTCCGAAAGACTCGCTTCAATGAATGGTTTGACGATGGTTAAATCATTTGGCAGTTTCTTCGTCTTCAATACCTTTCCCCCCATCGCCGCCCAAAATCCCACTTCCTCCGCGACGACCGGTTTCCCTTTTTCGAGTGCTAGCCCTACCGATTGCAAACGTTCCGCTCGTTTTTCCTGCAACCCCTTCGCATCGTCCAGCCCGCGTAAGACCGGCGGACCTGCTTTTCGCCATACTACCGATTCCACATCGACCAGCCCTAGTGCATACGCTTTTTTTGCTAACGCCGCTCCTGGGTCGTTCTCTTTTGATAACAATGCCACCAAATCCGCTTCTGTCGTGCCCTTTTCCAAAAGTTGTTGCGCCAGATCGACCGCTTCCGGTTCCAGTCCCGTCAATGCTGCAAGGCGACCAGGTTTGGCAATCCCCGCGGTTTGAAAGCGCTCCCGTGTTTCGTCGAGCGGCAATCGCCGATCATGCACAGGCCACCATCCCGGACATTCCGCGCGCTCCAAAACCGCAATGGCGCGGGTACGTTTACCCGCTTCGGCGAGCGCCCAACGAAAATGCGTGAGGTGTGTTTCGGCGCGAATACGACATGCAACCCAAGCGTCCCCTGCCGATCGAATGGTGTCGACGATCTCTTCATAATCTCGTTGCGGCAACACCCATTGCAACGTTTCTCCAGGAAACGTCGCCGAAAGCACGCGCCACATACCTTCGACGTCCGATTCTGCTCCAACCCACACAATCCCCGGCGCTTTTGCGGCAACTGCACATCGAAATCCATTCACTGCATGCGCCGGTGGTCCCTGTGGACAATCGTGATGTTGCGATACCCAATCGAAAAAATCGACCGCTCGGTCAGCTAACGCCAGCGTCGTGGCGTAATCGCAAAACAAAATCGCTTTGAGTTGTCGTTGTGAAAAAATCGGACGCTGCAAATTGAGCCAATCGGCATCGTCCGGTTTGGGGACCAGCACCAATACGCTTCCCACCGGCACATCCGCCGCTGCGCGTACGTCCATTAAAACCTCGACGTCGGGGTGCTCGGTCAAAAGCGCACGCACGAGTTCCCCCAAACGTTCCGGCAACGCGTGATCGACATGAATCAGAATGCCTACGCGGCTGAGCCGTAAGCCGAGCTTTATTTGCTCGAGCCAGTCGGCTTCA
The DNA here is from genome assembly GCA_031415295.1 of Polyangiaceae bacterium. Lineage (GTDB taxonomy): Bacteria > Myxococcota_A > Polyangia > Polyangiales > Polyangiaceae > Polyangium. The sequence goes on along the minus strand of JANORL010000786.1, from coordinate 11,538 downwards.
CGCGGACGAGATTCATCGTGAGCAGAGGATGCGGGTAATACCATTCAGACCCGTCAGGGTAGGGGAGAAGTGCGCCATAGGTGAGCAGTTTGTAGGCGAGTTCGTCCTCGGGAAGGCGGTGGTCGGGGTCATTGGCAACGGCTTCGAGAAGTCGAATGTGGCCTTTATGAAGTCCAGTCTCGCGCCGTCGCCGTCGTTCGTCGAGCACCCGATCAATGAGTTCGTCCGTGGCGCTCTCTACGTCGGCATCCCATGCGAATTCGGCAAGCCTTCGAATAAACACGACGAATTCCCGGGCCCGCCCGCCCGAATAATACGCAAGTCGTTCGAGCAATCGTTGGGGCACGAGATTCGCAGCGTGTTTTTCCGGAACGCGTCGCGCATAAAGATCGCAAAAGAACGATATGCCCTCGCCCGGTTCCATGGGGTTTGGCTTGGAGAGAACCTGGATGTTGACGACAGGTGGTACGTCGGAAAAGCCAAGCACGTTGGCAATGGCTCCATCCCGTCGAAGTGCGAAAGGGCCACACACGACCATCCGGCAATTGAGTTGACCAATCATGCGGGAATCAAGTAGCAGAGCCTTTGCCCGATCGAACGCTTCGATTCGATCCAGTCCATCGATGATGAGCAGCACTTTGCTCGCGCGTTGCTGAACGAGTCCAATCAGCACGTTCACGCATCGCAGGAGTGTCTGCATTTGAGCGTCTTGATCGGGAAGCGCCCGCTTTTGAAGGCCAAGCGGAAGCGACCATTTTCCCGCGTCCGCAACGGCGGCAAGCGTACTCAAGCCGGTTGTCGCAACCGCACCAGCAGGTCCCAATGCAGCGCCAACTGTGGCGCTCGACGCAAGAAGCACCATCGATTTTGCAAGTTTTGCGGCGTCGACTTCCAGCGCCTTTTCCACTTCACCCGATGCTTTGGCCAGGGCACTCCACGCTTGTTCCAAGTCTCGTAAATGATCCTTGGGAAAGGAAAAACCCAAGTTTTCCTCGGCGCTGCGGAGCAATGCCAGACCCGCCAAAAAACAAACTTCCCAGGGACTGACTTGCTGAAGAGCTGCCGGATCTCCCACGACTTCTTGGAAATGTCGATCCAGATCCAGAAAAACGACGAATTCTTTGTTCGCGCGAGCTTGCGCAATACGCAGCAATTCCGTCGTTTTGCCCGTCCCCACCGTACCGGTGAGAAGAACGTGCGGGATGCCAAAAGGTCGGTCGAGCGCTTTGCCGATGGCATCGGCGGGACTGAGGGGTCGGTCAGCTCGCCATCCGGGCTGTTGTGCGGGCTGTTCGGGATCGAAGCGCTGAAAAAGGGCTTCCCAAAGGTCTCGACGAGACATGGCCGCGAGCCTAGCACGAACGGTCGGACGAGACACAGGAACTTGCACATTTCTCCATTTCGATCCAAACCGTCTCTCATGGCTGCCAAGAAAAACACGTTCGACGATAAGCTTGCTCGGATTCGTTCGCTTGCCGATGTTCCAGAAGGACAAGCCATTGTAGAATTACGGCGAATTTTGGGCGAGGAGAATGCGTTTTTGATTGGTGAAGCGGCCAAAATGGTCAAAACGCTCGAATTGCGGGCACTCCAAGAGGACCTCGTTTCGGTTTGTAAGCGGCTTCTGGCCAATGAAATCGGCGATCGAGGTTGCATTGCCAAACGTTGTGTCCTCGATGCACTCGTGACATTCGAAACGCATGTGCCGGACGTGTATCTATTGGGGCTGCGTCATGAGCAATGGGAGCATTCGTTCGGTCCCCCCGAGGATACGGCGGGAAGCGTGCGAGGGCTCTGCGCACATGCGCTCGTGCGTATCGAATACTCCGAGGCGATCTTTGATGTGGCGCCGCTTCTTTACGACGGTTTGCCAGAGGTTCGCGTCGCTGCGGCGGAAGCCTTGGCTGCGACGGGAGAACAGATTTGCGGGGCGATTTTGCATGTGCGTTTATTGGCAGGCGAACAAGCGTCCGAAGTTTTGGAAGCAATGTATCGAAGCCTTTTGGCTTTGGCCCCCAAAAGGTATTTGCCAGTTGTCGGGAAAGGTTTGTCCGAAGGCGAAGAAGCGGCAGCTTTGGCATTGGGAGAATCGCGGTTGCCGGCGGCTTTGCCCGTGCTGACCAGAGCGCTCGAGAAAGCGTCCGGGGACCTCGAAGCGACGGTGTTATTGAGTATTGGGCTGTTGCGTCTGGAAGAAGCAACGGCGTATTTGCGGGAGCTGGTGGAAAAAGCGCCTGAAAATCGAGCGGCCAAAGCGATCGAAGCGCTCGGATTGCACAAATACGACATGCGGATTGCAGATCGAATTGCAGAAATCGTCAAGGGGCGAAAATCAAAGAAACTCACTGCGGTATTTACTGAAAAATTCGGGCAAAAAATCTGAATTTCAACAATAGACGAAAAGCATGCGAATGCGTATTCGCATGCTTGCCTGCGCCGCATAAAATCGTTTACACTCCGGCGATTTTGTAGTGTGGATCCCGAAAGAATTTTGACTTTGTCGTGGACATAGCATGACGATGTGGTGTATTTTGTGATTACCACTATGTCGAACACCACGCGTCGTAGTCATCGCAGTTCGTTTCGCGGGGGGGTGGTACATTGGGAGGAATGGGGTCCTCGTGAGGTCCGGGAGCAGACGGAGAGACGTCCGGTCATTTTGCTTCATGGGCTTGCGGACACGTGCCGCACGTGGAGCCACATTTCGCCTGTGCTGGCGCGCGATCGTCGCGTGTATGCGATCGATTTGCCCGGGCATGGGGATTCTTCGCGTTACGATAGCTCGTACAACGTACATTGGTATGGCGAACTGGTTGCGGAATGGATTCGGTCGCTCGACATTCCCGATTTCGATTTGATGGGTCATTCGCTCGGCGGAGGTATTGCCATGCGCGTGCTTCTCGAAAAACCTGCGCAAGTGCATCGTTTGGTGCTCGTCGCGGCTGGAGGGCTGGGGCTCGAAGTGGCCATGCCTTTGCGCATAGCGGCGATGACCGGTTTGCTCGATAAAGTGGTTCCTGAACTGATGGGAATGGGAACGCATGCGGGCTTTCGCGTATTGGGTGGTAACTTTAATGTCGACGAGCGGCGGCATTTGGCGGAAGTAAATGCGCGGCCAGGCACGGCGCGTACGCTTTCTCGAACGTTACGCGGAGCGCTCGATATGAAGGGCCAGCGTGAACACATGATGGATTACGCGCTTCGAATGGGTGAATTGCCGCCCATTGCCGTGTATTGGGGCGACGACGACCCCGTCCTACCCGTTCGTCATGCCGAACGTTTCCACCATTTTATCGAAGGGGCCGTCATCCGGCGTTATCCCAACGTGGGGCACTACCCTCACCGGGAAGCGGTGCCGGAAATGTTACCAGACCTCTTCAAGTTCCTGGACGAACCGCAACAAACACCACGTTTTCGCCATAAAGCAAAAGCGCCTCGCGCTCCCGAAGAATCGGTCTTCTCCTTTTGGCGAAAATTCGCGGAAGCGAAGCCCTGACATAAAAATAGAAATGACTCCCATTTGCATCGACCGCGAAGCGGACGATGCAATGCACGGGTCAAGGGGTTTTGCCCCTTGCGGGGTCGAGGGCGAGGAGCCCTCGTGGGGTACGGGGTGAAACCCCGCGCTACGCCTAGAACTTCAAGTCCTTGCGCAATTCGTCCCCCGGCAGGTCCAATACCTCAGCGGCTTGTTCCAATGCGGGATCGTCGCCCGTTGGAATCTGAATCAAAAATCGCACGTACAAATCACCCGATTCTTTGCCTTTACGCGCAACGCCTTTGCCTTTGAGTCGCACCTGTTGTCCGCTTTGCGCGCGCGCCGGAATCTTCATCGTCACGTCGCCATCGGGCGTAGGCACGCGAATTTTGCCGCCCAAAAATGCTTCGCGCACGCTGATCGGCACGTCCAATTTCAAATCGTCGCCATCGCGTTGAAACGACGGATGAGGCGTCACGTGAATCGTAATGATCAAGTCGCCCGCGGGTGCTTGACCCATGCCCGGGCCGCCTTGACTCGCGACGCGAATACGACTTCCTTCGCTCGCTCCAGCCGGAATCCGAATCGTCTTCGCTTCACCCCCTTCGGCGCGAACGTCGATCATCGTCCCTTTGATGGCCGAGACGAAATCAATCGTCACTTCACCTTCGACGTCTTGACCTTTTCGGCCCACACGCCCTTGTCCGGCGCGACCTCCAAACATGTCGCCGAGGTTGCCGAACAAATCCCCCATGCCTCCGCCTCCACCAGCACCACCAAATATATCTTGCACGTTAAAACCGGGACCTCCGCCGGCACTTTGCCGAGGTGCACGACCTCCGTACTGACGGATCACCCGAGCACGTTCGGCGTCAAACCCTTGGTGCAAACTTTCTTCGCCGAATTCATCGTAGAGCGCGCGCTTGTCCTTGTCGGAAAGGACCTCGTGCGCTTGGTTGATCTCCTTGAACTTCGCTTCGCTCGCTTTTCCCGGATTCTTGTCGGGGTGGTACTGCATGGCGAGTTTGCGAAAGGCTTTTTTGATCGCGTCTTCGTCGGCATCTTTGGTAATACCGAGGACCGAGTAGAGATCACGAGGCATAACGTTCTTTTGCAAAGCGAACGGCGTACCGTGCCGCTCAGGTTGATTTCCGCCAAAAGGATGACCCCCGAGACCAGGGAGCCGTCCCGTCAGGCCCCGTGAGCGTAAATCTCGAATGTGTGTTCGTCACGGGGGGAAGTTGATTTGGGGGAAATAAAAAGGAGCGCTGTAGGTTAGGCTCCGATGCGCCAGGTCGTTCCCGTGGGCCCATCGGCAACCTCGACCCCCAAGGCTTCGAGTTCTTTCCGAACGTTGTCGGCGTGGGCGAAGTCCTTGGTTTGGCGTGCTTGCTGACGCTCTTCGACACGAGCGTCAATGTCCGCAGCGGTCTTGCCCAGCAGTGACAGTCGACGGGCACGCGTGCGAGCTCGGTATTCGTCCGGCGGTGTTTGCAGAATGCCCAGTGGCTCGACACACGACCAAAGCGCTCGGACGAGCATACGTGCAACCAGTGGCGCACTTTTCGCAACATCCGGATTGTTGCGTTTTCGTTGCGCCAAATCGACGACTTCATTGCCCGAACGAGCGACTTCTCCCACAATTGCCAAGGCAACCGGCGTGTTGAGGTCGTCATCGAGCGCCGTGTCGACGCGAGCCCGAGCCGTGGAAGCCAATTCCATGATCGGACCCATCTCTTTGGGGATACGCGTCGTCGGGGCAGGGGCCGAGCCTGGCTCGTCGGTACCTCCTGCAAGTTCTGCGAGTGAACTGAGGCGACCAATGGTTTGGTACAAATAATCCACGCGTCGTTCGGCTTCGAGTACGCCCGGAAAAACGACGCGTCCATTTTCGAGTTTTTCCGTTTCGAATTGTATCGGGCCGCGATAATGCACCGTCAGCAGGAAATAACGCAAAGCTTCCGGATCATTCCGGTCGTACACGTCGCGAATCGTGACGAAATTGCCGAGAGATTTCGCCATTTTCTCTTTGTCGACGTTGACGAAACCATTATGAATCCAGATATTTGCAAAAGCTCCCTCGCCCGGATGAGCGGCTTCGCTTTGTGCGATTTCGTTTTCATGGTGCGGGAAAATCAGGTCCATTCCCCCGCAATGAATGTCGAACCCGAATCCAAGATATTTTTCGGACATCGCCGAACATTCGATATGCCACCCTGGACGCCCACGACCCCAAGGACTGTCCCAACCCCAGGCATCGGCAGCAGCGCCTTTCCAGAGCGCAAAATCGAGCGGATCTCGTTTGACTTCGGATACTTCGACGCGTGCACCAGAAACGAGATCGTCCAGATTGCGGTGCGAAAGTTTTCCGTAGTCCTTAAAAACGCGGACCGCGTAATACACGTCTTTGACGCCGCTCGGCATATCCGTGGGATAAGCGGCACCTTTGTCGATCAGCGTTTCGATGAGCTTGATGATTTCAGGAATATGATCCGAGACGCGCGGACTGTGATCCGGTTCGCGGCAACCAAGCGCGGCGACGTCGTGGTTGTAAGCTTCGGCCATACGCGCCGAGAGCGTTGGCGGCGTCTCGCCATTTTCTTTGGCGCGCGCGAGAATCTTGTCGTCGACATCCGTAATGTTGCGCGTGTACAGCACGTCAATACCTTGACCGCGCAAGTGACGCACGAGCACGTCGGGCATCAGTGCCGCGCGAGCGTGCCCAACATGCGAGATGTCGTAAGTCGTGGGACCGCAACAATACACGCGCACTTTGCCGGGTTGTTTGGGAACCAGCGGCACGAGGGTTCCGGTCATCGTGTCATAAAGGCGCAGCGTGATGTTCGGCATGGAGCACTCGTCTAGCGCTGCTCGCGCCCGCAAGCAACCAGCGTCGGCATGCAGCGAAGATCGGTCGGCGGATGAAAGGCGCTGTCACGAACTCACTGGGTCATTTCGCTAGGGGTTCGCTCGGCGCTGGTTTCTTGTCGGTCCTCTCGACGCGAATGGGGAGTTCCGCGATGATTCGCTCGTCGTTGTCCAACGCCCGCAACGTCGTCTCGAGGCAATCGGGGCCGATCACGTCGGGTTTCAAATGTTTCAAATGCAGGGAGATGGGAAAATTCATCCCTCCGCCGTACCACGTGCCGGGCTTTAGGGTGATGATGTCCTCAGGTCGGGGGGGAGAGATAATGAAGCTGAAGTGGACATAGTTGAGCGGCTCCGTTGTGTCACATGCGTGCAACTTGCTGTAGTCCAGAACGTGCCAGATTCGTGTATCGATGACCAAAGGATCGACTGTTGCCCCGAGCAAAAGGCGGCCTTCGACGGTATCACCGTCATACGAACCCAGACGAAACTCGAGGACACCACCGCGAACGGGCGTTTTGGGCTGCCCCGCTGGGGTTGTCGCGGCGCACGCCACCGTCGTCAACGACAAACCGAGAAGGGTTATCTGTGCTAGTTGCATTTGATTGCTCCTCCGGTTGAGTCTCCAGGCACGCCAAACCCCGTCGTGTTCTCCTCCCAACCGCAGGCATGGGCCAGCTCGTGAACCATGGTCAACTCCTGGCATTTGGGCGTTGTGCTGACCTGACACCAGTTGACCTCCTTCACCGGATCCAGGCAGGTTTGTCTCGGCTGACTGCCGATAACAAATCCCCCTTTTTGTTGCCAAACTTATCGATCTTGGCGCATTCTTCCGCCGTCGCCTCCTCGGTGCAAACGACCTTCGCGTTCGTGCACAGGTTGACGACGCAATCGCGAAGGCATGTCTCCGTGATTTGCTGCGCCGCTACTTCGCAATCTTGGATGGTTGGAACGAAGCGGCAGTCCTCCCCAGTGCCAGACATGGGTGTACCCCACAGGCCCTCGCACGAAACGACGCTACAAGTGAGGAAGCCCGAGAACAGTGCGCCAACTGCGTAAAAGTACAGGCGCTTCATGAGGGTACGCTAACGCCACATTTTGAAAAGGGCAGCAAATCGACGTTTCGTCACAGGACGGTCATCCCGGAAAGTTTCTCGCAGTGGTGCAACGCGAGCGTGATAGCTTCCGCTCCGCAATGGGAGCGGCCATCCGGTTGCCAACGAAATTCCGGTCGATCGGGCGGTTCCTGATCCTTGCGCTCTCCCTCGGGATGGGCGGCTGCACAGGCACGACCTTCAACGGATCCGTCTATCGCGGCTCTGGATATGCCTTTCGTGTCCCGCCACCACCGGCATCATGGAGGCGCATCGAGCTGAACGGACAAGCGTTGTCCTTCGTCGACGAAACGAATGGAACGCTGATCGTCTCCTCGGGACGGTGCAAAGTCGACGGCGAAGACGTTCCGTTACGATCGCTTGTTCAGCATCTTTTCCTTCAGTTCACCGATCGCGAAGTCGTCAGCGAAGAAGTCGTTCCGTTCGATGGTCGCGAAGCGCTGCACACGATCGTTGTCGCAAAACTCGATGGTGTACCCAAGCAGTTCGACGTGTGGGTGCTGAAGAAAGATGGCTGCGTGTACGACCTGTATTGCATCGCGGATCCAATGGATTTCAACGACGCCGTAGGTCCGTTTCGCGAGTTTGTCCAAGGCTTTGCCACGGTGCGCCCCAATGACGACTAACCTCGCACCTCGTGCAGGTCCGCCTAGTGTCGATCATCCCCGGATCGCACCCAAACCACCGCCTCCGCTGTGGGCCTCGATGTTCCACCGCACGGGCAATTTCCTCGTGCACATGGGCCAAATTGGCCGTTTGCTTTACGAAGCGATCCTGGCGATGTTTCGTAGACCGTTCGAGTTCGACTCAACGATCTACCAACTCGAACAACTTGGCGTGCGATCGCTCGGCATCGCGGTGGCGACGGCAGTGTTTACCGGCATGGTCATGTCCGTGCAATTTGCCTTCAGTTTGCAGCAGTTTGGAGGCATGGAGTACACTGGACGCGTCATCGGTTTGTCCTTCTCGCGAGAGCTGGCTCCGACGCTTACTGCGGTCATCGTAGGCGGGCGCATCGGTTCAGGCATCGCGGCGGAAGTGGGCTCGATGGCGGTGACCGAACAGATCGATGCGATTCGCGCGCTCGGTGCCGATCCAGTGAAAAAGCTCGTCGTGCCAAGGCTTTTGGCCGGCACGATCCTCATGCCGGTGCTTGGCGCGTTGGCGCTCGTGCTGGGTTTTTCCGGGGCGATGTTCATCGCCGACATTCAATTTGGTATCCCGTCGGGGTTTTTCCTGCGCACTGCACTTGGCTCGCTTCGTTTTCGAGACTTTGCGATGGGCATCATGAAGTGCCCGTTTTTCGGGGCGATTACTGCACTTGTGGGTTGTCACTTCGGCATGATCACGCGTGGCGGTACCGAAGGCGTAGGTCAGTCGACGACAAAGGCAGTCGTTGCTGTGACGATCTCGATCCTCATCTCGGACTTCGTCCTGACGAAGCTGGGGATCGTTCTACTTGGATGATGAACGTCGCGTGATGTGACGTGTGCGTGTTACGCGCGTCCTTTGAGCAACGCTTCGAGTTCTGTGATGCGCGCGAGAGCTAGTTCTTTCGCGAGGCGCTCATCGTTGGTTTGCTTGAGAGCTAGTTCTTTCGCGGCGAGCGCTTCATCTTTCGCGGCGAGCGCTCGGTTTTTCGCGGCACGCTCATCGTCGACTTGTTTCAGCGCTTTTTCCTTCGCTTCGCGCTCTTGCAATTTCGCTTCGCGCTCTTGCTCGGCGGGCGTCATCCACCATGACGTACCTTCCGCGTCGTTGGCGATGTTCAAGTTTTGTCCTTCGTTCGTCACGAAGATCCACGCCTTGATCGCATCGGAATACACAGGCCCTTCGCCGGCATAGACGCATGAGAAATCCCCGTTGTCGTCACGTCGCCAAACTTGCAAGCGAATGGGTTTTCCGTGCTTCTTGGCACGACACATTTTGGGATCGAAGATCCACAGCTCGTGTGTACCGTTGGTGGCGTACTTCGAAGGCGACTGGGTGTAGTCCTTTTCGGGTCGTGATTCGCTGACGATCTCCACGGCAAGCAGCGGCGGGTAGTGACCTGATTCCCACGTGCGAAGGCTCGGCTGATTATCGAAGTCTGCCGGCGGATCTTCGATGATGTATACATCTGGATCGACGCCCACTCCGGGGTGCGATTCGTCCCAACGAACGGCGATGTTGCGTCCGACGGCGAGACGGTGCTGGATACGCGCCTTCCACGCGAGAAACAATTGGCGCAGGTGATCTCCTTCGAGGTCGTGGGGGCGAGATTCCGGCACTTGTTCCTCGTCTTCGATGTACCAATCGGCCGGATAAGGTGGATACGCGGCCAGATCTTCCCGTGTGATCTTGCCTCGACGTAACGCTTCGGACATGGGAACAAGTCTACGAAGGTTTGACCAGGTGCGCAACAGTTATTTTGACAAACCCATTCACTTCGAACTCGATGTTTATTGCCGGTTCAAGCAATCGCTCACGGTAAATACGAAACGCGGCACATGAATCTCCATGGAAATACGTTGGAATTCCCGTTGAAAAATTTCTTGTTCGCTCGGTTTCGCCGTATTTCCAAGACCTGTTACGCGCGTCGTTCCTGCAGCCACGAGGTCCACGTGTTTGCCCGTTTCGAACGAGGTCGTTTTTGAACCCACGAGTTTCCCGAATTCTTGCGCTGCCGTTTTCGCTCGCAAATACGAAATCCCATTTTGCAGCTTGTCGTCACTTAATCCCACGGTCCCATTTTGCGACATTTCGACCGCTCCTTCTGCGCCTGCCGTGCCACATACGTCGAGACCAAGCGCACTCGCGTGCCCGATAAATCGATAGGGACGCCGCGCAGATTCGGGAAGAATGGCGAAATCCGCAGCCATCAGTTCATTTGCAATACGGCGCATGGGATCGCAAAGATCTTTGTCGTGCAGATCATCGCAATGCACTTCGCTGTCGCATTTCTTCACGTTGCCAACGGTCACCTGTGCATCGAACCGAAAGGTAAAATCGATGGTGATCGGGAGATCGGCGCGACAAAACGTGGCCGGTTGTAATTGTATCCCGTTTGATGTGAGCGGTTGCAACGAATTTGGCGTGGCACAAACATTTTGGGCAAAACCCATATTTTTTGCGAATTGAATCCTTGCGTTGAATGCATCTTCGTACTGTTCTTTGCATTTGCTCCGGTATGCAAGTCGGGCCAAGTCCGCCATTTGTCCGGACATCGTTCGTAACGATTGATCTTGGTCGAGAATCGTCTTGACGAGGTTTCGCTGATCGAGAAGTTGTGTTTCAAGTTGTGTCATCCGCCGTTGCTGACCTTCGACGAGTTCCCGCAATGTCTTTTGATCGGCTTCGTGTGTTTGCATTCGCTGCTCGTCCGAAATCAAGCGATCCCTCGTCCGCACCAGGTCGTTTTCAATGACGGCCAAACGTTGCTCCATATCGTCGAAATGCATTCGCTCCGCAGAAACACTCGTTTGATTCGTTATCGCTCGCGCGTACGCATCGCTGGCAACCGGGATGACTCGGTCGAGCGTGCACGCTCCCTCGCGATCGTGCGGATAAGCATCGGCGCAAGCGTCGGCGCTTTTTCGCAAAGCATCGGCCTCCACTTCGACCAAATTCTCGATATCGGGCATATCCGGCAAAGGCGCCAAAGGTTTCACCAATAAACGTAACGCTTCTTCAGGAGACAAACGTGGTGTTTTCGTCCCCGAACCCCCGATTGACGTGTCCTGGTTGTCCGTATCGACCGCCAAACGAATTCGTTCACAAACGGATTCATCAAGTGCCGATGAAGGAATCCATTGCTTCAAATTTGCGCAATCGAGGGCGATTCCATTGGCCACGAGCCCATCGAGCTTTTCCGACGGAGCATAACGAAGAATGGCGCGTTCGAGGATAAATGTGGCCACGTTCGAGCGTGGGGTGCTGCGCTTGTAAATAGCACACGCTTCCTCCGTGAAGTTGGCTCGCGGGACGTGAAAATTGGTTTCCACGAGGCCAAACGTTTTGTCCATCGTTGCCGCCACGATTTGACTCGTGACGACTTCGAGCACAGGTCGGGCAAAACCGCCAAAAATGCCAAATGAA
>JANORL010000785.1:0-3414 GCA_031415295.1 Polyangiaceae bacterium | reverse complement strand
TACCAGATAAGCGCGTGTGTATCAGCAACGACCTGAACGCTCAAGGCAAGTCCTCCCGAGGAAAACCTTTCCATAATTCACGCCGGGCCTCGTCAATTTCCTCCGCCGACGGCGCAGGGCCAAGATGCCGTAACCTTCCTGCAAGCGGCACATGTGGCACCTTCGCAGTTTGCTCCGTCATTGGTGTGGCTTCCAAATCTGCCACGATCTCCTCCAGTTTCTTCCGCTTGACTGGAGGCAAACGACGAATCCGTTCGATGAGTTCTTCCAGCGGCATGCTCATGGGTCACCCGCTTTTCGTGACAATGCAATGTCGGCTTTGAGTTCCGCATATACCTGCTCCCACGGCACACTGCCATCCGGATTCGCTTCGAGTTCGGCGTGCCGCTCCGCAAGTAGTTCGAGATGCCACGCGGGAACGGGAACATGATCATCGACGGGAAGATCGTCAAAACCAACGGACGGAACGAGCAGTGCGTTGGCCATACCGAACCCTACCATATCCCAAACACGCCGCCAAGCCCCCGAACGCGCCCTCATCAAAATTCCGTACCGTCCACGCCGCCGATCGTGTAGAGTCAACCGATACGCGACTCACCGTTCCCGCGTTTCACCCTGCCAAACCTTATGAAAGCCGTCCGCATTCACCGTTATGGCGACGCCTCCGTCCTCCAACTCGAGAACGTCGTTCGCCCACAAATGCGCCCGAACGACGTGCGTATCCGCGTCGGCGCGACGTCCGTCAATCCCGTCGATTGGAAAATTCGTAGTGGCGGGCAACGAAACATCATCCCTCTACAATTTCCCTGGATCCTCGGCCTTGATGTCTCCGGCGTCGTCACCGATATCGGCCCCAAGGTAAAACGATTTAAAGTCGGCGATGAAGTATGGTCGTCCCCGACGCACCGTCGACCTGGCACGTACGCCGAAGAGGTCTGCATCGACGAATCGGAAGTCGCCAAAAAACCTCAATCACTCAGTCACGATGAAGCCGCTTCGTTGCCCCTTGTCGCTCTCACCGCGTACCAATGCATCGCCGAAGCCGGATTGCTTCAAGCAGGACAAACTGCACTCATTCACGCAGGTGCGGGCGGAGTCGGAAGCATCGCCATTCAAATTGCCAAACACATGGGCGCCCGCGTCATCACCACGTGTAGCGCTCGAAACGCTGATTTCGTCCAATCGCTTGGTGCTGATCAGGTCGTCGATTACACGAAAACCCGTGTCGAAGATGCCGTTTCCAACGTCGATTTTATTCTCGATTCCCTCGGCGAACCAGCATTCGATTCCAACATGGAAGTGATTCGACGCGGCGGACGTATTGCCAACATCACCATCAACGTGCCCGCACACGTCAAACGTCACGGCGCGTTTCTGGGAACGCTCACGCTGGCCGGCTCGTTCGTCGCCATGCATGTCAAACCGCTCGTCAAGAAAAACGTCACCTTGCAACACGTCATCAAACGGTGCGACGGCATCATGCTCGAACAAATTGCCGATCTGGTCGATCAAGGGGCCATCAAACCCGTCATCGACAAGGTTTTTCCGCTCGCTGACGTTCAAGAAGCACATCGCCACAGCGAATCGAGCCACGCTCGCGGCAAAATCGTTTTACACGTCGCCGACCTTTAGCATACAATCCCATCGCGACGACGACGCGAAATCACAACCGACAAAGCCAACGCCCCAATCGCGACGGGCCAGCCTCCGTTGGCATAACGATCACCGGCGATGTCACACGTGCATCCGCGCGCACCCACGGTCACCTTGGTTGTCGCCTTGCTCCCAGACGCACCATTCTTTGCATTCGGCGTTTCACCCGGAGATAGCACTGGATCATTGCCCATCGCTGCCGAATTTCCAAACATCCCGAAACTCGCCCAATAATATGGATGCGCCGTCTCCGATGCCGCCAGCATCGATGTTTGCACGTTGCGTAATGCCCCTGAACGCGTTTCCCCCTTCAATACGCGCCCATAATACGCCACCATCAATGCTTGCGTTTCTTCGTCGGCGACTTTCCACATACTCGCCACCAAACTCTCCGCTCCCGCAATAAAGAGCGCCCGCCGTAAACCATAAACCCCCTCCCCTTGCATGACGTCACCGATGCCCGTCTCGCAAGCGGACATCACGACCAACTTCGTGCCGTGCAAATCGAGCGAACTTGCTTCGAGCGCCGTCAAAATCCCGTCTTCGCCTGCTCCGCCTTTTTTCGCATTCGCGCCGGCGAGTGCAATGCCAGAACGCAAGAGTGGATCATCGGGCAACCAATCGGAATCTACGTCGAGTTCGAGCCCTCGTTCGCCTGGATCCGCCGTGCGTATGCTTTTGACGCCGAGCGATACGAAAAAGCCGTGCGTCGCGATATGCAGCATTCTTGGTGCGTGTACCTTTTTCACCGCAGATTCGGTCGCTTCGACGTCGACGAGTACCGACGCATCGGGCATCAAAGCTGACAATTTTCGCGCTTCGGTCCCCGTTGCCGGCAATGGCTCGAAATACGCTTTCTCGAAACCTCGCGTCCCAGCAACGTCATTTTTCCCCGCTGTCGACGACGAACCTTCATCCAGCAGACCCAACGCACTTTCTCCACGTGCTCGCGATCCAAACGCCGGGTTGGCCAAAACGACGGCCGCACCACTGGACACCTTGCTTTGCCTTGACAAACGCAACAAATCGCGCCCACTTGTCAAATACGTTATCTCGAATTTCTCCACGAGATAACGTCCGTCTTCGGTGACGAGTGCGGCAAAAGGAATCAACGAAAGAGCACCGTCAGCGGAAATCAACAATTTCGTTTTTCCTCCGAGCAGCGGACGAACCTTTTGCATCACCATTTCATCCAGCGTCCGGGCACCTGGTTTCGGATCTCCATTGTCCGGCGATGATAGGGTTTTACGTAGAGCGATCGCGGCTTGTTCAATCGGCGCGCTTTCGCCTAGATCGACAAACCCAATCTTTCCCGCTCCATCGAGCACATACGCGGCAATCCGTGGAGCTCCGAGCCTAGCAGATTGTCCCTTTTCGGCAGCTTTTCGCGGCGTGTAAACAGAAAGCTCGATAAGCGCCATTCCTTCAGGCAAAGCAGCCTGGACCCGTTCGACAGTCACAGGAATTTGTTCCGTGCGAAATACGTCGCTTTGACCTCCAAGCTTTTCTTCGAGCGTGCGGGCCTTTTCCTCGCGTTGCGCCAATTCGGCTCGAAAGTCATCGAGAGACGCGCCTGCGGGACCGCGCATTGCCAAACGCGCCACGTCCGCCCGCGCTCGCGCCACTTCGTCGAAAAGAATCGCATCCGCCGGAGAAAGACGCTTTCGCAGAGCCGACGAAGTTCCGGCCATGACATCGAGCACCCGGCCTTTGCGCTGAAAAATGGTCGTCAGGGCCAAACGTTTGGCTTGTTTGTCGTTT
>JANORL010000784.1:0-3903 GCA_031415295.1 Polyangiaceae bacterium | reverse complement strand
CGCTTAAGCTCGAACGGCCCTTGTCAGTGCATTAGTCGGGCACGCATCGCGACCCCACTCTTGCACTCTAGCCAGTTTACGATGGGGGGCTACGCCCCCCAACCCCCCACAAAGATCGTTCTGATCCGCTTTCATCTCTTGCTCCTGTTTGAATTGACCGCATCGCGGTCAATTCAATACCTGGTCCAGGCCTCTGCCTGGCGCGGGTCGAGGGGCGCGAAGCCCCTCGTGGGCCTGGGTGAAACCCAGCTGGACACGCTCTAACACAAAACTTGGCCCTGTCGTTCGGCCTGTGCGAGGTCTGCGGCATGCTCATCCGGTTCGCCCGGCGAACATCGCTATTCGCTGCTGTTTTGGCACTTGGTTCCCTCGCCCTGCCTCGCCCTGTGCTCGCGTGGGTCGATGCTCGCACCGCTGGCGATGATGTCCGCGTCGAGGTGGCCAAAGACGGCTCGGCACGTGTCGAACACAAGATTACGCTTCGTATTTCGGGTGGCCCGTTACGAGCGCTCGACCTACGCGGTGTTGACCCTGACGCTGTTCCCGAAACGGATGGTTACGTCGTCCCGGGAAAAGATGCCGCTGGTGGGTCACTTGCACAAGCCGAGCCTGTGACCATTGAAATGTTACCGCCGTCGAATCACACGCAAGAAGATGGCTCGAAAGACCCAACGGTGATGCGCGTTCGTTTCGATGCGGACAAGGGTTTGTCTCGCGGCGTCTATGTTTTGATCCTCCATTACAAAACGGAATTGTTCCGACGCGGTCTCATCCGTCGTGATGGCTCGATGGCGCACTTGCGTTGGTCGGGTTTGTCTTGGAATGATGGATTTGATTCGGCGCGGGCTACGTTCATTTTGCCATCGGGTCCGACGGAGCCACGCCCGGAGGAAGCGACACCTGTCGAAAATGGGGAACCAGCTGCGACAACACCACAAGCGTCGACGTTGTCGACGTTGCGCCGCGGGACTGGACGCGACGAACTCGAATTGCTGCGACCTTATGCGCCCAAAGGCGAAGCTGTATCATGGCGGGTGCGGTTCGATGCACGTGCGCTCGACGTGACCGCCACCAAAACGGCACTGGACGACGCAACTGCGCCTGCGGCACCTTCCTCGGTAACGCCCGCGCGACGTGATTTGCTTTTTCTCGGGGCGGGTCTCGTGTTTGTCTTGTATTCACTGCTCGTCGCGTTGAAATCGCGCGAAGTCTTGCGCACGACGGCCGCTGCTGGAGCTGACGCGCGGCCCTTGATTCCGCTTCCGATGTATGTTCGTTCGGTTGCTGCAGGTCTGTCGCTCGTTGCAGGTTTGGTGCTCGAATTGTTTTTGCGTACGGGTACGCTCGGGGCCATTTTCGTGGCCCTGGCGGCTGCATTGTCGATACATCGCGCGCCAACGGTTCCTTCGGTTTCGCGATTGCGTGGACCGGGAACGTGGTTGTCCATTACCGAGGAAGAAGCGTTTGCTCATTTGCCGCGACGAACCGGTACATGGCTCGACGCGTCGACACGAATCGGCAAGGCGCTTCTTTTCACGACCCTTGTGCTTGTAGGTGTCGGCGTATGGTTCGTTTCCGAGCGGTCGATGTATCACGCGTATTTGCTGGGGTTCGATACCGTCGTGATCATTGCGATCTTTTGCACGGGGCGTTTGTCCGACATTCCTCAAGACGCCGTTACGTACGCAAAACCATTCTTGACTACGGTGGCCAAACGTTTTCGCAAAGCAATGCGTAAATCAGGCGAGGATGTACGCATAATTCCGCGCATTCGCGTGCCCGAAGGTTCAGCATTGCCTGACGAAATGCGCCTAGCCATTGTTCCTCGTGCACCTCTGACGGGGTTTGTCGGGTTGGAAATCGGCGTCGTCTCCGTTCCATCATCGGAATCGGCGGTGCACATCCCTGAGGTGATTTTACGCGTGGCAATGGGGTCGCCCTGTGAAGAAGCACTAAAGACGGTGGTGGAACAAGGCAAGAGTCAACGTGGTCGTCGTTCGTCGGAGCGGGCCATTACGTTTGTGCCGCGTTTGCCGACGTCGTGGATGACCGCGGACTTGGCCCTACGCCTCGTCGTCGCCCTACGCGAAGCACGCAAAAGAGAAGAACAGTCGGGCATTCGGCGCACATCGCAACTCGATGTGGGGCCCGCAGCGCGAGTGGCTTGACGCCAGGGCAAATTTGCCTTTCCCTGGCGTTTGCGCATGTCCGTCATCCCCTCGAATTCATCAAAAACGCCGGGCCGTAGAGCCCAATTCGCCGCGGTCGTCCTCCTGGGTTTGCTGGTGCTGTTCGTGCTGGCCCAAGGTTCGTCCAGTACAATCTCGGCGGTGGCGCCGGCAGACAGTGCTGCACCGAGCGAAGCGGAGGATCCGGATACCATCGCGCATCCAGGCACACCGCCGGCAGCTGACTTGGGGGCGTTACTCAATGGTTTGTCATTGGCTGACGACTTTAATGGCTGGCCGGTCGTCAATTTTTCTGCGACGAAGGACAAGATCGTGTGGATCGAATTTGGGCGCGACAGGGTTTTCTTTTCCATAGGCATTGGAGCCAAAGGAAAGGGCAATCCGCCCCCACCGATCCAGACGGAACTGTACGAAGTGGGTTACGGAATGGTGCGACCTAAAGGAGCAGCCATTCCGCAAGACGTGCTATTGAAGACCGCCGAACAAATCGCCGCGCGCATTCGTATGCGGGAGAAGGAAGTGGCGAAGCCGGCGGCGCTTTGAGTGTCAGGGCCGACGTCCCGTGACATTACAGCGATTCGAGCATGAGAGCGTAACGCGTCGCCTTCTCCAGAATGTACTTTTGGAGTGTGTCGAGTTTAGGACCAAGAAATGCGGTAAATTCTACGGTGTGACAATCACGCCGGATCGTGTCGTTGATTCTTCCTTCGTCTGGTGCGTTCATCACGGTACATGGTTTGTATGGTGAAACGATGATGTCGGGACGCACGTCGGAAGCTCCGGGAATGCCAACGCCATATTGAAATCCGGCGGCCTTGGCTCGATTGGCCAATTGTGGTTCGTAAAGCGTACTGCGACGCTGACCGAGATTGTCAAAACTCGCCCACCACTTTTCCTGCGAGCTATTCGGCGCGATTGAAAAAAGCTGGGTATCGAGTTCCTGAAGCTTCGTTTGAAAAGCTTTCCGGTCCTGATTCGATGATGCCTTCGTGATTCCTTCGACGAGAATCCGCTGTCCGAGATCACCGGGTTGAATGTCTTCGCACAACGCCACGACAGCCGCAGGCCCCAATGCAAGCCATGACAAGGAAAACTCGGACTCCGTCAGTTCCGCGCGTCGCGCTTGCTCTGCGTCACCGTTCGTGATGAGCGATGCCCATTCGCGCAAATGCCAACAAGCTATGTGGGTTCCCAAGTAAGTCGGAGTAGGAACGACGCCATTTTCACCACAAAAGATAGTATCAACGAAACTGCGAACGTCATTCAGGCCCGTGCCGAGTGTAACGAGCGTCATTGTGTTCCGATGAGCGGGAGGACCGGACCGCCGCGTCTTCAGGGCATTATCTACGGCAATGAAGGAGTTCGTGAATCCGTCTGGTTGCTTGAATGCATTGTAGACGCGTTTTTTTTCGTCCGGGCCTGCGGCATCGAGACAAAACCAGTAACTAACGTTATTCAACCGGTTCGTATTGGTCCGGACGATACGCTCTTTCACTTCGGGACTTGGAAGCGGCAATTCTTGCAAAATTGCCAACCCGCGATGGGAACGTTCGATTTCCTCATGAATGCGTTCGAAAAGATCCGTCCGATTCGACGCCAGAATGAACAGTGAACGTTGAAAATCATTTCGGCATAACCGAATGAGGTTTTGTCCCAAACTCTGGGTTATCGCACGTTCCAAGGTGTGCTTGTCGGTTTTTGCTCGAAATGTCGC
>JANORL010000783.1:0-13026 GCA_031415295.1 Polyangiaceae bacterium | reverse complement strand
GTACGAAATCGCCTTGGCGAGCTTCTTCTTCGACTGGACCTTGACGAGCGCTGCCGTAAGTGTGGTCTTGCCATGATCGATGTGACCGATCGTGCCGACGTTCACGTGGGGCTTGGTTCGATTAAATTTCTCTTTGGCCATGGCCTTCTATCCTCGCTGCTTGGCAACGATCTCATCCTGGATCGCGGCAGGAACTGGTGCGTAATTGGAGAACTGCATCGTGTGCGTTGCGCGACCCTGCGTCTTCGATCGAACGTCGGTCGCGTAACCGAACATGGTTGCCAGCGGAACGTCAGCACGCACCACGCGCGCATTACCCCGATGACCCATGTCGACAATTTTTCCGCGGCGTGAATTCAGGTCACCAATGACGTCGCCAAGGTATTGCTCGGGGCAAACTACCTCGACTGCCATCACCGGCTCCAGGAGGACGAGCCCCGCAAGTTTAGCTCCATCCTGGAAAGCCATCGAACTCGCTACCTCGAAGGCAGGGCCCGATGAATCAACCTCATGGTAGCTGCCAAAGTGCAAACGCACTTCGACATCGACCATTGGATAACCGGCCAGCACCCCGCGCCCGAGCGCTTCCCGAATCCCCTTCTCGATAGAAGAGATGAATTCTTTGGGAATGATGCCACCAGCAATGTCGTTCACGAAGACAAACCCCGCGCCTCGCGGCGCAGGGCTGACGTCGATCACGACGTGACCATATTGTCCGTGTCCGCCGGTTTGCCTTACGAAACGCCCCTCGACGTCGGTTGCTTTGCGAAGCACCGTCTCGCGATAGGCCACTTCGGGCTTGCCAACATTGGCGTCCACTTTGAACTCACGTCTCAACCGGTCGACGATGATCTCGAGGTGCAACTCGCCCATCCCCGCAATGATCGTCTGACCCGTCTCTTCGTTTGTGTACGTACGAAACGAAGGATCCTCGAACATCAGCTTCTGAAGAGTGACCCCCAGTTTGTCGAGGTCAGCCTTCGTCTTTGGCTCGATCGCGATCGAAATGACCGGATCGGGAAACTCCATACGCTCGAGCACCACGGGATGTTTGTCGTCGCAAAGCGTATCGCCCGTGCGCGTATCCCGAAGTCCTACGACCGCGTAAATATTGCCCGCGTAACAAGTCTTGATCTCTTCGCGCTTGTTCGCATGCATGCGGAGCACTCGGCCAAACCGCTCCCGTTTACCACGCGTCGAATTCAGAACGCTCGCGCCGCTTTCGACGGTGCCCGAATACACGCGGAAATACGTGAGATGACCGAAGGGATCGTTCATCACCTTGAACGCCAGCGCCGCAAACGGCTCCTTGTCGCTCGCGTTACGCGTGACGACTTTGTCTTTCTTGTCCGGATCCGTTCCTTGCACGGGGGGAATGTCGACCGGCGACGGGAGGTACTGCAGCACCGCATCGAGCAAGAGCTGAATGCCCTTGTTCTTGAAGGCCGATCCGCAGAGCACCGGGACAAACTTGAACCCGATCGTTCCCAAACGAATCGCTGCGTAGAGTTCTTCAGCAGTAACCGATGCGTTATCGCCCGCGACAAACTTCTCCATCACCGCGTCGCTGGCATCCGCACACGCCTCGATGAGACCGTCGCGAAGTTCGCGGCAACGCGGCAACAGATCCGCAGGAATTTCGTCCCACGCGTACTTCTGACCCTTCGATTCTTCATCGAAAGTTGCGGCTTCCATCCGCACGAGATCGATAACGCCACGGAACTGATCTTCCGTACCGAGCGGATAGTGAATAGGAACGGCGTTGGCTCCGAGGCGGTCCTTTAAGGACTCGACACACATCTCGAAGTCGGCACCGACTTTGTCCATCTTGTTGATGAACGCAATGCGCGGAACTTTGTATTTGTCCGCCTGGCGCCACACCGTTTCACTCTGTGGCTCGACTCCGTTGCCACCATCGAACACGGCGACGGCACCATCGAGCACACGCAAGCTGCGCTCGACTTCGATCGTGAAGTCGACGTGACCTGGCGTGTCGATGATGTTCACGCGATGCATGATGCCTTTGAAGGGACCATCGACTGGTTCCCAAAAGCAGTTTGTCGCGGCCGCCGTGATGGTGATGCCCCGCTCTTGCTCCTGGACCATCCAGTCCATGGTCGCGGCACCTTCGTGCACTTCGCCAAGCTTGTAGTTGACGCCGGTGTAATAGAGGATCCGCTCGGTCACCGTGGTCTTGCCCGCATCAATGTGGGCCATGATCCCGATGTTTCTCGTGCGTTCTAAACTGAAGTCGCGTGCCATTGGGTTCCTTCGTTTCCGGTAGGCTTTTCGCTCGATGCAGCTTTTGGCGTCTTTCGGTCTGGTTTGTCACTACGAACCCCGAACGCACGACACCCTCTCCAGCCCTGCTCACCACCGTTTGGTGAGCTTTGAAATCTGGAGAGGGTGTCGGGGTACGTTCGCCGGCAGCGCGGGTTTTACCCCATGTTGCGCCGCCTTTTTTTTCGAGGCTCGTAACCCGATCCTTATGTCGCCTGTGCCATCTCGGTCGATGTGTCTCCCTGCTTCGTTGGTCCCAGAGGCGGAGTCGCACGCGACTTCACCCACCCTACGCTCGATGACTTGGGGCTTTGGGTCGCTTTCGGCAACCTTTGCCCCAATCCCGAGCTCACGACACGAATGTCACCAGCGGTAGTGCGCGAAAGCCTTGTTGGCTTCCGCCATCTTGTGCGTGTCGTCCTTCTTTTTCACCGCATTGCCGCGATTTTGCGCAGCATCGATGAACTCGGACGCAAGTCGCTCACGCATGGTCTTTTCGCCACGCGAACGCGAGTACGTCACGAGCCAGCGCATCGCCAACGCGACACGACGTTCCGGACGAACCTCGACGGGCACCTGATAGGTGGCACCACCGACGCGTCGGCTCTTCACTTCGAGCTTCGGCTTGACGTTGTCGAGAGCCTTGCGGAAGACATCGATGGGTTCTTCCTTGAAACGGTCGCGAATGACATCGAACGCGCCGTACAGGATGGCTTCAGCAGTCGCTTTCTTCCCGCTCAACATGAGCGAGTTGGTGAACTTGGCGACGAGCTTGTCCTTGAACTTGGGGTCCGGAATGATTCTTCGCTTCGGTACTTCACGTCGACGAGGCATGGCTACTTCCTAAAATCACGAATTGGAAATCGATGACGCTCGCGGACGCGTTCAGCGTTTCGGACGCTTGACGCCGTACTTCGAACGCTTGCGGTTGCGGGTCGCCTTGTTGGTGGAGCTGGGACCGGCCGCGCCAGACGCGTCCAAGGTCCCACGCACGACGTGATAACGCACGCCCGGCAGGTCCTTCACGCGGCCGCCACGGATGAGCACGACAGAGTGCTCTTGAAGGTTGTGCCCTTCGCCCGGGATGTAGCTCGTGACCTCCATCTGGTTCGTGAGGCGCACGCGACAAACCTTACGCAAAGCCGAGTTCGGCTTCTTGGGCGTCGTCGTGTAGACACGAACGCAGACGCCACGGCGTTGCGGGCAGGACTTAAGCGCAGGAGAGGCCGTCTTGTAACGAGCGGCTTCACGGCCATTTCGAATGAGCTGGCTAATGGTCGGCATGGTGGATCGTTCTAACCCGGAAAGGGGACGCGGAAGATACTCGGGGACGTTGGTGTGTCAAGACATCGGCGCGACATTGTGCCGCGGCTTGGGTTTCATACCCCAAAGTGCAGGGGTTTTGCCAGAACGAACTTGCTTCGAGTAGCGTCAGATCGTGAGTAAAAAGCCGTCCCGAGCGCTGCGCAAGGAAATGCGCGCGCGAAGTGCCAAACCCCGCACCGCTTCCGCTCCACAAATCGCGACGCCCACGCCGGCCGCAGCGACCGCACCGACGAGTAGCCCGAACAAACCGGAACCTGCACCGATCGCGCCCAAAGAAGCCGCAGTACGTCGCCCCAAACGCACCGGCCCCAAAAACGTCGTCAAGGCAGCCGAATCCACGACAACCGTCGAACGACGCGATTCGACTCCGCCCGCAGCTGTGGCGAAAAAGAAACCTAGCCGCGATCAAGTGTTCCTCGCGTTCGCCGCACTCATCGCCGTCGCCGCGCTGATCGCGTATTTTGCAACGCGCAAGCCTTCTCCGCCGCTGTTACAGGAAGACAAACCCACTACAAATACCTCGGAAAAACAAACGGAAAAACGGATCGATGCAGCTCTGACACCCGTCGAACTGCCACGTCCGACACCCGTCGTGATCGCGCCGCCACCAACCGCCGCGACGACCGCGCCAACGACAGTCGTTTCAGCGGTTCCAACAGACAAACCCGCGCCTATCGATGAGCCGTCCGCGAAGAAGACGAAAGATCAGCACGGAACAAATGACAAGGCGCCCAAAGCGACCGCGGCACCGAAGCCAACCAGCCCAACGGCGCCCAAGAAGCCAGTTCCCGTCAAGACCGATGACTACGAATGAGCGGTGTTCGCGTCGTACTCCGCTCTCGCAGTAGCCCCGTCGTCATTCTTTCCGCTATTCTCTGAACCTTGCGCTGGATCGAGCTCTCCCGCCGCGCAACGTTCGATCGAAAGGACTCATCACGATGCTCACGCCCGCACACTTCGCGCTGCCGCGATCGGCACCGCCCTCTCGTACACGCGCCGCACTCGTGTGCGTGAGCCTGTTATCCACACTGCTGCTCAGCTCGATCGGGTTTGCCCAAGCGCAACCTCCGCCTGGCACCACAGCGATGCCACCGTCAACGGCACTGCCGCCGCCTCCGCAAGCGCCACCAACGGCACTGCCGCCTCCTCCGCAGGCGCCACCCATGGGGCCAACGCCTCCGCCGGGATACACGCCTCCGCCGGGATACACGCCTCCGCCGGGATACACGCCTCCGCCGGGATACACGCCTCCGCCGGGATACACGCCTCCGCCAGGTTATGCGCCGCAACCAGGATACGGACCGCCGCCGGGATACACGCCTCCGCCAGGTTATGCGCCGCAACCAGGATACGGACCTCCGCCAGGTTACGGGCCTCCGCCGGGTGACTACGGACAAACCCCACCAGGCTACGGTCCTGTTCCACAAGGTTATCCGCCCTATTACGGCTACGGGCCTTATTACGGGCCTCCCGCAGGTCCTCCGCCGCCGCAATTTCAACGCCACAACCCGGGCATGATGGTCGGGGGCGTTCTCTTGACGACGGGCGGCATCCTCGGCGTACTCATCGGATCCGCCGTCGCAAGCACGGCAGCCGATCAGATCCCGATCTACTGCAACCAACCAGGGTTTGGCGTGACAGTCTGCGAAACACGCGCTGACGAAACGCAACTCGCCGTTGGTGTCGTCACCCTCGTCACTGGATTCGTCGCAATCGGTGTCGGTATTCCGCTCTGGATCATCGGTGGCAAACGCGAACCGGTCAAAGACAAACCCGCGGACCAACCTTCGTTACCCACTGCACCAGAAGCACCGAAAACGAGCCTCGAACTCGTCGTCGGCCCGTCCTCGGCAGCTTTACGCGCCACGTTCTGAGAGGGTGTTTTACAGGCTGCTACGCGTTGCAAGGCGTCGGTCGGACTTACTCAGCGTACGATGTACGCTTCCGTCGTCCTCCCTAGCCTTACAACGCTCGCGACGCCCGTAAAACACCCTCTACGTCAGGTCACGAGCACACACCCGTGACGCTGCACGTACCCGGCAACATGTTCGGCTGCGTGCACGAGGTCCCTGCCGGAGCCGATCCCATGCCGGGAACGCCATTGGTACACTTCACGATCGTACAATCGCCTGGAGTGGAATCACCGGGCAGGTCCGCGTCGTCGTTTATCTGGACAACCGCTCCCGCACCGTCACACACCTCGCTCTTGCAATCGCCAGCCATCTGGTTTGACGTCTTCGTTTCGTTACCTGGAAACGGCCCATCGATACACGACGCGCTCATGCACACGCGCGGATGACACTCGGTCGCCCCTCCACACGTCGTGCCATCCGGAACCGAGTTGTGCTCGATACCGTTCGATCCGCAAACTTCAACGTCACACTCGTTGCCGTCCGCAAGCGGCGTCTCGCCCGACGTTCCCACAGTCACGACATCACCCATCGCATCGCACCGCTTCAAGAAACAGTCGCTCGGGTCGGCGTTCGAGACGAGTTTGCCCACGTCGACGACGAAACCGCATACCTCTTGCCCATCACACATGGGTTTGTCGCAAGCTCCACCCGATGGACAGTTCCCGTTCGACTTGCAACCTGCACACTTGCCCATTGCACACTGGGTTTGACCTGAACCGCACTGCGCTCCTTCCTTCGACGCATCGCCGGGGTTACTCGGAACTCCGTTGGTGCACAAATCAAGTGTGCAAATGTTGTAATCCACGGGTTTGTCATTGTCATCGATCGACTCGACGGCGTTCCCGCTGGCATCGCACTCGCGACGCTTGCAATCGCCTGTCGTTGCCGCGGTCGTGATCATCGTTCCCGCAGGCGCAAGGTCTTCTACACACGCCCCGTTAACACAAGCCACGGTTTTACATGGACCACTTGCAGCACACTGCTCGACGACCGTACAGCCCCCGGCGCCACCACCGGCAGTGCCGCTGCTGCTACCGCTACCGCTGCTACTGCTGACTTCTGTTCCGCCAGCTCCTCCCATGCCGCCGGTACCAGATGACGAACTCATGCCCGATGACGACGTGGTCCCTTTTTCGCCGTCCGAACAAGCCGCAAAAATAACTCCACTTGCCAAACAACCCAGCGCAATCAAAGCGATTCGATGCATGAGGGAATCCTCACCGCCGACCGCACGCGCTGTCAACTCATGGCGCCGTGGTGGCTAGACTCTCCACGCATGCATTCGCTCATCCGTCGTCAGGTTCGAAGACCTCGCGAAGACGTCGCGCGTCGAGCTGCGCGAGAAACGGATTGTGCTCACGCAAGCGCGTGATCCATCGCTCGTCCTCCAAATTGATCCAGCCGCGTTCAACGAGCCTACACAAGCGCTCTACGCGGCTCGCATGCGCTTGCACACGGCTCGTCGCGTAACGCGCCATGTCCCCTCGACGCAGCATGAATCCCCAATCGCTCGACTCGAGCAACAAGAGTTCCACGATCGCCTGGTTAATGGCTTGACCAGCCACTCCTCCCACGTGTCCACGCGTTGCAACCGCACGACGCACGGTTTTCTCTGCATGACGCAAGTGCCGAATCAAGTGCGCGGGCGACATGTCGGGACCAGCTTGCGTATCGAGGGATCTTCCTAGCCATGCGTCGCCAAACCCTCCCTCGCCCCACGACGAGGCCATCGGTTCAGCCACGACGAGTTCCGAGTGCTCTTCGAGGTATCCGCCAAGGGTCGACGCGATGACGCCCGTCGCACTTTTCGACGCATCGAGCGTACGTAATACGTGCTCGAGAAAGTTCGGCCCTTCGAACCACCAATGCCCGAACAATTCGGCGTCAAAAGGTGCAACGACCAAGGATCGGCCTCGTGGTTCGTTTCGCTCGACCAACGCACGTATCCGCTCGGCCACGAAGTGCTCGGCATCCAACCGTGCTCGAGCTTCAGCCTGTTTCGGATTCCAAACCTGTTTGTCCGCACAAACTCCCGTCACGCGATGGTACTTCAGGCCCGTCAGGAGCCGAGTTCCATTCGGACCAACCTCTCCATCGAGTTGCGATTCGTCTAGGTCGAATCCAATGTCGCGATAGAAATCGCGATACTCGGGATGACCGGGATACCCAACTTCACGCGACCATACGTCCCGAGACGCGTGCGGATCACGGCCGAAAAATGCGACACCAAACGGGGCCAATATCGGTTCGAACATGCCAGCAAGCGGCCGCGGCTCAGCAAGCTCGACACCGTGCGCATCGAGCACTGTGTACGCGACATTTGCCCGGACAATCTCTTTCGAAATCGAAGGATCGTACGCACACTCGGGCAACCACAATCCCCGCGGTCGATGCCCCGTAAAAGACTCGAACGCGCGTAGTCCTAGCTCGATCTGCGCACGAACGGAGGACGGGGTGAGGGCCGGCAAGTAGGCATGCGTCACACACGTTGTCAAAAGCTCTATCGCTCCCGCTCGTTCGAGTCGCACGAGAGCACCAAGAACATCGCCACCGATACGCATCCATGTCGCGCGCATGCGACGCAACCGCTCTTGGTAAAACGCGACGACCCGCGCAACATCCGGCGACGAACGCGTCCGAACGACTTCACGTTCGACGAGTCGTTCCAGACGATCGATGTGCGCGACAAACCTTTGTCGAAGAAGCGGGTCGGCAAACATCGCCGCCAAGGTTGGCGAGACGGACAAAGTCACTGGAGCCTTGACGCCGTCGTTCACGAGTCTGTCGAAGACATCGATGAGCGGCAGATACGATTCCCAAAGCGCTTCGTATAACCAGCGCTCTTCGAGCGATTGCGGATGCTCGGGACTACGCACCCACGGCAGGTGCGCGTGCAACACAATCGCTATGGAACCACGCATCGTCAGACCGAACCGTCAACCCGCACGACGATGCAAGAGCTCGAGCCCAAGATCCTGACCCATGCGCCGAACCAGGGCGATATCGTTTGACCACGAAGCTTTTCGTTCCCCCATGCGTACATCGCTTCCATCCGCTTCAGCGGCCATCGCGCGAAGCCACAACGTTTCGCCATGTCGCACTGCATGTGCCGCAACTGGCGTGCGACAGTCGGCACCAAGCGATCCCATTACGCCTCGTTCCGCAGCGACACAAACTTCCGTTTCACAATGTGTGAGGGGCGCGAGAACCTCACGTGTCGCTTCATCCGATGCACGAATCTCTACCGCCAATGCCCCTTGCCCAATGGCCGGAAGCATGACTTCCGGTTCGAGCACTTCCGTTGCGCGATGTTCGATGCCCAATCGCACGAGGCCTGCACGCGCAAGCACGATCCCTTCCGCTTGCCCTTCTTCGAGCTTGCGTAAACGCGTGTCGACGTTGCCTCGCAACGGGACGATCACCAAGTCCGGACGAACCACTCGAAGCGCAACGGCTCGCCGCAAACTCGACGTTCCCACGCGTGCTCCTCGTGGCAGATCCGCAAGCTTGATGGAGTTTGTCGAGACAAGGACGTCGCGTGGATCCTCGCGCATGGGTACACACGCGATCGCAAACCCAGGTGGGATTTCAGCCGGCACGTCTTTGTAGGAATGCACGGCGATGTGCGCGCGCCCTTCGAGCAACGCTTCTTCGAGTTCCTTGATGAAGAGGCCCTTGCCGCCGATATCGATGAGCGGCCGATCTTGGATGCGATCGCCTTGGGTCACGATCTCGAGTTCGTCGATCTGCAACCCCGGAGTCGCTTGCATGAGCGCACGTGCAAAAGCGCGCGATTGCGCGAGAGCCAACGCGGAACGACGCGTGGCGAGAATCAAACGATTCATCATGCGAGGTGATCCTTCATTTCTTCCATCGCGTCAGGCACGGAGGGTCGAGAGCCGTGACTTTCATGCGTTCGAAGTTCGTCATCCATTTCGTCGAGAACGAGCGGCTGCTCGCTCGCGGCAGTATCGCCAGCGGAGACGTCGACGTTTGCAAGTTCGAAAAGATCCTGGACGGCGTCGACATAGACTTCGGCGCGCGCATCTCGAGCAAGTTCACGGAGTCGACTTACAGGCCCGTGCAAGAGCTTGTTGGTTGCAGCTCCAATCATTGCCGCAAGTGCCTCTTTTTCGGCTGGACCGAGATGCTTTAGACGCCCGGCCAAACTACGTTCGAGCTCCAATGCCAACACGCCACGCGTACGGGCAAACATCTTGGCGATTGTCGGAGTGAACTCGCGTTCGCGCGTCCATTGCTCGAAAGCGATCGCTTCTTCAGCAACGATCTGTTCGGCTCGGACAGCTTCGACTGCTCGTCCTTCGAGCGACTCCGCAACGATACGAGACAGGTCATCGACGTCGTAGAGGTAGACGCCGTCGAGTTCGTTCACAGCTGGGTCGATGTCCCGAGGCACGGCAATATCGATCAGAAACAAACTTCGACCTCGACGCGCTTTACGTACACGTTTGACGAGGTCCAGCGTGATCACGTGCGTGGGACTCGATGTCGACGCGATGGCGATGTCCACTTCGGTCAACGTTCTCTCGAGATCGGCCATCGTTCGCGGTTCGCCACCAACATCTTCCGCAAGTGCATTTGCCCGTGCTGGACTGCGGTTGAGCACGACAATTTTTGCTCCGGCTTTCGCCAGAAGTCGCGCCGCAGCTTCGGCCATTTCACCCGCCCCGACGAGCGCCGCTTTGCGACCACGCAAGTCACCGAAGATCTCTTGCGCCAGGTCCACGGACACGCTCGAAACCGATACTTGCCCCGCACCAATGGCGGTCTCGTTCCGAACTCGTTTGCCGACGCGAATGGCCCGCAACATCACTTTACCCAAGGTTTGTCCGAGCGTCTTGGCTTCTCGCGCAGCAACGATGGCGTCCTTGAGCTGTCCGAGGATCTGCGGCTCGCCGATGACGAGGGAATCGAGCGACGACGCGACACGAAAAAGATGATGAATCGCTTCCTTGCCGTCTTTGGCCTGCAAATGTTGACGCGCGATGTCCCCACCCATGGCTACGAGTTTGGACAACACGAATGATCGGGTCGTATCGAGGGGTTGTCCAATCGTTGGCGCAGCAAATACTTCGACTCGATTGCACGTCGAAAGCACGACGACTTCATTTACAGCGTCGCCCATGACGAGCTGGTCGAGCAAACGTGGTAGTTCGTCTCGACCAACGGCCAAACGCTCGCGCACGGCGATCGGTGCCGTCTTGTGTGAGAGACCAACGACGACGATCACGCCCGCCTAGCCTCCGATCCGCAAAGCGGGTCGTACGAGATAAATGACGAGCACGGCAGCGACGCAGAGCAGACCGATGATCGTGCCGTATGCCGCACGTCGCCCCCGGAATCCCGCGGCAGCGCGCAAGAGAAGCACCGAGGCAAACACGAACCACGTCGCGTATCCGAGGACTGAACGCAGAATCTCATCGACCGTTCCAGTCTCGAGATTTCGAGCCCAAATCGTACCGGTGAGAATGCCGAGGGTGAGCAATGGGAAGCCGGCGACGAGAAAACGATGACCTGCTTGGTCGAGCACTTCGAGCGGAGGGAGGTGGCGGATCCGACCTTGAGCGTGTTTTTGCTTGATCCTACGTTCTTGAACCAAATACAGAAGAGACGAACCTCCAGCGAGCAGAAACAAGGCTGCTCCAACGAGATTGGCCATCACGTGAAGGGCGAGAAACGGGGCGCCGAGCGAGCTGGCATGCGCAGGTTCGCCCAGGAAAAACGTGCCGAGAATGGTCGCCAATCCAAAAGGAGCGAGCAGTACACCGATGGCATCGATTCGATAACGGCGCCGGGCCGCGTGGTAGACGACGACAGCAAGAATTGCCGAAATCGAGAGCGAAAAATGCACGGAGTTGACCGGACAAACCCGCGCCACCAAACTCGCAAACGTGACATACGCGAGGTGTACGAACGCCGCGGAGCCGAGCAGCAGAGGCGATATTCGATGCGCCAGGGGAGAGTCGGTTCGGACTACAGAACGATTACCGGTATCCGTTGTGTGGGGCAGGTTTTTCCGGGCAACATCGAGAAAAAACAGCACGCTGGCCGCGCCATACAGGAGCGCCGCCACGAAGAACGTGGCCAAGGAGAGAACGTGCGTCATCGGCGGTGAAGGTAGCGCGTTCGAGACGACGCGACAGGGCGAACGAAGTGACGAAGAACGGTGGAGTTCAAAGCTTTGTTGCCAAAAACGCCGCGAGTAAATCTTCGTCCGTCGAGACGGGCGGCGGCGTCGGCGACGCAGACAATGGCGCTTGTTGAGACGCGGGTGCACCGATCAGCGCGCCCACGAATCCTGGGACGACGTCGTACGCGTTGTCGCCCAGAATCATCGACGATTCGAGAAGTTCCGCCCCTAGTTCGACCAAGAACGCTTTGGATTTCACTGTGCCAACAAGCTCGTGCCCATCGGCTGAACCGCTCACTTCGCGCAACACGCGAATCCCTTCGATGATGCGGTACTTGCGGTTTTCGCTCTTGACCATCAACTCGTCGTTGAGCAATTCGACACGCGTTTCCGCAAGCCATTCATCTAGGGCTATTTGCGGGAAGAACACACGATTTCTCATGGAGGAGGCCGGAGTGTACTCGTTTTGCAAAAAGGGCAAAGAGGGTCAAGCCGTGGGAGCAGGAGGCGGGCTGGAATCACGGGCGATGGCTGCCTGACGGAGACGATGGGGCAACTGCCAAAGAGACTCGAACACGCCAAACGAGAGGTAACAGCCCAGCAGCCATAACAGGACAAACGCGGGCTGCATCTTCACGGAGACAAACACGCTGGAAAGCACGACAAACGTGACGAGCATGGCGGTCGCCGCATTAAAACGCAGCTCTTTGAAGGAGCGGAAACGAATCGTCGACACCATGAAGAGGGATAAGGCGAGCGTAACGCCGAGCATCAGCACGGCATATTCAGCGCCTCCGATGATGCCGCCCGCAGAGTGGTTTGCCAGGACAATCGCGACGAGAACGCCCGCGGCACCGGGAATGGGCAACCCGACGATGTACTTGGAGGGTTTCGAGGGTTTGCCGCCATCACCCATGCTGAGGACGTTGAAGCGCGCAAGACGCACAGCACCTGCTGCGGTGAACAAGAAGGCAACGACGAGTCCCGGCGTTCCAAGTCGCTGCAACTGCCACTGGAACACGAGCAGCGAGGGGGCCACGCCAAACGACACGACGTCTGCCAGCGAATCGATCTGCAGGCCAAACGCACTCTGTGTCTTCGTCGCTCGGGCCACGCGCCCATCGAGTGTGTCGAAAAACATCGCAAACACGATGAGCAACGCAGCGCGGTAAAAGCCCGCTTCGGTCTGCGCCGTCGCCGAGGTGCGGATGCTGTCGAATCCGCAATAAATGCTCGTCAGCGTGATCATGTTCGGCAGCAAAAACAGGCTCTTCTTCAAGTCGAATCGTCGCCGTAGCCCCTTGTTCATCACCGTCGCCTCCGCGCTAGAAATCAGCGTAACGACGCGTTGCGGCA
>JANORL010000782.1:0-6850 GCA_031415295.1 Polyangiaceae bacterium | reverse complement strand
CTTGTCACGGCAAACGCATCCTTTCGTTACCTTGGTCGGGAGCAAAAACGATGAAAACGCTGACTCGGCAATCCGTACAGTCTCGAACGCTTACGAAGGCCCGTCCTGCCATTTCGCTCGTGCCTAAACCGAAAGAAGCAGCATCGCTTGCTCTGCAGCGACGAACGTTTGTCCTGTCGCTCCTCGGTGGCGTTTCCGCTGTCGTAGCTGGATGTGACACCAAACCAGAAGGCACAGGCGGGACGAGCAGCAGCTCCAGCAGCTCCAGTTCCGGCAACCCCATCATGTGCACCGCGGGCTACGTGTGTATCCCCGAAATTCAGCCCGGCGAAGACGTGTTTGCCTATGTGCAACGCATCCAGGGCATGTACGACCACACCTTCTACAAAGCCGTCATCGGCGCCGCCAACGAGTACAAAGAAGGCGACGAATCCCTCGGAATTTCCGCGGACAACCAGACCACACGCGACAACGCACGCACCCTCATCGGCAACACCAAGGTTGGTCCGCTCGCGGACAAACCCATGGCCGACGACAACGTCTACAAAGCGATCCTGGCCGCGACCGACCTCACCGTCCTCGACGCCAACCGCGACATGACGATGACGCAGCTCAAGGAGATTCTGCTCACGAAGTCCGAAGCGGAAATCAAAAAAATCATGGTGGGTCTGCCGAGCGACCTCATCGGCATGGTCGTCAAGATCATGACCAATGACGAACTCACCAAGGTCGGACAAACCGTCTTTAATCCCCTCCCAGGTACGAACATCGGTGCGAAAGGATACATGGGCGCTCGCATTCAGCCCAACTCTCCCACCGACGATCCGACGGACATCATTTGGCAAGTCTTTAACGGCTGGGCCTTTGCCGTGGGCGACGTCGTGCTCGGCAACAACCCCGTTTCCAGCATCATTGGCGACGTGCACCAAATCGAATTGGCGCTCAAAGATGCGCTCGAGACGTTTAGCCTCCAAGACATCTATCCGCATTGTTGTTTGGCCCATATCGACGTTCAGGCTGAAGTCGAAAAGCAATTCCCCGGTTCGACCGCCTTATGGTTCCAAAGCCTTGGTAGCACCGACGCCGCGAATGCAACATTCGACGTCACTGTCGCCAAGATGATGGCGCACGCCGCAACACGCTCTGGCAAGTACGGTCTGTACTTCGAAACCGGTCAAGGTGCTGACGCGACAAACGGACATGGCGATGGATTCGACATGGTCGTCCACGAATCGCGAAAATACGGGTTTGCCCGAGCTCTACACAAAGCCGTCGGCGAAGCCCAAGCAAAAGCCGGCAAACCCGTCGCACCCTGGGTTCATTTGAACGACGTTGCCGGCTTCATCGGCCCCGAGATCTTCCGCACCAAAGAACAACTCGTCCGTTGCTGCTTGGAAGACATCGTTATGGGTAAACTCCATGGTTTGCCCATTGGCCTCGATATTTGCTCGACCTTGCACATGAGCGTTTCGCTCGACGATCTCGATTGGTGCATCGAACAAATCATGCCCGCGAATCCCGCCTACCTCATGGCCTTGCCCACGAAAAACGATCCAATGCTCTCGTACCTCACGACCGCATACCAGGATCACGTCCGCATTCGGAAAAACTTCGGCTACAAAATCGAAGACAAAGTGTGGGATTTTTTCGTCAACACCTTGGGCGTGATCAATATGGATGGATCACCCACGCAATACTTTGGCAACGTCAAATACGTCTATGCCAAGTATCTGAAAGCCAAGGGAGATCCGCGCACGCTCGATGCAATCATGATGGATCCAGCGACGCAGCAGATCCTGGACGATATCAAAAAACGCGGCGTCTTTATTGCCGAAGGAACCGGGACCAATCCGTGGGACCTCAATCCCGCAATGGATACCTACATTCGGTTCTTGTACGAAGACGGCAAAAAGAGCATCTTTGCGGAACTTCCCGCAGGTTTCGCCAATTCAGTGGCCAACGCCGTCACCGTTTGGACCGGATCGGCCAATCGCGAAGATTACATCCTGCACCCCCCGACCGGCGAAATGATCAAGCCAGATGCCGTTAAGGTGCTCGAAACCTTACGCGACAAACAAGCTGGTGCCTACAACGTCCAAATCATGATTTCGGACGGCTTGAACGCGCTCGCCATCACCGACAAGGATCACCTCGCGCCGTATTTGGCCGAAGTTCGCAAGCAGCTCGAAGCGGTACCTGGGGGCGTTTACAAAGTTGCTCCCGAGCATATCGTGTGCACATCGGGCCGCGTACGTGCGGGTTATCACGCCGGCGAGATCCTCTATGGCAGCATTGCCGACAAAACCAGCAAGCGGGCGATCTTGCACATCATTGGCGAACGCCCAGGTTCCGAGCATCATTCTTATTCGGTGTACATATCGGCTCCGACAGTCGACGTCTGGTCGAAACCGGGCACACTCGACCACGACGTCACGCAAGTCGTGGCGGGCATTGCGGACACTGCGTTGACGCCTATTCAAG
The DNA here is from genome assembly GCA_031415295.1 of Polyangiaceae bacterium. Lineage (GTDB taxonomy): Bacteria > Myxococcota_A > Polyangia > Polyangiales > Polyangiaceae > Polyangium. The sequence goes on along the minus strand of JANORL010000782.1, from coordinate 4,369 downwards.
CGGCGGACAAAACGCTTCTCATCATGAGCGACCTGTTCAAGTGACCGCGAATCCGTAACCGAAACACGCCGGGGCGAGCTGCCTGCTCGCTCCGGCCTTCTTCGTCACGGCGTCATTGCGGCACAGCAATGGCTCGTAAATCAGTACCCGCAGCGTACGAATAACTCACGTACGAATCGAATCCCCCCACCGTCACGAGAATCGGCACACCAGCAAGCAGACTATGCACGCCGTCGTTTTGGCTTCCTGGCAACACGAGCACGGGATTGGCCAACGCATCGATGATCGGGAAGCTCAGCTGGCAACGATAAACGTAATGCGTAGGCCCTTTTTCGCCACGTTCTGCCATTGTGAGCCCATCCGCTGGCCCGACTTCGCACACGTCGGGGCCCAGCAATTTTTTCCCATCCAGCAACACGCCTGCCCCCACGGGCGCGACGACGGAGATGTAATCGAATGCGTATTTGTCGGGCGTCAAAAACACGTAATCTTGACGCGCTTGTTCGAGCGGCGGAACAATAAGCAAACTCGGATCTCCGCCCGGAATGCCACGTTTCACACCAACCGCGTCTTGGCTGGCCATGACTTGCGCCACGATCAATGGTTCGGTGCTATCCACCATGAAATCGCGATACGCAATGATTTCGCGGTAGTCCCCCAGCCATTTCAACTCAATGCTGTTGTCGGGCGGCGGCAACGTCGTCGTTATCTTGGCCCCGTGTTTCGATGCAGCGACGAAACGCACGTAATCAGGTTCGGGAATCTCGGCCGTGAGCGCCCCAGCAGCTGTAACCATACGCGTGCGGCTTGGATTGTGCGCAATTGCAAACGTTTTTCCCGCTGTACGAATCGGATCGAGCTGATCCTCGAGGTGATCGGCGCAGCATCGTCGTTGCGACAAAGACGAGAAATGCGGTGCATCCGATGCTTCGCCGCCCGTAAACACAGCAATCGGTGCGTCGGCATCAATGAGCGAACCGGTGAAATCTGCATTAAAGTCCGCAGTTTCGAGGTTCAACACGTCGAAGGCATCGAGTTTCGCTTCGATGACCCCGTTGATGGGTGTTTGAGCGACCGGACCACCAGCAACGACCATGGCCTTCGTTTTAATGCGAACCGTCGTCGATGGTTGCGTTCCGACGATGGTCAAGAACGACCGCAAATTGATGGGATAATTCGAGCTGAAGTTGGTATCGGGATCGTCCGTGATCGCAATGGTTTGCGGCCAACCTACAACGACATAAGACGTGACGAGGCTACCTTCATTGCCGAAAGACAATGCTTCGCGCGGCTTCAGCAATGACGCATCATTCGAGAAAACGGAAACATTCTCGAGCGGATTAAATTGGTAGGCCACCACCGGAAAATCCGAACGAACGCGGAACGCATGACGCGTCAGAGCCGTGTGCGTTCCCGTGTTGTATTCACCTTCGGGACTGCCATCGACTTCGCGTGGCCCAAGTTTGAAAACAGCCAAGTTAAATGGCGCAATGACTGCCGTCGCCACTTCGTACGGAGCGGGAGCATTACCGGGCGCACCGTCGTCCTGCGCAATACGAATGGTAACGGCCACGTCGGGATGGGGATTGGACACGACCACCGCGAATTGCTGGGCCGCTGCATTGCTCGTCGGATCGATCATCGCATTGTCGAGATCAACCGCCCAATATTCACATCCAACGTTGCTTTTTTCGACTCGTGCTCGCCCACAGAGATCCGTGCACGCACCTCCACGACACGCGACTCCATTGCTCGTATCGCACGTTTCGACCTGCGTCGTCACATCGCCTGAACTGTCGCAACGCAATACATCTTGCCCATTGCATGCAGATTGATCCGGCACGCACTTCTTGCATTCATAAAGAAGGGGCACGCAAAGCAGACCGGCGCTCGCGCAATTCTCCTTGACCGTCCAGTCAATACCGAGTTCCGAGCCTTGATCGCTACATATATCGACACCGCTGCTCGTGCACCGTTGTTGCCCGAGGGTACACGCCGGAGGAGGCGGTGGTTTCGGTTCGACCTCTTCCCAGCGCGTTGATTTATCAAAACAACTCGCAAGCGCCACGACGAAAAAAGACGTAATGGTGCGTCGAGTGAAACGATGACGACGTTGGTGTTGGCGTTGGGGTTTCATAGAAACGAATTGAAGTAGTCGAGCGAGTATGCGGTCATGCCCGAGGGACGAATGTTTCGATATCGGAGTGCACCGTAGGAAAACCCATCGACCCGTGCGCCGTAGATGCCGATTGTAATGGGGCCCTTCGGCAATGCTCCTTCAGGGAAAACCAGCATCGACAAGTCGGGAACTTCGATCGAATGAGCGCCTTGCGGGACGACGATAGTCCAACGAATAAGGCCATCACCGCTGCCAATCTCGTAGACCGACAAATCGATTGCCGAAGCGCCGCTCGCAAACTTCGTCGTCAAATGGCGGCCGTCCCAACCACTACCAGATACAGGGACTTCCAAAACCGGTATGCCCACGAAACCTTCGAGAAGTGGATTCACCGAAGTGCTCGTCGTGAGCACTCGACCCACCACCGACATAGGCGCTGACCCTTGTGCACCAGTCACCGCTCGGGCCGCTGAATAATACGTGCTGCCCGCAAGCGACCCGTCGAGCGCCGGTAATCCCACGAATGAAATTGGACCGGAAAGAGGCAACAATGGCGATTTGTAGCCCGCCGGCAAAATGGCAAAACCATCATTGCCGAGCATCACGGATACACTTGCTCGCATGCGGTCAGGACCTTTGGGACCCGGAGCAGGGGGATTGACGTTCATCGTCAACGCTTGATCGAGCGTTCGATCCATCGTGATGTACACATCGGACGTGACGACTTCCGGTTTGACGCTTACCCCTTTTACGGTCCCCATCGCATAAGCCGTGAATTTAGCAGGAACAACATTGGTATTTTCAATGCCTGCCAAAGCATAAAGCGCCCGATTGCCAGCATTCGTGCTCAGTTGAAATTCGTACCCGATATCTCCAGGTGAATCCGGAAGGATTGCCGTCGATTGTGCAGGCAGCTGGAACTTGGCCGTGGCATCGGATTGCGCCAAAAATACGTAGGCCGCTTCCCGCTCGCCGGGACCTGGTGCAGGAATGTTGAGCCACGGCGCCTTTTTGAATTCGCTTCCGCCTTGCCAAACCAATTCTCCGCGAATGGCTCCGGGGGTCGATGGTTTGCCGCCGACTGGTGGAGGATCCCCATCCGCGGCGCACGCAGGGCTGAGCACCGGATCGAGATACACAGTGACGGTATCGACGGGCACGTCGACGAACGTAATCGGACTATGACAATGCCCCGCAATAGTGACCGTCCGAGGCGCATTGAGCATCGGATTGGAAAAAACCGCTACGCCCGTCGCATCGGCATTCGCAACGATACCTGTGGCCATGTTATTTCCAACAATGACCAAGGCTCCGACGACTGGATCCCCCGTGTAATTGTTGTACACGAGCACTTTCAGATTTCCCGCGATGGGTGCTCCCGACAATCCGCCTTTGAATCCGTTTGTACTATCTTCGTACGTGTATCCGTCGAGCACCACGATGGATTGGCCATCTCCAGGATCCACCGAAATGGGTTTGGCGCCAGGCGTGCCTTTGGGAACCGTGCACGTGAGTGACGTGGCCGAATTGACCGTCAACGTAGCGCACGATTTTCCACCGATCTTGGCCACCGTCGCCGCCGAGAAATTCGTACCTTCCCCGATGATTTCAATCACTGTCCCGCCAGCAACAGGACCGCTCGACGGCGTCGCTTGCAACGCATCGTATGCGTATCCCCCCAACAACGTTCGTCGGGTCGAAACATCGTCGCCTTTTTGCACCGCCAGCGTCACCGGACCTGCGCTGCCAGGAGGCACGTTGATTTGAAGCCGAGTGGGATCAATCGGCACCATCGTGCTGGTGTTCGCTTCGACCTCGCCAAACCACACACGCGTTGTCGACGCAAACCCATTGCCGCGCAGAAGCACGCGGTCGCCACCCTTGAACGGACCATGTGCAGGATCAGCAGCGATGATGCCGTACGGATCGGCTGCGCCCACGTCGGGCGCCGCATCGATCTCGAACGTTCCTCCATCAAAATTGATGGGATCGCCGCCGTTGTCTTGATCGGTTTGTCGCCGAACGCCTTCCGGTGCCCCGGCGATACACGCACCGAGAAGCAACATGAGCGGCGTAGCGACAGGAACGGCGATTTTCAGCAAGCGAAGGTATTTTGCGCGCACGTGGCGAGTCTACGCCCGGTTTGCGTGTCGCGCGACCCCGAGCAAAGCCTCGAACGTGGCAAATTTCGGGGGGCATGGGGGGCGGAGCAGCCGGCTCGTCTTTTGGGCTTTGCCCAAAAGACTTAAA
>JANORL010000781.1:0-3347 GCA_031415295.1 Polyangiaceae bacterium | reverse complement strand
GGTGTCGTATCGCAGCTCGACTCACCCCTCCCTGGGCCGGCGGATCTCGCGGCGATCGGGCTTTTCGCGATCGGGCTCTGCAAAGCCGGTGCTCTAGCGATTAACGCGCTAAGTACTGCTACAGCGCCGGCGCCAACCTCACCACCGCCGCCGCCGCCACCGCCGCCACCGCCACCACCGCCACGGAAGTATCCGAACCAGACATGTGAGGAGGCGGAGCGCATTCGGCTGGAGGCGGCGAAGGACGTGGTTTGTCCAATAAGCCCGCAAACATTTCCTGGTGAGAACTGCCGTCCAACCAGGGCGAACGCCAAGTTGCTGCCGCTGTATCCCTGTTCCTTGATCAAGGCTCGCATTGCAGCGGTGACGGCGTGCGTCGCAGCGCGACAGAAGGTACAGGACGAGTGTTTCAAGAACGGAGACCCGCAGGGAGGGCACAATAAACAAATCGACGATCTCACCAAGAGCATCACATGGTGCGGGGCACTCAAGGTGGTAAATTGCGCACCCAGTCATCCGATGGCAGGTTTATAGCCATGAGCGCCAATTTACACCATGCGATTGAAGCGCACGACCTTGATACTCTCGCCCGGCTGCTCGCGGCCGGAGATGACCCCAACAAGCTCCATGGGGATTGGGCACCCCTTCACAACGCCGTCGGCGAACTCGAAGATGGCGGGGATATCGAAGCCGTTGCGCTCCTTTTACGGCACGGAGCCGACCCCAATACCTGGGACGTTTACCACGGTATAACACCGCTCCAGACGGCCCTTTTTGGCGGGCACCGGGACGCCGCGCTCATGCTTCTGGCCGCGGGAGCCGACCCAAACGTCAGGAGCGACGTGGGAGATGTTCCAATCTCCATGTGCGTGGTGCGAGGGGACCTGAAAATGGCCGCGACGCTCTTGCGTGCGGGGGCGGCAAAGACAATCGAGGAGTGTCCCGGCGACGGAACGGGCGCGAACGCCCTCGGCCATGCCGCAGCTCGCCTCGACATCGAGATGATCAGGCTGCTGCTCGCCTGGGGCGCTTCCATCACCGCGTGGGACATAGACCGTCTCACTGCACGTGAACGGCTCCCCGAGCGCACCGAGGAGAACGCCGAGAAGTGGGACCTCGCCCTCGAGTTGCTTTCGCCAAAGTCATCCGTGTGACCAACATGTGCATGGCGAGCGAATTCGCTTTGAGAGGAGAGGCAGCGGTTCGAGGAAGCTTTCGCGAACGTCCCCTATCCAGGCGATGATAACCTGGTGGCCTATCCCGACCACTACGAGAGCAGCCATGATCCAGAACACACGCAAAGACCCCCGCAAACCTGGAACGCGACCGGAGTGCCGTCTCTCTGTCATCCTCGCGCGTGACGCGACCGTTGGAGTCATTTTTCGGCGTGGTCCGACGAACTGGACGCAGGTCATCAGGTGGAACACCGCCACCGATACATTTGACGCGGGACCTTTCCCCTCGCAAAAGTGCCTGGCACTTTTCCCGCAGCACCTTTCCCATACACCTTTTCCCCTATGATGAGTTCATGATGTCATCGCCTTCGCCGCTCCACGCACTGGTTTCGCTGTTTCCTGCGCTGTACTTGACGATCATGGTCCACGAGCTGGGTCATGCCCTGGCTGGGACCCTTGCCGGGTTCAGAATGGTCTCATGTGGAATTGGAATCGCGCGACCTTTCGCGAAGATACGCATTGCAGGCGTGTGGTTTTACCTGGCTCGCCCGCTTCTGCTCGGAATGGGCCTGGCCATTCCTGAACGGCTGGGTCCAAACCGCAAGGCCCTGGCCATTCTTTACGCTGGCGGACCCCTGGCAAACCTCGCTGCGGGACTCGTGGCGTGGGTCGTTTCGCGCCAACTCGTCGATTCGACGTTCTTGGGCGTGTTTATGGGCGTGTTTATGGCCTTCTCGATCATGGATGGTATTGGTAATCTTCTGCCGTTCTATTCATCGAGATATGGTATGTCGTCGGACGGCATGACCATCGTTCGTTGCATCCGGAATACGCATTTCTTTGATCTCGCTCACTCGATTACGTCGTACGAAAGGGTGTTCGCCTTGTGTAAATCCTTGGATGCGCGCGAAGGGACGGCTTATTTTGGTCGATTGCTCGCTCTGCAATGCGCGTCCATGGGCGATTTTCAAACCGCCGAAGAATTGCTCGAAGATCCCGCGCTACCGACAGCCAAGCCCAATTCATTGGCATACCAGATCGATTTCCTGGCGCGCGTTACCGTTGCGGTCGGAAAAAAAGCACCCAATGCAGAAGCGCTCATTACCGAAGCAACCCGTGTGTGCACCGATGACGACGCGTCGTTGGGCCTAAAATTGCTACTCGCCGAACACCGTATGAATGCCGGGGAAAACCCGCGCCTACTGGTCGAAGAGGTGCTGGGCATTGCCCGCAACACCAAACGACATGCGCTGGCGACCGAAGCCGAAGCGTTGCTACTGTTGATAGATGATTCATTGACTGAATACGAAAAGCTGCTGGACCGGTCCGGCGCGCATCGATTACAACCGACGACTGCACTTCGGCTGCTTGTTTCCCTCGCCAAATACGCTTTTATGCACGAATCGGTGGAAGACGCGAAAAAACTCGCCGAGTGCGGACATCTACTTTTGACCACATCGGCCCAGAGCATTACGAATGCCTCAATTCGTGCACGCGTGATTGCTGCTGGATGTGCGAAGCTTCGCACCGCCGTACCCATTGATGAATAAACGAGCGTGCTCGAGAGGACCATCGCTTGCTCGGTCTCGACGACGGTTTGCTCATCCTTCCACCACATTGTGTTCTCAGGGTTGACGATGTGCGCAAGGCGCGTTGGCGCGTCTCGCTGCAGCAGGTCGCATGGCAACCTGCTGCGCTAGGCACATCTTCTTCTGCTGCTGCTGCGTAAGCTAAAAGCAATAATTCGACGTTCTTGCTTCACCGATAGCGAGACGAGTTACGTTTGTTGCCTCACACGGTACCTGGCGCATCTCCATCGGACATTGTTTGTCCGAACTGCAAAACGTTTTTATTGACGCCCCTCTTTTCGAGCCGCATAGATGGCGCAGGTCGGATTGTCTGACTCGTACATTGCGACGGTGGAGTTCGTGCGTGCAACCTTGATGAGGAGCACGAACGATAGTGATAAGGAAGAGGAGGCTGACGATGCATCTTTCTTTGCGCAAGGTGACCGCGTTGGGTTTTTTGGGGTGGGTCACGATGGGGGTTGCGCTGCACGGCTGCACAAGTCGTATTGGCCCGGTCCAAGCGACCCAAAGTGCTGGCTGGGTCGGCCATCCCAATCTTCCGGATATCGTGCTCGAAAAATCCGCAGAATGCGTCGCGGAATAT
>JANORL010000780.1:0-3239 GCA_031415295.1 Polyangiaceae bacterium | reverse complement strand
ACCGGCGAACCATTGATCATCTCAGCGCGCGTAAGTGTTTTCGGCACCGCGCGACAACCCGATACGAATGGCGGTGCGTATCAAGTAGCCGGTATATTCCGGGTATCCGCGTGCTTGGGGAAAACGCTCTCAAAGGCTGGAGGCGGCATTGAGATCGGTTGGACACCGTTGACCGATATGCCCGAAAATGCCGGATTCCTCGAAATCACCAACGACGAAAAAAATTCGCCTATCACAAATATGCCGGGACGCGATGATCTTATGGTCCCGGTGTGGTTCAAACCTGAACCGAACGCACCAGCGGCGTACGCAAAAATTCTGGGAAAGACACCCAATTCTCAGCTTTCAGCCGACCTGCGCTATTCGCTCGTTGTGGAACGGACGTGGCAAGACGTCATGCATCCCATGGCATTACGTGATCGCTTCGTCTACGCCGACCCGCGGCGTACGTTCATTGCCAACCTGGATCGTCGTCCACCAACCAGATGGGAAAGACCGACGGATGTCACCCCTGCTGCCCCAGCGCCCATCGGCAATGATTCGCGATTCGGACTGTTCGGTGAAGTCATCCTTTACGTTGACAAGGAGAAAGTCGGATTGCAACCTGTCACATTGCCAGGTGTCGCCTATCGGTTTTCCACGTTTTACCATCCGTACGTGTGCGACTACCTGCGCACGCTTGCAAAAAGCGGCATCGATGGTTTGCTGCGGTGGTCTCTGCACGGTACGCTGCCATTGCAACTGGTGAAGCATGAAAACTTCGAAGCAGAATATGCGCCAGACAAGGGCAATGTGCAATTGCCGTATCCCATCGAGAACGTCGATTTTTCGTTTGGCGGGGCGTACGGGCAATACAACTGGGAACTGTTCTTCCATGCGCCATTCCTGGTTGCGACGCGTTTGACGCAGAACGGGCGTTACGAAGACGCCGATCGCTGGTATCGATACATTTTCGATCCCACGGGTGGTGCGCCCGGTACTGGGCCCGAACGATTCTGGTACGTGCGGCCATTTAGGGAAAACATCGACCTCGCGTCGATTCAAGAACAACTCGAAACGTTGTCCGCGGAAAATCCGGAGGCGAAACAAATCAAGGATCTGCTCGAGGGACAATTCGATTCGCCGATTACGCAGGACTTGGTGTCGCAAATCGCCGCTTGGCGCGAAACGCCTTTCAACCCGCATTTGATCGCGCGGATGCGGCCCATCGCGTACCAAAAGTCGGTCGTCATGAGGTACATCGACAACCTGCTGCAATGGGGCGATAGCTTGTTCCGCCGGGAAACGATTGAAGCGATCAATGAAGCGACGCAGCTTTATATCCTCGCGCAAAACATTCTTGGAAACAGGCCGCGTGTCGTAAAAACGAAGGACATCACGCTGAAAACATACAAGGAATTGGAACCGGAAATCGACGCATTCTCGAATGCATTGGTCGAAGTGGAAAGTTTGGTGCCACCTGCGCCCAACCTGAATTTGACGTATCCGCCGCGTGAACCTCCGCCGGTGATGCAACTGTACTTCTGCGTGCCGCCGAATGACAAGATGCTTGGCTTGTGGGATACGGTCGAAGACCGTTTGTTCAAGATTCGGCATTGTATGGATGTCGAAGGAAACGTGCGGCAATTGGCGTTGTTCGAGCCGCCGATCGATCCAGCGTTGCTGGTACGTGCAGCCGCGGCGGGTTTGGACATCAGTACGGTACTCGCGGAATTAAATGCGCCGCTGCCGCTTTATCGATTCGCGGTGCTGTTGCCGAAAGCGATGGATTTCGCGGGCAGCGTTATCAGCATGGGCAACATGTTGCTATCAGTCCTGGAAAAACGCGACGGGGAAGCGCTTTCGAGGATTCGTTCGACGCAAGAAATCAACATGCTCACGAGCATTCGTGTGGTGCGGCAGCGTCAGATTGACGAAGCGAAGGAAACGCTCGAGGGATTGCGGAAGTCGAAAGCGGTTGTCGAGGAGCGTCAGACGCATTATTCGACACGTAAACCACGGAATAAGGAGGAGAAGGAACAACGCGCATTGACGGAAAAGGCGTCAAACAATACGATCACGGCCCAAAATCATCACCTCATGGGGTCCGTATTGCGCTTGATCCCGCAATTCGATTTCGGTACGGGCGGCGTAAGCACCGAATTTGGCGGCGTTCAGCTCAGTGGCGTCGCTGAGGTTTTCGCGCAAATTCATAGCCTTCGAGCTGCAGAGGCTGGAGCCGACGCGTCGAGCGCCGGCACGGAAGGTGGATACAAGCGCCGTGATGAGGAATGGGCGCTGCAGGTCGAATTAGCGACGCGCGAATTGGAGCAGATCGACAAACAGATTCTCGCCGGCGAGATTCGTCTGGACATCGCAACGAAAGAACTCTCGAATCACGAGCTGTCCCTGAAAAACGCAAATGAAGTCGAGGACCATTTGCGAACGAAATTCACGAACGAAGAACTCTACGTGTGGTTGCTCCAACGCGTCAAGACTGTGTACTACCAAGGGTACAAGCTGGCCTATGATATGGCCAAACGGGCAGAACGAACGTTCAATTTCGAGCTGGCGACATCCTTATCGTTTGTCGGGGCGGCCCATTGGGAGAGCACGATGCAGGGCCTGATGGCGGGCGAATTGCTGCAACAAGATTTGCGGCGTATGGATGCGGCGTACATCGACCAAAACAAACGCGAATACGAGATCACGAAACACGTATCGCTGGCAGAGGTGGATCCGATTGCGCTGTTGAAACTGCGTGAAACGGGTGAATGCTGCGTTAAACTGAAAGAAGCACTCTTCGATCAAGATTGGCCAGGCCATTACCTGCGACGGATCAAGACGGTCAGCGTGACGGTACCAGTAACGAATGCGCCGTATGGGAGCGTGAATTGCAAGTTGGCAATTACGAAGAACAGCGTTCGCAAAGGGGCGACTACGGGTAACGAGCCCAGCAACTTCAGCATGGATTATAAGCGCATGGAGGCGATCGTCACCAGTACAGGGCAACAAGACAGCGGCTTGTACGAATTGGTATTCCGAGACGAACGATATCTGCCATTCGAGGGCGCAGGCGCCGACAGCGAGTGGAAACTCACGCTCAAAAAAGAAGGGAATCGTTTCGATCCTACAACGATTCATGATGTCGTGATGCACATGCGTTACACGGCGCGAAGCGACGCGGACCTCGAGACAACCGTGGGCAACGCCATGAAGAGCGACAATGCTCTTAAAGGATTCCGATTGTTCAGTGCAAG
>JANORL010000779.1:0-20441 GCA_031415295.1 Polyangiaceae bacterium | reverse complement strand
GTTGGCGACGGCGCCAGCGCCGCCTTGTCCAGCGCTGCCAATCGTGATCGTTAGGGTTGGGCCAAAAACCAACGCGTCTGCCACCAACCCTTCCACATCTGACAACCCACCGCTTCCACCACCGCCACCGCCGGCGGTGTTTTGGTTTATGGCGCCACACGCGCCGCCGCCGCCGCCACCGCCACCACCAATGCATCGTATTCGGTACTTCGTGTAAGTAGCCCGGATCGCGAATGTTGCGTTCGATGCCGTGAATACGTCCGTGATGGATGTCGTTGTGGGCCCAATGGGACCTTGCGCACCCGTTGCGCCGGTGGGCCCAATGGGACCTTGCGCACCCGTTGCGCCGGTGGGCCCAATGGGACCTTGCGCACCCGTTGCGCCGGTGGGCCCAATGGGACCATTGATGCTCTTACGGATTGTCACGCTGGCACCTGTGCAACCAGCGATGCCGTGTCGCCAACGCCAACGCGGATTTCGGTTAAGGCAGGGTCAAGGAGCGTGATTTCTGCGCTCTCCCCCGCTCCCAACGAAATACCACCAGAGCCACTAATGGCACCAATCTTGATGCTCCCGGTGTTGCCGTTTCCGGCCTCTACGAACACGCTTGCTGGCGAAGAGAGCGTCCCGCCAAACCACGCCAATGCCGACAAGAGTGTCGAGCCGGCCGTTGCCTCGGCCTCGATGATTTTGGTGACGACAACGTTGGTTTCGGTAACTAAAGCCAAGCCGCTTTCGGTTAACGGTAATGGAGCATGGCCTCCATTTTTTCTTTTTCCGAGAATCATTCATTTCCCGCATCTACGCTGGTGCCAGCGTCTTTTCGGTCGGACGCTTGCTCTGCAGAGGGAGCGTGTTCGCACGATTGGTCCTCGTAGCATGGCGCGCCGCCGCAAATCAAAGTACTGTTTACGGGTCGTGTACCGGCATAGTTCCGCCAGCCCATGTCATCAGACTCCAATACGGATTGGGGCCATTTCCACGGGCGATAAACGTGGCCGACGAATACACGCTGAGACCTCCATCAAAGGTCACAATCGTCCCATCTCCGCTGTCTCGCTGAATCGTCACATCGAAATTGGAGTCATTATGCTTCACGATGGTGATCGTTCGCCCAATTTCTGCAGCCAAAGGCAACGTGTACGTACGCGGTGCAGTGATTGCCGGCACACGAAAAACGTCGGCAGTGAGGGTAAGCGTTTGATTGTTATCGGCCAACGTCACCGGCGGCCGTAGGACAATACGTGCGCTTGACCCGCTCAACACAATCGGGCCGCCCACCGTCGCCCCGTTGGTGAATAGATTTTTTACGTACGTTACGTTGTCGAGCAACTTTCCAAACAGCCCTCTTTTGGGGGTGGCGCTTTTTTGGATAGACTCGAAATTGTATGGCTCTCCGTCCAAAACGAGGTTCAGCGTGGGGTGCCAAACAGTACCGTCGCTAGTGTAATCTTCGCCAGCCATGTTCTCTCCGATGTTATTGCCGACATCCCATTGCTCCGAAGGATCGGTGGAAGCAGAATCAACAGGCTCTGCTGCCATGCATCCAACGAAACTGATGAGCATCAGCAGAAGGACTTTTTGTTTCATGTCAATCAAGTAGCATGATGTTTTATTTATGCGCAATCGCATGTTCACGGCGTGTTGCTCACGTTTCAAAATAACCGCCTGTTTCAAAAGGTGTCGTGATTACCGTGTCGCCGATCAGCTTTCCAATACGCCACGTAATGACTACACCTCCGTCTGGAGGTGTAAACGGCGGTGTCGAATTCACGTTTCCGAGAATCACACCGCCAAACCTAAGAATGATTTTAACAGGATATCCGTGTGGTGCTTTCCAAAACAATATCTGTCTTTTTATTTCTGCCACCTGTGCCGAGGTGGCGGTGGTTCCTCCCGTTGCTGGCGTGACGAACGGTGCTGTCAATGGCTGCAGTGCCTTCGTTCCATAGTTCGGCCCCAACACGACCCAGAACCGTGAATACCAAAATCCGCTTGCAAAATGTCCATCGTGATCACGATAGACCTCAACGTCTGGAATTCCCCACGCTTGAATGCTCTTAATAATTGCAAGGCGTGTGCCCGCCCATATCCACGTTTCCCAGACCTTCAGAAGACGCCCACGGTAACTCTCATTTGTTTCATCTACTCCGAGTCGTGGCAGCCCAAACGTGACGCCTACGCGGTCGAGTGCGTCTTCTGGACACGTTGTCGGCCAACGTGCGAGCATGCCCTCTTTGAGCAGCTCAAGATCGACGTCTTGGCCGCGGCCGTATGCAGCCTCGATCGCCGCGGCAAATTCACCAAGCCACGGGATTGTGACCGTTTCATTTTCGCGTGCGTCCCTAAATCCAGCCATATCACACCAGCGTGATCGCGGTGGCGATCGTGAGCACTTGTTGTGCGGTCAAGGTCGTGCCCATCGTTGGCGCAACAAGGCTCACGCAGGATACCCCGCCAAACCCTTTGATGCCATATTGTTTGTAAGCGCCTCCGCGCAATACCCCAAAGAGCAATGCCATGTCGAGGGTGCCTGAGGCCATTGGCCATTGTGCCGCGATTTTTTGCAACGCTTGCGCCGCGTCGACGGCCGCGTTGAGATTCGTCCCGTCGCCTGTCAATGCGGCATTCACCAAAACGTTTGCAGCCAACGCAGCAAGATAGCGGTATTCCCCAGACCCCAACGATTCGAGCGGTGTGAGTTTTGCGGCAACGTCTGCTATCTCATCGTTCGACGCTGGACCGGACGCATTCGCTAGATACACTCCGACCGACCCTGCGCCAAACGGATTGTCGTTGCGAATTCCTACGCGCGTTATCGTTGTCACTGCCGCTTGCACATTAAACCGAATTGCCAGATCGTGCCCACCAGCAGCAAGAGTTCCCCACCGCGCAAGCGACCGCTCGACATATTGCCGGTTCGTTTCGGTATCGAGAGCAGCTCGAATTAGTGAGCCGGGAAGATTGACGATATCAACGCCGGGAATTGGCGTCGTCAATTTCGTGATGTCCCCAGGTGAAACGTTTCCCGTGATTCCTGATTCGACCGCTTCGAAGTCGATATTCAAAATCGCCGAATTGCCAGCCGCCAACGAAAGCGGTATCGAGTTCGTGTTGCGGAACTTGATTCCGCTGTTCGTGGACGCTTCGAGCGCTCGAGGCGCAATCGTGTACGGGCCGCCCGTTGTTGTATTGAGAAGCCGAAACGAATGCAGCGCCTTCGTCGCACGCAATCGAGCGACACGAAAGAAACCGTAGGTGTGACGATCGATCCATTCCGGATCTTTCTCATCCACATCGTCCAGGAAACCATTTTCAACGATCTCGACGCGCGTCTCTTGTTCGTACGCACGGGCCCGAGCCGCGAGCGTTGGCATTGCGCGATTCACCGAGTACGGCGAAAAACCATTAACGCTTGCGCCTTCTGTTGCAAGGTCTGCCAGAACCTCGGGAAGAAGTTCCGCAGTGGTTTTTTTTGTCAGTGCCTGTTCAAGCGTGATCGTCATTGGCCAAACTCCGCAATCGCTTCACCGGCTTGGTTTATTCCCACTGCGAGCGCATAGGTGCCTTCGCCTTCAATGGTGATTCTGGCCTCGTACCGAGCAGTCGGTTCTTTTGCCGTCAACCTTGAGGCTACGCCACGCACGAATTCCACTTCGCGAATTGCAGCATCGAAGCCTTGGCGACGGGCCTCGATTTCGGCTGGTCGAAGATCCGAGTTTTCGAGGTCCCGAATATCTTCGCCTTTCTGCCGTTGCCAAACAAGCACACCGCGAGGCGAAATGATGGAGCGCGCGCACCATTCCAATATCACACGCACACCGGTGATTCGTCGGGTGGTCAACCCATATCGGCCGCTCGAATCGAACGTGCTGTCGTCTGACAGCTCAGATACCGTCGCCACGAATATATACCTCCGACGAGCCGGTCGTTATTTGTGCGCCCATTTGCACCGTGACTGGCACACCATTAGGTAACAACATTCCAACAAACGTCGAACTACCATCCTGCGGCGTGTAGATGATCGATATCGAGCCGATCCCACCATTGGCGTCTGGGCTCGCAACGAATGACATCGAACCAACTCGGGCGATGTCACCAACGCGCGCGACAGCAACTCCCCATGATCTGAGGTCCAACGGTTTCGGAAGCATGTCCGGTGCGAACACGATCGGACGTGACTCGTCACCATTTTGCCAGGTCAGTCGCACTCGATTGCCCTCAACGAATACCATTCGACAGCCGACGATTCCAGGTGCGTACGGAACGCTTGATAATACGCCCACGCCTGCGTCGTCTGCCTCGAGGTCCAAGGTTCCGTCACTGTTCTGCCTCCGGACCGTGGCGTCGTGAATCTCGCGATAAAGCAATGATGGCATAGCTGCACGAACGGCATTGCCAAACTCGCTCGCCGTACCACCTTGCACGATATCGTAATAAAGCTCGACTCGAAGCCCGGTTCCGTCAAGGCGATACACGACCTCGGATACTTGGTGATCGAATACGGTTTGGCCTGGTCTAATGGTCGCCGATGGTGGCGCGAGTTCGAGCATCTTCGAATATCCATCGTCGATGCCTGTGCGGACGAGCTGCTCCACGATGGATGCGGCTACCGGTGGATATTCCTCGGTTAACCGCACATTCACTGCGCCGTCATCGTCCAACCGCCATGTGAGCATGAATCTTTCGGCGAGTCGATCGAGTACTTCCTTCCCGGTGCATCCGCCTGCGCGATGCCAACGTGGAACACGCAGCGCGGCTAATGATTCCTCCACGCCCGTTGCGAGTATTTCGCCCGCATCGAGAACCGCATCGCGTACGATAAGCCCCACCGAAACATCGAATGGTGATTTGAGATAGTCGCGCTGTGAAAGCGGCATCGTGGCAAGTTGGCCTGCCCCGCCATGAACAATGCAACGAGCCCGCCCTTCATCAGATATGGCATCGCCTTTGAGAATGGTTCCACGAAACGTCGCCGTGGCGAAACCTGATTCGCCGGCAAGGACAAGGTCGACAGGTCCGATGGGTACGTCAATGCCGACGTCGAGATCCAGTTCAAGAAACCCTGTCCAAATGCCACGCAATGGCATTCGGGCATGTCCGGAAAGGACAGCAATTGGCCCCGTGCTTGTTTCGAGTACGCCGATCATTTTGCGCTCCCTGTTGCAGTGGCGACGCCTGGAGGCCTTGCGTTTGGTGCGAGCGGAGGACTCGCGAAACCTTTGATTCCTTTACGCCAAACAGTTATCGTCGTCTTGCCACCGTCATCGGTGCATTTGCCTTCAGCGTAGGCGCTTGTGCCAAACCCTGCATATGGCGCTGCCTTGGTAGGCGTCTTCGTTCCGGTCGCGTTTTTGGGCGGTTCTGGTACCCACTGAATCGCTTTTATGGAAACGGAGCCGAGTTCTCCACGCCACGTGATGGGTCCCACTTCTTCGATGACCGTGGCTGTTACACCACGCCAGTTTATATCCGCTGCTCGTGTTTCGAACGGACCGCCGCTTTCCTGGCCGTCTGGGTGAATTGCCTCGAGCAGCTCTCGGGTACCACCGACAGCGTCATAACATCGCGCGGAAAATATCAATTCAATGGCGACGGGTATGGCCTTGCGTCCAGCGAGTTTGGTTTTGGCCTTGTCGCGTCCAGCCGCCTTCGCTTGGTCAATCGTTTGGCCACTCGTCGGCTTCACGTTGCTCGAGCCTTCGCCTGGTACTGCTGGATGAATGAACGTTCGTTTGCCCGTTCCGATTTCGAACGACGCCCATACCTCTGGTTCTTTTCGTGGTGACGCCGGAAGCATTACATTCCTCCAGCCTTGCGCATTCGGCGCACCGATACTGCCAGCATCCGATCGAATTCTTCTTGCGAGCCTGCGACAGCCGCTGCTGCTGCTGCTCGATTTTCTGCCTCAGAACGACCGCCATCTGCTTTGATGACCGGCGCAAATGTGACATTGAGCGTCATGCCTGAAGAGGTATTTGCAGATGTTGCGAACGCCGATTGCGTTGCAGTTGATCCATTGCTATTTGACGCTCGGGGTGTCCCAAGCATCGTGGCAACCATGCCATTACTATTCGCTGGTTTCATGCCTGCCATCATCGAAGCAACAACGCCGGTACCGACATCATTCGCCGCGGCATAGGCACTTGGTGCCTCTTTGGTAATCCCTAACGGAAGGCCACCCGTTGTGTCTTTTCCAATATCGATCATTACTTTGGATGGCGAGTTTCGCTGCAATACACCTGAAATAGTATCAATGATGCCCGTGCCGACGCTCGAAATCGCTTCCCACGCTCGAGAAGCCCCGCTCATGATTCCTTGCACGAGCCCGTCGATCACGGATGTACCAATACCGATGGCTTCATTCATGAGCGTCGACGCGGTCGTTTTAATGCTCGTGCCAATGCCGCGAAGTCCTTCAGCTCCCACGTCCAACATGGCGTCGATCTGACTGCCATATTGAGTGAGCAGCTCCCCACCGGGAAGCATATTCATGAAGTGTTCTTTGGCGCCTTTTGTGTCGCCATTGAGCAAAGCTTCGAACCCTAAGAATCCTTGGTAGAGTTCGGGGAGAAGCGCCAATGGACCAAGCAGTGCGGCGGTTGCCATGCGAATCGGGAGACTGAGTCCTTTCCAGATGGTGCCAACGCCGCCGAGTTTGTCGGTAAAATCGCCAGCAGCGCCCGCGCCTTCCATGAGTGCAACGGCGAGTCCCATAAGCTGATTTGCGCCGCTGGCCAATGCATACACATATGGCACTGCTTTTTGTGCACCTTCAAGCAAAGCGTCGAGTGTGCCTGTTATGCCTTTTTTGGTGTCGACCTTATTGCCAGTCAAGCCTTCGACAAGTGCGTTGAAAAGGTCCCCCACTACCTTTTGCACTTCTTTCCCTTTGCCTTTGCTGACGTCAAACCAATCCAGCAATGAGTTGAGCGTGGCTTTGGTTTCCTCCATTCCCGGGCCAGCTTTAGCGCCAAATAGAAAATTCTCTGGGATTGATTTTACTCTTTCAATAATGGCTTCTATGTTATTGCGCGACGCCTCGTTTGCGAGCGCTCCAAGCGGGCCGCCGTCCTTATTGCCGGTAGCCAAAAACGCCTTCATAAACTGTTCGGATGATACTTTGCCGGCTTGTAGGTCTTTTTCCAGATCATCGATGCCCTTCCCAGTTTGTGTTGCAAGTTCAGCCATGAAGTCTTTTCTGCCAAGACCTGCCTCGATTAGCTGATTCAATTCTTCGGTGGCCAGCTTTCCTTTAGAGTTTATTTGACCAAGGGCCAAAACCATAGGCTCAAATTGAGCACCAGGATTCCTAACTTTTAGATCTCCCAACTTACGCATCAGGTTGTCAGTGGTGTCGACATCGAACCCCTTACCCATTAATGTCGTAAATTGCCCTACTGTGTCAGCGTGTTTTTTCCCGAGGTAATCAGCCGTGGATGTCGCGCGCTCGATGATACTATTTGCCTTTGCGTCTGAGCCAGCTATCGTTTTGAGCGCAAGTTGCATGTTTTCACGGAACCCCTGCGCTTGAATGACCGCCCCACCAAACTCTTTCGCTGCATAGATACCAGCGCCAACAGCGGCGACCCCGACTGCGCCCATGGCTGCTGCTGCTATTGCGAGCGGGTGTCCGAGTTTCGCGGCAATGGGGCCGATCTTCTCGAGCATGTCTGCGGTATTGCCAATGGCCTGCGTCGCGTTTGGCCCAAACGCTTTACCAATTGATTGGAATGCGCGCTGCTTAAATGTCTGTTTGCGCGGGCGGTCTACTTTGCTCCCCGTTTTGGTTGGGTCGTGTCCGTCTCGAAGCTTGCTATCATGTTCGTTTTGGCGCTTCAATGCGGCTTGATAATTCTTCTCGCCGTCATCCGCCTCCATGCGGAACCGATTCTCTCGACGCTTCTTATCGATTGAGTTGTTGTACTTCTCCCGCTTCTTGTCGACCGAATCGTTGTACTTCTGTTCGGCTCTCAGTTCGTCGTTGTGCTTTTTTTGTCGATCAAGTGCGTCGTTGTACGCCTTGTCGGCGGATTCGGCTTCTGCTTTCGCCTCCATTAGAACGCGGTTGGTGGCTTTCTTGCGATCCATTGCCGTGTCATATCTGTCCACGGCTTGCGTCATTTTATCGAATGCAGCACCTACTTCTTCCGCCGTAGCACCCTCTTTTTTTAATGCCGCTTCGAACCGGTCGACGGCCCTGCCAACGGCGCTGGTTGAGCCCATGACTTTCGCGAGCCCTGAATCCAAGCGCTCGACAGCAATCGCCGACGCGCCCGCGCTTTGCGCAACGTTGCCATCGAGCAGCAACGTTATTTTTTCAGTGGCTACGTCCGACATCTTCGTGGGCTTCTATAATGGGCGCAAACGTTGGCAAGTGGTGAGTGGCAAGCGCGGCGCCCAGAAGGGCCAAGCGTCGCGCTTTCGGACCGCGCATGCCGAGCACGTCGAGAAGTTCCTCGAGCACTTCAGCGTTGGCTTCTACGTCGGCAAGCGCGCGGAGCTCCGACGCCAGCCTTTTCCCGCGGCTTCTCGCGCGGGCCTGGCCATCTGCAAGAGCGCATGTTTCAACGTCGTCGGCAATGCCGGCGCTGACGCAAACAAGCCTTGAATCGTTTTCTCGTCGGACGGGTAAACTAGGCTATCCGTCGCCAAATCGACGATTGCATCGTAAAGTTCGTCGGCGTTTTCTTTTCGTCGGTCGAACAATTGGAGCGCTTCGGCGCTCGGTGTTTTCACGAGATAAGCCTTGGGCTTTCGCTCGAGCGTGGCGTCTCCGACGATCACCGCCCGCAACTGTCCTGGCTGGTGAAAACGCCGCCGAAGATCGGCGAGCGTGCTGGAGTCGATGCCGTACGTTTCGACAAGAACCGTCGCGCTTCGGTCATCGACGACAAAGCTCTCAGGTTCGCCTCGCCAATCGCCCGCGCCGGCGAGTTGCACAATGGGATCGAGCGCTGCTTTGGGCAGTTCCGGAATTCGTTGCACAATCGCGTTTGCTTCGACAAGGTCCGGAATGACCACTGCATCGCCGAACGCCGACCGTCGCGCATTGATTGCCGCCGTACCTCCCTTGTTGATCCCGTTCCAGAACGCAGCGAATTCGCTACGCGACAAGGCGCGGTACACAATCGTCGTACCATAGCCGTCGACATTGGAATGAATCCACAATTCGTCTGTATATCCGCTTGCGCGCAAAGCAACGTCCGATGCGCGCAGCAACTCTTCTTCTGTCAGTGCTTTCATGTTGATGTCACTCCGGCGGTTTCGTCCAAATCGAGATACCGTTTTCCATGATATCGGTGACCTTTCCACCGATGCTCGTTTCAGGCTTTCCACCTGAACTCGTCTTGGCTCCCATGAGTCCCTTCGTGATGTACGTGTAACCGCCTGGTTTTCCGCTCCCGTCGCCGGTTTCCACAACCATCGTTTTCAAACCCTTACGCTGCCAGATAAGCTTCCAAGAACAGCGAACTCGCGCCCCTCCCGGGCCCAAGTGTTGCGTGAGTTCCATTCTCTCACCCATGGAGATCTCGAGTTCCCACTCTGCTTCAGCCTCTGTCACCGCGAGACCGCTCTTTGCGGGAGAACCCGTTTGACCAATTCCCTCGCTATCGCCATCGTTCGTATAATCGATGCTTGTAGCCGTCGAAATCGTAAACGGCTTGTTGGCGTTTTTTCCCTCAAGGGGTGTGATCACGCAACTCTTGTCGCAATCGGCGTAAACCACGCCATTGATTTTGAAGAATTCGCCCATGGTGCTCAGCCTCCAATCGTTCGGACAATCACAAGGTTTCCCTCGATGTCTTCGATTTGCGCTTTTCTTTGTAGCGTGTACGTCACGCGCATCTTGTCGGTGCCTGCGTTTGGTAACAGTACGATGTCCGTCGTGAATGCCGCCGAAAAGTGATTTTCGTTCACAAGTCCGGTTTTGAGCGCGCCATCGAACGCAGAAATGAGACCTTGCTTGAAGGCCGTTTCAAGTTGACCATCGGGCGCGGTTGGCGGATCGCTGTTTTCTTGTTGTGCGAGCAGCTCTCGCACTATGCGATCTGCCTCGAAGACCGCTCGCAAAACTCCCAACGAAACGAGGTTTGACCCAGTTTCGTATCGTGTTCGCCCTCGGACGAAACGCGGTGCACCTCCCTCGTCCTTGATGACGATGAACCCACGTTCCTTCATCTTAACAACGGCACGCGCCTCGGTGCGCACCTTCGTTCCTGATGGCCCCCGCAAGAACGAGTTCTGCAAGTCGCCCGCGCCGCCAAAACCAAGATCCTCCGACAACCGACGAATTGCGCACCGCTCGGCCGCCGTGTACACCGCTGAATAACGGTGCAAGCCAGTGTATTCGAGCGTCGAAAGGTAGATGTCTCCATGCACGACGGCGCCATAAATGGCTTTACGCCCATTCATTTCGTCACGCACGTCTTCATCGTTCGTCTGAATCGCGCTGCTTCCCGTACCGCCAAGCGGCGAGGCAAGAAGCCAAGCTGGATAAATGGGGTTCTCGGTTGCCTTGTGCCAACCACCGACAATCAATTCGAGTTTGGCTTGCCAACCAACCAGATCCACTCCGTCAATAGTCGCCTGCATTGGCACGACGATCGAGAATGGTTCGCCTGATTCACGCAATGCCACGCAAGCCGCATCGAAGTCCGCAAGCGACATTCGAGGCGCTGTCAGAATAAACGTGTACGTGGTGTCTTTGACGTACGTTCCTGATGGGAACGCGATCTCCACGCCGGTGCCTGGAATGATGAACGTGCTTAAGGTGCCATCAGCTTCTTGGAGGTTGGTGAAACCGAGCAATGCGTTTGCCGTTCCGTTAGCCACGGCAAGAGACCCTGAAGCGCCTACGGCTGCTCCACTGATTTCGAGATACTTTCCGCCGACGAGTGCAGCGGCGAGTCCGACTGTAGCGTCTACCTGAGTGACAGCAGCAGCAACGGTCGTCACGCTTGAGAACGTGATCGCTGCTGGGTTCACTCCGTCGATATCGCCCATGTCGAAGGTTTTCGTGTCGAGGTCTCCCAGGGTGATCGTCGTAAGATCGACCGACCCGCGTAGCGTTGCGGGTTTTTCCGTGAGAATATCAATCGAATATGCGGTGGTCACATTGTCCAGTGCGACATTCGCTCGAGCTACGCCAAGTGCGCCGCCTTCGGTGATCGTGACCTTCACGGCCAGATCGACCCATGGGCCCGAGGACGGCAACGCCAATGCAGCCACCGTGATACTGGGACCGTTGCCCGTTTTCGTCACGCTGCTGATCACGCCCGGCACGCTTGCCGCGGCCTTCACGGCCAAGCAACGCACCGCTCCATCGAGAACAAGCGATCGCGTTGTCCCGATCGTCAGCGGGCCATATCCGCAAACGTCGGGCACTTGCCGCTCTTGACCTGGGTCGAAGGCGAGCACGGCACCAACGGTACCCCCAGAGCATACGCCGATGCGAGCAACCGTTTGGCCTGGAGACGGAGGAAGTCCGCGATCGCCCTCCCTATTTTGAATTGTGATCGTCACGTTATTGTATCCTCATTTCCTAGCGGCCCGCTCACGGTGCCAATTTGTTCGATTGTTACGATGTTTGCTTTCCCGTATTTGTGAACATACACGGGAAACAAAAGCCCGATTTGACCGAGTCCGCCAAAAGATTGTGCGTCGATCTCTCCGCCGTCGATGGTTACATCGCTTGACCGTTCAAACGTGTTTTCGCTGAACTCTTCATAGAGCGCAACTTGTAGTTTATTCGCGACCGTCTCGAATGCAGACCAGTCTGGCCCACGAATCTCGACGTCGCAGAATATCCACACTTCATTGCATGCCTTTCCATCGACTGGCTGTTCATGCGGCCGTTGGTATCGCATGCGCGTCGGAGTCCAGACGACGCGTGCCTCAGAGGTCCAACCGGATTGCTCCTTTAGGCCAACGAGATTATTTACCGCCATTGCGGCGGAAAGTCGTTTCAGCGCATCGTCGAGCGACGAACCCGCGTAACTCACCGAATCCCCTTGATTGCTTTTTGCATGCGCGTTCGCCACGCTCGTGCAATCTGCTGCAATTGCGCATATGGAATGCGCCGTGCCCATGGATACGGTTTCAGATATTTCGTGTAACCGATGTTTTCAAGCGTGATGCTATCGGAAGCTCCCGTCGCAACAGCGATGCTTTCCGCTCTACCTGTCTTCTTGTGGGGCTTTAGGTCGCGGCGCATACGTGCCTGTAGACGCTTTGCTTCTGCTTCTGCGACTTCTTCACGTACAGCGCCGCTTGCAGCTTGGCGCAAAAATGCCCCGAGGTTCTTCAGCAATTGAGAGCCGCGCCTGCTCATAGGTACGACCCCCAATCCGCTGCGTCGCCAACCTGATCGAGCGAACCAGCTACCGCTCCATTGTCGGCTTTTAATGGCGTAGCATCTACTGCGCCAACAATCGGCTTTCCTCGAAGCCACCGGTGAAATGCCGCTGTCGCTTCTGTTGCGCGTCGCTCGATGCCTTCAGCAGAGTCTTTATAATTTGGGTGCAGCAGTCCGCGTGTGACTGCCAGGGTCACGGCTGCGCGTTTGCAAATCGTATCAATAATAGTTGCGGGATACTTCCCAGTTTCATCAGGCGCAAACGGCGGGTTATGAGCAGTCGCGTGCTCGTCGACCCATCGTGATTCGGTGTAAAGCGCCTTGTCAATTGCTGGCCGTGGATCGACCACGACGAGAATCGGCGCGGTGCCAATGCTCGTAATGTCTACCAGAGCGCCACTGTTTCGTAATTCAAACACATCTTCTGAGATAACCACTGTATCGTACGGCGTTGTCGCCGACGTGCCTCCAGGCTGACCACTCACGCCAGCCCTGGAAAACACTCGAACACGATCACCCAACGCGAGCCCATGGCCACGCAACACGAGCCGATCCATGGTCGCATCGACAAGCTCCACGGTGCGCTCAATGGGAACGAGCGCCCCTGGTGCAATGCCGAGTTGGCCAAGATCGTCTCGCGTCGCGTAGATCGGGAGCATTTGCGCCTCAGGGTTTTTTGCAGAACAAAACCGCCCAAGGGTGCATGGGCGTGATCGAGAACGAGACTTCGCCCTTGATTTGTACTTTTCCGTCGCGTTGAACGATCGGATCGTTCGGACCGAAGTATTTGAATTTTGGCATCATGGGCGTACCCGTCTTTTCGCTCCATTGCACCGGTGCCCGAATTTGCCCGTTCGGAAGCACTTCGATGCCATTCAAATAATGGACAAGAAACGGCATGCCCGCTTCGGGGCCAGACGCAAAAACGAGCGTTTCTCCAGCAGCCAAATACGATGTCTTTTCGAGTGCAAACGTTTTCTTGAATTCGTTGTTGCGATCGAATGGTCGTGTTTCGGTGCCGTTCCCGGTGGGTACTTGGATTTGAACTTTATCTTCTGTCCACACGTCGCGCCATTCGCCGTAATCGGTGTGGTTGGTTAGGATGAGCGACGGCTCCAGCGCGAGCTTTCCCTCCCCACGTGGGTGTGGAATGTTCCAAAAGTGTTTTTGGATTTCGCGCATGCCAGCATAGCCCGCGCCAATGTCTTTCTTGTTCTTGTACACACCAGACCCATCCTTTAATGGATGGATCGGTCTGTCGTCAGCCGACAAATATGCAACGCCGTCGTATGGATGTACGACAGTTTGTCCTTTTGTTACCAGGGTGTCGATTGCGATGCGTTCCATGAAGTCGACAAGCGCATTTCCTTCGTTTTGTGGCGCTCGCCCAAAACTGAGCCCGATATAGTCGGGTGCCAACATGCGATCGAGTTCTTCTTCGACGCCGGTGTCTTTCTTGGTGACCGTCGACGGAATCGTTTTGGCTGTCAATTTGCGATAAACGGTCTCTCCAATTGCTTCCCTCCAGCTACCTGAGGGGATAACGATCGGTACTTGGGCCGTCAAAGATGCCGTGCCCAGCATGTATTCGGGGTTTCTCGTAAGCCACGACGCGTCTCGGCGCGCGAAAAACGTGTCGAGAAACAACGTCAGAAATTCTTGCGCGTGTTGGTCCGGGCTTTTCGGCAACTCGCTTCGGCCAAACCACAACGGAACCGGATTAGCACTCATTCTATTTCTCCTACGTGAGAGTTCTAGTTGCCGCTCACGGGAGCGGGTCGAAAATGAGCGTGATCGTTATCGATCCAGCCGTGAGCGCGATGATGTTGACGTCCGAAGTGAACTTGGCGGTAATGGTCTGTCCGCCAAGTTGTGCAGACAGTCCAGCCGCAACGAGCACGCCCGCAGGCGAGAACTGTTCGGCTGTGCTTGCCCCAGTGAAGATGTCGCGTCCATCAATCAGGCCATCCGCATCAGTGCCGCCGACATCGACAGTGACAGCAGTCGCTCCACCGCCACTGAACGCCGTGTTGAGTTTGCAAGAACCAACTCGGAATCGGCCAAGCGAGGGTAGCACTGCCAATACAATGTCTTCGGAAGTCGCCAATGCGACAAGGTCGGCATGCGTAATCGTTTTACGCACGACGATGGGAGCGCCGCCGCTCGCAAGCTGATTGCTTGCGCGAACATCGACTTCGGCTGTCGTCGTCGTTCGTGCTTTGACAAGAAATCCAAGATATGCATACGCGCCATTCCCGTCGTTCGCGCTGCACTTGTTCAGCGTCTCATTCCAAAACACGGGGATGAGCGACTGATCGATTGCAATCGTGCCGTCTTGCGCAAACTCGAAGACGTCGCCTCTTACTCGGATTCGTTCCGTGCCATCAGCGAAAACACTCAGGTCTCGCGTGCCGAGGCACCGACCAACCGCAATCATGCCGGGGACGGTGCCAAGTACACGAGCGAGCTTGTTGACCGGATCCCACCCCACGACCTCGCCTTCTTTCCATGCGATTCCTTTTGCGGGGAGGTCATAGCTGTCGACACCATGCGGCGAGCTTGCCGCTGACTCTGGCCGTCTTTCCGAAGTGAGCATGTTATCCTCCTACAATCTGCGCCGCCATCGCCACGGCGATGGGTTGAACGTTATGCGCCGCGGCGTATGCCTCGACGTCCTTGAGCGACACACCAGCGGCTCGGGCCGCGCCTTCTGCTTGGTTTGGTTCATATCGCGTCGCGACCACGCCGACTGGTTGATGTGCGCCCACGTAGGCGCGTAGTTGCGCCAAGCTCTGCCCAACGGCTTCACCATTGAGCATTTGCGGGGGTCCCGCCCATTCGCTGACCCCTTTCGCCTTGTCTCCGTCTTTCCAGACGAGCGCCGGTGCAATGCCACGACGAACCGCTTCTTCGCACAGTTTGATGCGTTCGCTGCCGTCGTGTGACGACTGAAGCTCGGCAAGGCTTTTCTGCACGGCGGGCAGTTTTGCCGCCGCTTCCGAATGTGCGAGCAGCACGCCCTTGGCTGCTTCCGGGTCCGTTTGCCCCGTGAGCCGAAGTGCCTCTTTGCCAAGACCGACGAGCGATCGATGCTGCATGACAGCCGCCTCGATTTGCTCAGGGGAGGCGCCCTCCGCGACTCCAAGTACCACCGCCAACGTTTGTTTTGACATTCGCGCCTCCTGCGCATTACGCGCGGAACCAATCGCCCGCGCAAAAACTTCTGAGCATGACGCCACTCCGTCACACAATTTTTCTTCGACTGCTTTCGCCCCAATGAACATTTTGGCATTCATTGACCGAATCGCTTTGGGTGTCATTCCACGGGATGTGGCCACGTGGTCGATAAATGTTTCCGCATATGTTTCAACTTGTTCGCGAAGGCGCGATTCCCCCTCTTCATCGAGGGGCTTGTATGGGCTGAACCCCGCGGTTTTTCCTTCCGGGTCCGTGATTTCAGTAACCTTAATACCCCGCAGTTCGAGCATTTTCGACTGATCGACGTGTCTACATACTACACCAATCGAACCAGCCATCGCTTCACGCGTAAGGAATATGCCTTCTGTTGACAAACAGCATGCGAGCGCGTACGCCGCTGATGCACAGAATTCGTCGACGATCACGTACACCTTTTTGCCGCTCGCAATGATTGCAGAGCGGAGCGCGCGTGTTGCCTCAAAACATCCAGCTACGTCGCCTCCGGGGGAATCGAATCGAATAAGCAGACAATCAACGCTCTTATCGTCGAGCGCTTCCATGATACGAACGGCAATGAGGTCGTATCCATCCCACCAAACGAATCCCCAAAACTCCAAACCACGCTGAAGCAATGGGCCTTCAATCATTATTTCGGCCACACCACTCGTAACCGGGTATGGTTTGGGATCCTCTTTGGCCTTGGCTTCATGCGTCGACAGGAAAGCCATTCGACGCTCGATATGCGTTGCCAATGCATCAGGCGCAACCGCAAGCAAGGAACCAAACGCAGGCGTCGGTATCGTGGTCATTCGCCTTTTACCTCGTATTTCTTTCGCAACTGCAACGCCAGCTCAACTGTCGTGATATCGCCCCATGCAACCGGTTCGAGACCAAGGTACGTTAGGCGTTGATTTATAGTGACAGTACCGCTCGTCAAATCACCGACAAGCATTTCACGCACTTGGTTTGGCGAGAGTTTGCCCAAGTCGAGTTTTGCTTCTCGACTGAGCCTATCGACGACGTCCTGCGTAATAGCGAGACCCGCTCCACGCATTGCTTTGATCGCATCGCAAGCGAACCCGTAACGCTTCAATATCGATTCTACGCGAGCGTCTTCTTCCGGGTCTGGCAATGGATACCGTAGCGCGGGCGCACGTTTCGGATCGAATCCATTGAGTGCGTTCCACGGTCGCAGGAATCCGGTACCAATCGCCCCTACTTCCGCTCCAAGGTCACGCTCGACGATTGAGTATAAAACCCCTTCGAGGATGATCGCCTTCGTGTACGTCCCGCCCTTGTCCGTGGCCGTACCATCTTGCCCGCAAAGCGCGCCGAATACCTCAGACTTGTCGCTTTTGAGGATCTCTCCGAATATGGCAGCCGCTTGCCCTGTGATTTGGACAAGGTCTGTTTTTGCGCCATAGGGTCGAATGCCCCAAGCGCGTCCGCGTAAAACCGTTTTTAGCGCCGTTGCGAACGCCTTGCCGTCAGGGCTATCAATTTTTACGCCTTCGGGGAGTTCGCCCCAAATCGATGGCTGTCCGGTTGCTCGCGAGGCCCCCGCGCGATCGATTCGCGCGTATCCTGACGAGCCATACGTAAGAGCAATCGCTCGAATCGCTGCTTTCCGATGGGATTCGTAACCCCATGGCGCAATGACAACCCACTTGCCATCGCCATGATTTATCGGAACATCGCCTTTTGTCGTGATCGCAAAATATTGTTGCCGAGTTTCATCGTAGTACGTCGCCGACAATGGCCACGGCTCCAAACAGCCGTCGATCAACGAGCCGTCGTCGCGTGGTTTCCATAGCGCCTGCAGAACCGACACGCCAGCAAGAGCGAGCTCCGCATGTACCCAAGCACGGAGCGCGGTCGAATACACGCCAGGGTCAACAACGGAGTTGATGCGCCGCTCCGGAAAATACTCCCGAGCCGCCGTGAGCATCGGCCCTTCGTCTCCGGTGATTTGCGGTTCGACCGCGACTGCTGGACTCACTCGTTGCGTCAATGCCGTGAGCACATTCGGATCGGTGATCACCTGATCGCATAATTGTGCAGACGTCCAAAATTGACCGCGGGCGTGTGCGTCTCGCGCTTCTCGGATCCGAGGTATATCCCACTGCCCCACCCACAATGGCGCATAGGTACGCAACTCCTCACGGAGATACGCTTCGTCAGTTGATACCGACTGCCATGCGCGACTCATGGATGCGGCGTAGCAGCGATTTGTACTCACCCGCCAATCGTTGTTTACGTCTCGCGTGGTCCGAACGCCGAATCGAAGTCTGACCATCCGCCGTTAGGGGCCGCCTCTCGCGAGTCTCGTTGCTCGTTTCCTCCAAGGTCCATCGCCTCGGCGAGTCCTTCGAGAGAATTCTTTGGCGCGCTCCCTTTTTTCAACATCAGATGATGTACGCCCGTGCATAAAGCGTCGAGTCGATTCGGCGATCGTTTCGATACGCCTGGCACCCATCTCGTTTGCTCTATCTCAAGCCCGTGGAGGTTGCCCAAATGCCGAGCTCGTCCTTGGTTGTACAATGCCGCTACAGGTTGCGCACGTGCTTCCTTCGATTCTTCTGAACGAACCTCGATGACAACGAAGTCTTCGTGCTTTTTTCCATCCGCATCCCGGACCGCTTGGAGAGTTGCTGCGACCAGGTCTCCACCATAGTTGCGTTCTGCGACGATATCGACCTTGTCGCAACGACGTCGATATCGTCGCAATGCCTCAACCGCTCGTTTTGCCCATACTTCCGGTGCGAGTTTTCCGCTCAAATCTTCGAGCACGTAGAGCAACCCGTCGATACCAAGAGCGACAACGATGATTCCTGTTTCATCCGACCGATCACGCGTGGACACCGCAGGGTCGACCGCGATTGCAACCATAGCAAACTCTGGAACATCGTGCGGATTTCGTACGCGATAATCATCGATATTCGTCGATTGAAATAATGCGCCTCGATTTTCATCAAGAATCTTTCCATGAATCTCTTGGTCACCCAGGTCCGTGCCATCGAACTCGAGCACGGTACTTCGGAATTCTTCGTCTAAATTATTTAGATTTTCGTATGTGCTTCCTTCAGTTGTGACGACATCTTTTCGAGCCATCAGGTCCCGGAAAAACGAAAGTGGCAATGGCGTACCCGTGAAGAGTCCGCGCGCCCGTCGGCTTGTGCGTATACGTAGCGCCAATCGAACATTGCGCCAAAGTGCGTCGAGAAACTTTGATTTTGCAGGTTCGTCCCACCAAAATGTGTCAAGGTTTGGCCCTCGAAGCTCGCTATCTTCAGCCGAATAACACTTTGCAATGGCTCCAAATTGGGGCCATTCGAGTTCGCCATTTCCTCGACCTGGCCACCATCGTGGTCGACACCAAGGTGGAGATATCTCTAGAATGCCAGAAGGACCTTCGATCATTATCGAACGAACATCGGTACCGGTGGGACCGATCAGCGCAATCTGTTTGGCACGACCACTCTCGACTTCTTCACGCAACCATTCTGCGCCCGTGCGCGTTTTTCCGAAACCACGACCCGCAAGAATCAGCCAGACATACCAATCGCCTGGAGGGGCTTCTTGTTTCGGGCGTGCTCGAAAACCTCGCCAATGATATTGCAGCAACGCGCGCTCGAGCGTGGAGTATCTCGAGGTGAGAAGTTCGTCGATATCGATTCCTTGCGCCATAGCAAGAGCGGCAAGGTCTTCGAGCAACGACGATGGAACGACCTCGCTCATGAAGGCTGAACCATCGTAACTTCAGGCGTTGTGCGCGTTGGTAATGCGTCCTTTCGTTGCAACGCCTTCATTACTTCGCGCAAGTCGAGAATGATTTGCTCGGATGCTTTCCGATATGCAGGATCTTTGTCTGGATCAGGTGCCGGCGCGGGAAGCAACTCATCCCGTCGTTCTTCGTACGTGCGTGCAAGTGCGCCGATGTCGCGAGCTTCTCGGAACCGATTTGCGACAAGCGCTATCTCCGCTTGCTTTCGAAGCCCACCAATCATCTTTGTGTACCACCCAATCGACCGATCTCGCACCCTTCGAGGATCCGTGTCTGCAAGCTCATCAGGGTCGAGTTGCAAAACATCTGGCGGTGGTGCCGGTGCTGTTTGCGCTGGGGTAGGTGCGGACGTGATCGTTGGTGCGATCTGTGTTTCTGGTAGCGTGGACTGACGAGGCGCTCGAGCTGCCGACAACGATGGAGGAAGCGCCGCGACGAGTGCGGCTTCTGCAGCCCCTCTACGCTCAGCAGCTTTCTGCCAAGCGTGGATCGTGGATACACTTGGGGGTTTTTCGTTGATGGGCGCAAGTAAGGATTCTAACTCATCACGAATCTCCCGAACCGAACAACCATCCATCGTCCGAAGCACGACTAGTCGTTTTTGCTGCGCTTTTTCCACTGTTCGCATTGTGCGTCACGTGTCCGAACATGCACCGAACAGTTAAAACGGGCACATAGGCGTACGCAGGAAGTCATACAAATCCTGACGACACCCCGCAGGGGCAAACCAAAAACCGAGTGTGTCCAAATGTTTACACTTGTCTGTGTGGCTCGGCACAGCGGGGTATAGGACGGGCACGACGGGCACGACCTGTCCTCCTTGCCATGGGAAACGGATTTTATTTTTCTGTCACCAACTACAACTATAGTGTTACCGTGCTCACCGACTAACAGATCTGCACTCGCAGAAAAATAAAATCCTCACGCCCCAAGGTAGAAGAGCATTCTCCTACCCCCCTGCCCCCGATGCTGCAAACACTCGGGATACACTCAAGACAAGCGGGGGTTCATGTGGGGGACGATAATCATGTCCTCCACCCCGCCTCACGACGAAGCGACGTCACATAGGTTGTATTGATTGCGGTGCTACTGCACAGCTTG
>JANORL010000778.1:0-7038 GCA_031415295.1 Polyangiaceae bacterium | reverse complement strand
CCTGCTGAATTTGTTCTACCGTGCCCGGATCCGACGTTAACGCGCGTTTTAGCCAGCCTCGTTCTTTGTTGATCACCGCCTGCATATCTGCTTCGGCTTGCGTCAACGCCTTCGCGGTCTTGTGGGCATAGTCGTACGCTTCTTGAAACGCCTCGTTCCTAGCCCGTAACAAGATGAGTTCTTGCGTCGTCGGAGCCATCCGTGCGGGCTGGTTGCAAAACAACGGGCTCCGATAAGGCACGCCCTCGGTTTGCCCCAACATGTTTTTTTCGATCGATCGACCATCGAGCATCAATGTGGCTGTGATACAAGGGTCGAGCAATTTCAGAACCGCTTTATCGGTCGGCTTCGGAATACGCGTACACCACGCGTCGGAATACTTCAGCGGAAGCAATCGGAGATTCTGAATGGGCGCATCTTCACTAAATTTGTAAATTAATGCGCCATCCGCCACGGCCCAATCAAATGCGGGGCGCTGCTGACTCGATATCGGTGGATCGTGCTCACGGCCCATAACGAAATATTCGCCAATAACCTCCTCGTTGATGTCCGACGGCGTCCAGCAAACCGCACGCACCCGCTCCTGCGGAACGTTGAGCGGTGGCAATGTCGATGCAGTGTCGGCAATCGAGCATGCGCTCGAGAGGCCCAAGATGCAGGTGATCAACCACGCCCGGTTGCGCCGGAGACATCGGCCCAACGTGGCGAATGGAGCGTTGATGTTTTGCATCGAAGCAGTTTCGCCGATGTTTTCAGTGGATGTCAACAGGTACGTCAAGGAGTCGCGCGGCCATCAATTTGACCTGGGTGAGCTTTTTGCCCCGTCGTCAGGCCTTCGAGCTGGCCTGAGTGAGCCACATTCCTGAACGACAGGCCATCGAGCTGACCTGGGTGAGCTTTTTGCCCCGTCGACGGGCCATCGAGCTGACCTGGGTGAGCTTTTTGCCTCGTCGACGCCCCGGCGCCGAGCAGCGGTTCACGGCGCTTCTTTGTCGTCCGACTTCCTCTTTGGAATTTCGCTGTTGATTTTCCGTCAGGCGAGTACCCCCTACGATAGTCCTGAGCATTCGTCTCATTTCCGTGCCCCCGAGGTGGGTTAAAACTCACCTCTCTACATAAATAGGGGTAGGGCGACCTCTGGGTCGCACCGAAGTCCGCGCGTACCGCGCGGACTGGCGATCGTGGGACAAACCTGACGAGGCCATTCACGACGTGAACCAAAGCGTGCGTCGTGAAGAAAGCTTTTCAAATCGGAACCACCCTTCCCAGTCATCTCGCCTCGCGAGATGACTTCGCCTTGTGTAGCCCCAGGTTTTAACCTGGGGCGGGGGTGCGGAAGATGAGATGAATGGTCAGTACGATAGTCGAGGGGGCAGAGTCAACATTTTGGTGACTTTCGACGTCATCGCGTTGTTTGGCGCGCGGTCGCGGTGCTTCGTTGATCGACGGGGTCAGTCTGTCTTCTTCCCGAACAAATCCCGCTGGTCCTCGGTCGTTGCGGCTGCTTTCTTCTTGCTTGGCGCGCGTTTTTTTGCGGCCGGCGGCGGATTGTCGACGGTGAGGGCCGGCGGAGGCGCCGCTTGTTCCTTGGCGCGCTGGGCGTTCAAGTCGAGCAGGCGCGCGAGGACTTCGTCGCGAATTTCGTCGGGCCAACGATAACGCCAGGGTTTCTTTTTGCGGCGTTTGGTCGCTGATTCGTCGTCGTCCTCTTCTTCGTAATCGAGGAGGAATTCGCAGGTGGGCTGTATGTCGGTCCAGCCGTACGCATCGAGGACGGCGCGATCCATGGCGGCGTGGAGGTCGCGGAGTTGTACGATGTCGGGATCGGATTCGTCGGGGTCGTGGAAACGATGATAAAGTGCGGTCAACCCTTCATCACGCTGGACGAGCAAATCGGCGCGGTATTGATAATACGCACCGCCCGCGCTCTCCAGTTTTTCACATGATCCTTCAGCCGGAAATGGAAACGTCGCAAAGCAATCCGACGCTGCGTAACGCAAGTCGTCCTTGAACGTCGAGCTCGTTAGACGGGCCCAAACCTCGTGAATCCGCGACTGCAGCACACCGAAGTTGGCATTGGATTCCAGAGCAAAAACCACGTGTGGTGAAGCGACCACCGTTCCAAAGGGAACAAAAGCAAATGCCAGGTACGTGGATGTAAACGGATGGACCAACATCCGACGCAACGTCGCTGTCGCTTTACGCAGACCTGGCGATACCTCACCAAACTGCCACCAAAATTCAGCTCGACGCTCGCGCTTCTGCGCAAGACGCGAAGGTTTTACCTTTGCTTCCACTATCGCCATCAGGTCGGGCCACTGTCGCGCGTCTGACTCCGACATGCTCCCAAAGTCGATAACAAATCGTCGATGCGTGTGCCGAGGATCGCCAAGAATCTCTTCGCCACCTAAATAGGGAAATATGCGCTCTGCGTTCCGTTCATCCTTTGCGAGGAGAGCGCTCATCGTTGCAATCTCCGTCGCACCAATTCGAGCATCATCGAACGTGAACCCCTCGCCGTAAATATATGCGCCACAGAAGCTGACATCTTCATTGTTTTTCAAAACCAAGGGGTCTTCGCTGCCGCCTGAGTGCAATAAGAATGCAGTGATTCGTGAGACAGGCCTTCCGTCAAGTGCCACCCATCCGGGAACGGGTCCCTTGACAAAATGAACGACGCTGACGACGACCGCCGCGCGTCCGGGCCATCTGAGCCGACGAATCGCTGCATAAATGTTTCCGCCACCTGAGATGATAGGCGTAAGCGCGGCACGCCTGGTGTCGCCTTGGGCGATCGTGTTGGTGCTCAGAAGACCGAAACTTCCACGATCTCTGAGAAGTAGGAATGCCCTGCGGAAGAAGTACGCAACGAGATCGGCCTGGCCGCCAGCGGGAGGAAACGCCGCGATGAGCCAACGAAGATACGCGTCAGACAGAGCGCCAGAAATGTTCTTACCTCCCATAAACGGCGGGTTCCCCACCATCGCATCGAATCCCCCACGGCTCGCTGTAAACACCTCGGGAAACTCCACCTCCCAATGAAAACACGGTACCGGTTTGTCGCCTTCGCGCAGATCCGCGACCAATCCCTCGAGCTCGGTGCCATCACCCCCGTCCACGTATTCGAGAACCTGCTTTTCCCAGCCCTGCCGAGCCTGCTCCCGGCCCTTCGGCTTGTCGTCCGAAAAGAAACTTGCCACCACCGCATCGCCAATCAGCCGCACTTTCGCGATGGCGTCGTCCGCATCTTTCAGCAAACACTGCTTCTCGAAGACGTTGTCCGAATTCGCGAGCTCGGGAATCTGCAAACGGAGCGTCAGCGCTTCCGCAATGGCCTTGTCAATCACCGTGCGAATCGTGGGCACTTGCTTTTCGGGCGCCCAATGAAAACTCGTGATCTGCTCGCGCGATAAACCGACAAGCGAATCCCCATGCCGAATCGCGTGATCCAAAAACGTAAAGGCATGCGTACGCGCGAGCGTCGCGAGCCACAACGAAAGTTTTCCTAAATTGACCGCCAACCCATTCTTGTCGACGCCATACAAACAATGTTGCGCGACCTGGCGCATCGCATACAAAAGGATGTCCTCGTCCGGCGCCACATCCCGAGGACGACCATGGACGTCGTAAGCTTTCACGAGCTGTTCGGCGAGTTGCCGACACGTTTCCACCAAAAAAGCGCCCGAACCCATCGCGGGATCGCACACCTTCAGCGAAAGAATCCGCTCGGGTTTCGGCGTGGTCCCGAGATCCTCGAGAATGGGCCGCAACGTCGTGCGCACGATAGGCTCGGTCAATTCACGCGGCGTGTAATGCGACCCGGAGCGACGACGCTCGTCCGTGGGCTGCAAGAACAAGCCTTCTTTGGGAACGGGACGCGGCGTGAGTGGTGATATACGCTTTCCAAATGCCGCGACCAAATCGTCGACGACGTTGGCCGCTTTTAATGCGTCGGCCGCTTTGCCAGAGACATCGACATTGGCCGTTTCTTTCAAATACTTTTCCCGATCGGCTCCCTTTTTGGAGAGCAACGTTTCGAGCCCGACGACAACGTGTTCTTTGCCGACGCCGAGGGATATTTCGGTGGCGCGGGTGAGGCGAAAACCCATCATGTTTTCGTAGACGGAGCCGATTTGCTCGACGTCGAGGGCGCGATACGACAAACGATCGCCATCAAGGAGAATGAGTTTTTCCAGGACACGAAGCAGCACGCCATCGGCCACTTTGGGGACATCGACGGGAGCACCCTTCACGCGGAGGACACCATACGCGCGGCCTTCGAGAAAACCCCACGTGTCGGGATCGAATAGATGACCATACCGAGGGGGCAATTGGAGATCACCACGTTTGGCGCCATCGTGGACCATACGAAAGAGAACGAGCAAACGCGACCAAGCGCCTCGACGCTGGTCCATGGTATCGGGGAAACGATTGGCGTCGGTGCGGAGTTGATCGAAAAGGCTCAGGAGGGAATAATTGCGGACGAAGACGGGCGAAGAGGACAAAAGACCGCGTTCTTCGGCGAAAAGAATAAAAACGAGGCGCAAAAGGACGGCGAGAAGTCCTCCATAAACATGGTCAGGATCTTCGGTGACGGTGGCATTCCAAAGCGCGCCATAAGGGGCTTCGTTGGCCGATTGAAAACCGCGAAGCAATTCATTGAGGGCTTCGAGGACTTGTCCGGCGAGTTT
The DNA here is from genome assembly GCA_031415295.1 of Polyangiaceae bacterium. Lineage (GTDB taxonomy): Bacteria > Myxococcota_A > Polyangia > Polyangiales > Polyangiaceae > Polyangium. The sequence continues at coordinate 2,347 of JANORL010000778.1, read as the reverse complement.
GGTCGAAACGACGTTTTGGTATTTGCGACTTTCCTTGAGGATATGTGGCAAACGCTGCTCGCGCCCGAGGGTAAAAAGGCGCGCGGATTTGAGCAGCATGCACAGCGACGAGAGCATGGGGGCATCGAGCGCGGTGGGAAGACGATGCAGGGGCCAGGTGACGTGTCCCGAGGTTTCCCCTCGCGGGGCGTAAACCAAACGAATTTGTCGACGATTGGCGAGGATGCCGATGTTGACGCCGGTTTCGCGGACGAGGCGTTCGAGGCGAACTTGGGGACTGGCGCGCCAATGTTTACCGTCTTCGGGGGGAGGTTCGTCGAAGGAGGTTCCGTCGGGCAATTCCTGCACGAGCAAAAGCCAGTCGTTTTGGGTTTGGCGCTGTTCGAGTGGGTCGGGTGGGGCAGGGACGGCGTAGGTGGGTCGGAGGGTTTCGCCGAATTCGGGAAGGAAAATCGCCAAGGATTCGGGCAAACTGTCCGTGGGAACGAGCTTGTTGGTTTTCCAGCCAAGAACTTGCGTGGCGAGGACGTGGAAGTCGAGGGGCAAGGATTGGGTTTGGCGGTCTTTCTTTTTTGCGTCTTTGGCGGCAGGAGGCGTGAGCAGCGAGGCAAGCGTTTGCTGTTCTTTGGCGATGTTTTTATCGGGAATGGCCTGCGCGGCAATCAACGCGGGGGCGGACACGACGAGCCCGACGGGTCGCAAGAGGCCGATCCAATCTCGATGCATCTGGAGTTCGTGGTCTTGGCTCATGATGGATTGCTGCTCGCAGACGGAAGGAGATCACGCGGACTGTCGGCATCGGCATCGACGCCGACGATTTCGAATCCAGAAGCCTGGGACAGCACCCAGCGTCTTCCGGCCTTCGAGAGCGTGCCGAGGACGCGAACTTCGCTTCCATCTCGATGCGCTTCGATAGCGTCACGATAGGCCGCTGCATCCAAACGCACGTGGATTCGACCGAGGTCTGCGGCATCTCGGCTCGGGACGATGACGACTTCGCCTTCGGCGTCGACTTCTTTGGGGTCGCGATCGAGGCGCGTAACATAACCGACGACATCGAAGCCTTTGACATTTGCGCGGTCGCGCATGGCATCGGCGACCGCGCCGAGACCAGAAAGTGCTTCTGGACGAAAGGACACGCGCGATAGACTGTCTCGTGGTGCGGGACGATTGCGCGACCACGAAACGGCTATGTCGAGCTCGCCGCCGAGAATCGTAGGTTCGAGCATGGCCAAGGCGGCGAGGAGATTGCCGCTCACGCCGCGCGATTCTTTGGACAAGAGTGGGTCGAGGGCTCCGACGGAACGTACTTGCCGCACCTCTTCGAGGGCGTGCATCAAGGTGCGGACGACGCGGCGGCCGAACGGGTCGGGAGGAGGCTCTGGGAAGAGCGAACTTTGTTCACCGACGGCGGGTTCGATCGGGACGATGAACCGGGAGACATAACTGCCGCGTTGGCTTTGTCCTTCGTGGACCGTGGCGAGGAGCTGCGTGGCATCGGTGCGCGACATGCGGGGAAAATAGGTTTGCGGCAGCAGGACGCTGTGGGCAGCGGCCAGGAGCATGTTGCGCGCTGATTCGCGGAGGCGGAGCGCGTCGAGAAGAGGAAGCGTGCCCGACGTGGCGCGATCCGAGGCAATACGAATAGCGAGTGTATCGCCTGCAGGCTCCGTTAGTTCGTCAACAAGGGAAAACACATTGGCGTGCTCGATGTCCGCCAGCAGTTCGAGGACCTCGGCCATTCGTCGAGGGTAATCGGCGAGGCGAGGGTTCTGCGGAACGTCGATTTCGTGGTCGTCACGCCGATAGATGACCACGCTGAATTGGGTCGAGAGGTCTTTATGGAGGAGCCACCCACGACTGCGCAGGTATTCCTGCACGGTGACGGGTCCGAGCGTTGCAGCCAAATCGCGAATGTTAGCGCTCATCAGAACTCTCCTTGACTGACTTTGGTCAGGATTTCGCGCAAGGCATCCGGGGCAAAAACGTTGCTCTTGGGCAACCGAACGGAGTGCGATTTACCTGTCGCGGACGGCATTCCGGTCATTTTTACCCAATAGGCACAACGACGGATCATGAGTTGCTGCACGGTATGCTCGACAGCCTGACCGATATCCTGAGGAAGGAGCAAAACGACGAGAATATGAGGAATCGAGGCCGCGGCGCGCAAGGAATCGTAATGGTCGATATCGAGATTACAGGCGACGTAATCGTTATGTTCAAGGCTGGCTTGCGCTGAGGCTTTGAGCTGGATGTCCACCTTGGGACGCGCCAGATGTCCTGAACCGACGGTGCTTGCAGCGCCGACGGTGGCGTCGACGCAGCCGTGATCTTGGCTCCAGGCGCC
>JANORL010000777.1:0-10596 GCA_031415295.1 Polyangiaceae bacterium | reverse complement strand
CGCATCGTCTACGTTCGTCCGTACACCGGCACGAGCGCCCCGGAAATGTCGCGACTCGCATCCGATAGCAAAAACGAAATCACTCCGCCGAGCGATTCAGGCGTGACCCATTTAGAATAATCGACGTTGGGCATGTCTGCTCGATTGCGTGGTGTGTCGATGATACTCGGCAGCACCGCATTGACCCGTACGCCATGTTCCAATACGTCCGCTGCGACAGCTTGCACGAGCGCCGTGACAGCGGCTTTCGATGCCGTATAGGAAGCCATTCCCGCGCCTGTGGAAGGATTCACGGCTGCCCGAGATCCGACAGCGACGATGCTTCCTTTGCGCCGACTGACCATTCCAGGGAGCAGCGCGCGTAATGACGCGTGCACGGTTGCTGCATTCATAGTCATCATACTGTCCCAAGCGTCATCTGAGGATGCATGTATTGGCCCCGTCCACGTAAAACCGCCGGCCAAAAGCGCGGCGCCGTCGGGTGCGCCAAGTTTTGCCTCGATCGTCGACAATGCGCTTCGCCACGCATTCGCATCGAGCACATCGAGCGGCACGGGCAAGTACGTATTTCCAAACTGTTCGGCGAGCGACTGCAATCGTGCGGAAGCCTGGGGAATGTCCACAGCGGCGACTTTTGCGCCACTGGCGATGAAATGTGCGGCGAGTGTCGAACCAAGCGCGCCAGCTGCTCCGGAAACGATGACGATCATTTTGAAAGAGTAACATGAATGTCGGCCACGCGGGAAGATGTTTTTTCCGTGAAACGTATACGTTCGGAAGGCTTGCTCGGTGACGCCGACACATGTACGATCCACTGTGTGAAAGAAATAGAGCGTCGTCGTTGGGTTGTGGTTTCTTTCGTTTTGGCCACCGTTGGGTGCGCCCCAGCGCTGCCGGCGCAGCTGATGACTCCGACACCGCAAACGAACATCGCACCGGTCGATCCTTGGAGTTTGAAGGGCGTCGAACGGATCGTAAATGATGCCAAACGTCTAGGACCCGTCGTGAAGTCCGACGGCGTAAAAGAATTTTTGCACCACGCGTCATTATTGCCAAAAATCGCCTCACGAAAACTACTCGTTCGTCCCGACAAATCAAAATATTATACGGAATCGCAAGCGCTTGCTGAATCGGAAGAAGTACGCGCGACGCTTGTTCCTTACGACGTGGACGAAGACAAGTATTTCAATACGAATTACGGTACGCCCTTATCTTATTCACGTCCGCTCGACGTCTTGTTTGCTCACGGGCTCGAATTACCCCTAGGATCCAAAATATTGGATTTTGGATATGGTTACATTGGTCATTTGCGAATATTTGCGACAATGGGTCTACACGCCACGGGTGTCGACGTGTGGCCGCTTTTACCAACACTGTATTCATTTCCTGGCGATCAAGGACAATTTACTGGTCTGCGAGGCGAAGCGGGGAGTGTTCGCCTGATAGATGGCCGATTTCCGGCCGATCCGGCGGTCGTCTCCAGCATTGGAAACGGTTATCGGCTCGTTATTTCCAAAAATGTGCTCAAACGAGGCTACATTCATCCCGACCGACCGGTCGACAATCCCAAAATGCGGATTGACCTCGGCGTGAGCGACGACGTCGTCCTGAAATCCTTTTACGACGCATTGACACCGGGTGGTTTTTTCTTGATCTATAACATTTGTCCCGCATTGACCCCTTCAGACAAACCATTCGTGCCTTGGTCCGATGGTCGGTCGCCATTTACGAAGACCCAAATCGAAGCAGCGGGATTCGAGGTGCTCGAATTCGACAAAGACGATATCGAAGCCGTTCGTATCATGGGTCAAACGCTAGGTTGGGATCGACCCGAAGAAGGCGAGCCGGGCATGGATCTGATCAATGACTTGTCGGTGCTTTACACGCTCATGCGCAAACCCGTAACGCGGCCATGAGCGTATGATTTGAATGGCACATTTGGCAATTGCAGTCGGATCGCGTTTCGGCGTAACATCCAACAATGCCTGATCCTTATCGCGCGCTTCAGCCGTTTCAAGGAAGTTCTGGCGGGGCACCGTCGCCCCTCACGCTGACGCTTTCGCTGCTTCATCCTGCGGTCGAACCAGGGTCAGACCTGACGACGTATGCTGTTGCAAAGGTGCGTGCGGTGACGGCAGCGCCCTCGACAAACCGCCCCGCCATGCTCGTGGCGCTCGTGGTGGACGTGTCCGGTTCGATGCAAGGTGATCCGATCACGCAAGTCATCCATTCTGCCCAACGTCTGGCCGAAATTTTGGATGATCGCGATCAACTTGGAATCGTGACGTTTAGCGATGGTGCGGATATCGTTGCTCCACTCGTGCAACTCGGCCAAGGGCGCCGGGACATCATTCGCAAAGTCGGTACCATTAAGACAAACGGCCGGACGAACATTGGCGGGGGCTTGGCCCAAGCGGCGCTTTTGTTTCCACAACGGCAAAGAGGCGAACGACAGCTCGTCGTGCTCATGTCGGATGGTGCGCCCAACGTGGGGCCAACGACGCCTGACGAATTGGGGAGCGCCGCGCGTTTGTTAAAGTCGCGAGACATCGGTATATCGACGTTGGGTTTTGGGGCCGAGCACAATGACGTAGTGTTGTCGGCGATTGCAGATGGCGGCGGCGGGCGTTATCAATTCGTGATCGATCCCAAAATGTCGGAATCGAGTTTCATTCGAGCGCTCGGGGCGCAGCTCGATATGGTTGCCGAACGAAATACGCTCGTGCTCACGCCTTCCGAACATGTTGAAATCGTGCGCGTGCTGGATTCGCCACCGACTTCTTTTGGTGCTGGAGGGCTCAAGCTGGGATTGCCGGATTTATTGGGCGGCGATGAACTTTGTTTTGTGGTCGAATTGCGATTGCGTGCGCCGCGCGAATCAACATTGCTCCGCACATTGTCAGGAAAACTTTCCGGGCATATTGCGGGCTCAGCGTCGACATTCGAAACGGTGGCGCACGCAGATACCCACGTGACGCTGGTGGCGTCGAAAACGACCGATCCTGTTGCCCACGTTGCGGTCACGCTTGCTCGGGCGAGTGAAATGCGGCTCAAGTCGCGAGTTTTCGGGGATCGGGGCAGTTTTGGGGAAGCCGAGCAAGTTCTTCGTGAAGCCCAAAAAATCATCGAAGGAACGCCGGGGTTTGTCAAGGGTGAACCCGGGGCGCTCGATGATGCGTGGGAAGCATTGGCCGACGATTTGACGGTGATGCAGAAGCGGTTGCAAAAGGGCGAATACGAAAAATACAAAAAAGCTGCACGCAGTTATGGTGAATTCGTTTCGGCTGGTTCGCGGGCGCGTAGTGACGCGCCGGATGTGTCGCCGTCGAGTCAATTGTTGTACGCCAAAGCGCGCGAATACGTGGCCATGCCCAACGCCTATTTGCACGCGTTGAGCGGACCCCGAGCGGGCATTCGCGTGCCGATCACCGGTCCACGATTCATCATTGGTCGCTCGAAAGGTGGTATCGACTTGACGTTGCCCGATGCAAATGTGAGTCGTCAAGCGGCGGCGATCGAAATCATGAATGGAGCGTTTTGGCTCATTGATCTCGGTTCGACGAATGCTCCCGACTACAATGGGCAGCGCGTGGACCGCTTGAAACTCGAAGATGGAATGGTCTTTTCCATTGGCGGCAGTCAATTGCGTTACGAAGAGGAATGATTGGTCGAAAACAATCATTCACGGGCATGGAACTTCTTCGAGAAGAGTGTGTACCGGCAGCCGCTGCTGGTTCGTCCGAGCGATGTGACGAGTGACGGGAATGGTTCGTCGCAGTCCACCCCATCCATTCTAGGTTTGCACTGCGCAGCGGCGTCTGGTACAAGATCGACGTGCGCACCGTTTTTGCCGACCTGAAGAACGATTTCGTTTTCCGCCGCATTTTTGCCTCGCATCCGGATCTTCTCCGGGCGCTGTTGAACGATTTGCTCGAGCGAACGGGCGATCAGGAGATCGACGAGATCGAGTATTTGCCGAGCGAGCAGCTCCCCGTCGTCGATGGTGCGAAGTTGTCGATCTTGGATGTGCGTTGCAAGGACCGAACGGGGACGACGTTCATCGTCGAGATGCAGCTTCTCCACCACCCCGGTTTTCTCAATCGCATCGTTTACAACGCCTGCAAGGCGTACGTTGCGCCTCTCAAGTCGGGGGGAAAGTATGCCCAACTGACCGACGTCGTAGCGTTATCCATCTGTGACTTCGATTTGTGGCCAGATGCCGACCAAGAGAAGCGCAAATTGCCGCTGGTACCGATGTTGAGCCGTTGGAACATGGTGGAGCGGCATTCGAAAAACGATGGTCTTCTGCAAGTGCAATACGCATTCCTGGAATTGGCCAAGGTGCCAACGGACCGTCCAGAAAGCCCCGGCTTAGGCTTGTGGGCATGGCTTTTCGTGCACGCGACGGAGTTGAAGCAAATGCCAGAGGGGCTCGGGTCAGGACCGCACCGCGCCGTGCTCGAACTGGCGAACCAGGCGACATTTGATCAAGGCGAACTGGATGCCTATGAGCGGGTGAGCGTCGAGATTAACCAGGTGCATTGGATTGCGGAAGCCAGATATGACAAAGGGAAACTCGAGGGGAAACTCGAAGGGCAACGTGCCGTGATTTTGCGGATTTTGGAACGATCCGGAATCGTACTCGACGAAACCGACCGCGCACGTATCGAGACCTGCAAGGACCTGGAGACACTCGACAGGTGGTTCGACCGCGCGCTTGGCGCGAAAAACGCCCCCGACATTTTTTCCTGAGCGATCGCCGACAAATTCGCTATTCGTCGTCCAATTCCTTGTAACCCACGGGAGGCTCGGATAATTTCGCCACCTTGGATGCGCCGCGAAAAACGTAATCCGAGTAGCTGTACGGTCCGTCCGACCAAACCAAAAAGTCCGCCGAGATCACGCCTTCCGAAGCGCCACTGCATAATTCAGGCACCGTGAGCAGAGGCCCTTCTTGGTACACCGGTACAGACGCATTCACTTCTTCTTGCGCTTCTTCCATTGCTTCGAGCGCTCCGCGGTGACGATCCGCATCCAGTTCGTCGACGGGAAAAAGTTCCCAATCGAGCTGAATGAGTTCGGGATGCGGAACTTCGTCTGCCGATGCTTCGAATGGGTCGTGGTTGATTGCCGGCAAACCAATTTTTTCGATGAGGTCGCGTAATCGATTCTTTCGTCCCTCGGCCTCCGTTCCGGGAACCCAAAATGCCCGCAACGCCGTCACGATGTCCTCGATACTGGCTGACCGCCACAACGAAGGATCGCGCGATTCGGGTTCGAGGTTCTTCTCATTACGACGACGCAAATCGAATACCTGCGCGTGTGACGTAAATGCCGGAAGATCGGCGAGCGTTTGGTCAATCGTCCAATGAATTCGATGATCGACTTCACGAACATAACGGTGTTTGCCGAGCGCCCGCAAAAGCCGCTCGATTTCGTCGACTGTACGCGCAGAGAAAGACCAGGCGAGCATCATGGGAAACTCCGAAACGACTATTTCTTACAAGATGTGCGAGCACCGATTTTGGATGCACCGACGTCGACCACACACCGGGACACGCACGCATCGATCATGGGCGCTTTCGTGCCGACACACATTTTTTGGCATGCGTCACGAAGAGCCGTCTTCATGAGCGGGCCTTCTTCGCCTTCACCACGCACAACTGCCTTGTATGTGCCTTCGCCCGCCGTCACTTCGGTCGTGCATTCGACAGAACGACGACAACCAGGCGTTACGGCCAAAAGCATGAGTGCGAAACTTACTACGTGCCACATCGAGCGATGCATACGCGCAGCACTGCACCGAAATGGGTCCGATGTCTACTAGGAAGATGCGAGCCCAGGTGCCCACGTGCCATGAAAGCCTGGCGGTACGTGATGCGGCAAGCGGAGTCGACAAACAGTGGCCAACGTACGCGCATCGAGGATGAACAAGTCACTACGGTGCTCGCTCGGGACATAGGCCAATGTCGTGACCCATCCATCATCTTCGGCGGTGCCATTTGGGTTTGGCACGAAAAGCGCTTCACCGACGAGCACATCGAGTTCTCGGTAGGTCGATGTTTTGGTTTCGGTATCGAAACGCGAGACTCCCGTGAAGTTGGTGCGTTCTGAACCGACGGGCGAGGATGGCGCCCATGCAAATCGATATGGCCGTCCGTGATGTGCCGGGTGAATCGAGGGAAGTTCGCCGAGATTCGGCCCGAGCGACGATTCTTCGACGGTTTGTCTTTCCGTATCGAGGATAAACCGCGTGAAAAAAGGTCCAATGTTACGATCACGGCGTTCGATTTTTACTCGAGGGGGCGATAATTGCGGGTAATCGAGGTATTTGAAGCCGTCGACGAGGATGTATTTTCCATCCTCGAAAGCATTCGTAAAATGAAAAACGAAACACGGAGGCATTTCGAGGCGAATGGGATCACCTCCTGAACGGGGAACGATCAGCACGATCGTTGGCGAATTCGTAAAATGCATGGACCCGCCCGCGGTACTCGTTCCTAGCACGGTCGTTTTCATGTCCATGACAGTTTTGGAAAGCAAATACGTCCGGTAGTTCGGCGTCAGCACGAAATCATGTAAAAATATGGTTTCTGGTAGTGCGACGGATGTCGGCGTTGCCATATTGCCATCCGCATCGATGTCGTATTGCATGAGTTTGGCGCCGCGAGGATCGAGAACGGTGCCGAAATTGAGCAGCGCCCCTTGGTCCAAATCCCTTCGCGGGTGCGCGGAAAATGGGAAATGTTTACCTGCGAGCATGTTGATGGGGCTGCGTTTTTTGACGAGGTTGCCCTGACCATCCCACGGGCCGATCGTAACCAGAGTCGTGGGATCAATTTCATAAGGCAGACCAGCTTCCCAAAGCGCCAGGAGTTTGCCGGAATGGAACGCGACGGAAGTATTGGCCGCGTTCTTGAACTTTAGATCGAAGGCATTTTTCCACGCCCCGCCGGGAATGTTCGTGCCAAAATTCCGATAAAGAATCCGCCCTGCTTTCTCTTCTTCAATGTGCTCGAGCGTCCGTACGAATCGGCTGCGGTAGATGACTCGAGCTCCTTCGAACGCGAATCGCGCAATAAATCCATCACCATCGAAAACATGCCCATAAGGCACGCCCGCGCGATCGAAACGTCCGGGACCATTACGAAAAAGCACGCCGCGCATGGCCGAAGGGAGAGCGCCTTCAATGACATCGAGTGTGACATCCGTCGCTTCTTTTGCATTGTCGTGCGCACGCACGTATCCGGCGGCCCAATCGATTTCGGCTTCGTGTTCCATGACGGGCGAGTTTAACTGTCCGTGGAGCAATTGAAAAGGTAAATAGAGGGGCGCGATGAATCGCACCCTCTGAAAGCGTTGCCAGAGGGTTGGATGAATTGAGCCCCTACATTCGGAAAATCAACAGGCAATGCAACTTTTGATTCAGTCGGTACGGCCTGGCGTGACCGATTGCACGTTTGGCGTTTGCCATCCACCAACAAACCAGCCGAGCGAGCCATCGGGCAAAGCCACGAGTTTCGACGTCGCATAATGAGCGTCTTTGGGAGGCACTTCCCAAAGGCCGCGTTGCCATATCCAACGCCTTCTGTCCCAAGTCCACGATCCGTCGATCCATACGACGCGATCGCCAGGTTTCGGTGGGATGATTTCCGCACGCGCGGGTGGCGGTGGATAAGGAACGACAACGGGCGTCGTACCTTCGTTCGGTCCCGATTGCGGCAGGGGCAATGCAGATTTGTTGCACGCCATGACGAATAGGCCGACCGACAATATCAAGAGTCCACGGATATCCACGAAACGTATACCTCGATGACTTGCCGACCGAAAAACAAAAATTCAATGGTTGCCAGGACCAAAAAAGGACCAAACGCCATTCGCGCTTGTCCAAGTCCTTCGCCGGCTTCTTCCATCAATGGATCCAACGCCAATTCTTTTTCCGCTTCTGCGCGTTCTTCCGGAGACATCTTTTCGAGTTCCGCACGCAATTCTTCACGCTCTTTGCGCACAGCTTCGGGCTCTTCGATCTTGCCTTGTACAAGCAGCATGCCCATCGCCGCCATCGTTCCTTGCACCGCTCCTGCACATAATACGACGATCGCACCGATCCAACCAAACCATGCGCCAGCCAGCATGAGCAGCTTCGCGTCGCCTAGACCCATGCCTGCTCCTCCACGAATGAGCGGGTAGATCACGATAAACGGTAGGAACACCACGACAAACCCGACACCTGCGCCAAGGAGCGAATCGACGAACGTCATGTCGCGAAACGAAGCCGTAGCCACACCGAGAATCGCGCCGCCAATCGTGATCTGATCCGGCAAGATCATGTGTTCGAGATCGATGAATGCTGCAGCGACGAGACCCAGCGCAAGCGCAAGATCCGCGACGTAAATCGCGCCAGCACGTGCCAACGAAGTCGTTGGTGGAAGCGCCGTGATCACGACGTGCACGATGGCGATCGACAACAAACCACCGATGGCTTCGACGAGCGGATATCGCGGAGAAACTTTGACCCCACAACATCGAGCTTTGCCGCGCAGCAACAGCCACCCGAACACTGGGATGTTGTCCCAAGGACGAATGGGCGTCTTGCATGCGGGACATTGCGATGGTGGATGCACGACGCTCATGCCGCGAGGTACGCGATGGATGACGACATTGAGGAAACTGCCCCAAATGAGGCCGAAAAAGGTGGTGAAACCGTAGAGCAGCCAGAGAGGTAGATCGCCGAGGAGCAGCAAGGGACGACGAGCATAGCGCGCCCTTTTGGACGGCGCGCGCATCCTCTGGCATAACCGCTCGAGTTCAACACTCACCTCGATTTTCATGACCTCGATCATGTCGAAAACGTTCGCTTCGTTCTGCTGCGCACTGCTGCTTACGGCAGGTTGCCGCAGTGGTTCGTCAACTGGGACATCGGCCAACGATGCAGGTCCGACCGAAGTGTTGGCCGCGAAAGGCAAAGTGCTGGAAGCCGCTGAAAATCAGGCGGATCCAGATGCAGGCACCAAAGCCCAAGCGTCCCAAAAGGAACGCGTCGACATCCCTCGAGGCTCGTTTGTTGCCGGTTCCGTGCCCGGCGATAAAGGTCGTGATCCGGTCCTCGAACCCGCGGAACTCGAAGTGGAACTGGGCTCGTTTACCATCGATCGTTTTTTATATCCCAACGATCCGAGCAAACCTCCCGTCACGGGCGTGTCGCGCGCCAAAGCTGCCGAACTGTGCGCACAAGCCAGCGGGCGGCTTTGCACCGAACTTGAATGGGAATACGCATGTAAAGGGCCGGAATCCACGAATTATGCGGGTTTGTCCGCGTGGGATGCCAAGTGCGCCAAAGAGCCCGCATCGTGTGCGTCTGGCTTTGGTGTGCTCGGCATGGGCTCCGCGTTTCGCGAATGGACATCCAGCGATGTGATGCCGATCGAAGAGATGCAGCCGCGTGCCGCAGCCGCGCGTGGTGCTGCCGCGAGTGCCACGGGAACGGATCATCGATGTGCGCATCGCACAGCCATCGATCCCACTGCAACAGCGCCCGACCTTGGGTTTCGTTGTTGCCGAGGTGCTCCAAATGCCGTGCAAATCGCGTCGCCGAAGTGGGATCAGACGTACAAGCGTGTCGAGATTGCCCCGAGCGATTTGTCCGAAATGTTCGCGTCGGTTCCAGCTCTCGCCGTGCTCGAAAAAAACGTTACGTACTTCAAAGAGCCCGACGATGTGAACGTGGTGCTCGCACGTGGTGATGCAGGGACGTCGCCCGCGAATACCGTCCTGACGACGTCTGCGATCGCTTGGAATCCGGTGCCTGGTGAACAACTCGTCGTGGTTGCCGGTCGTGCAGGCAAGGATTCGTTCATCGTGGCGCTGCATCGCTTGCCTAAGGATCGATATCGCATTGCTTCGACGCTCGTGCTGAAAGACGAACGTGGACCCGTGGTGCTGGGCTTTAATGGATACGTTCGCAAGCGTTTGTCCTGGGCAACTTGTTGGGACTGTCGTGGTGAAAGCGGCAACGTGACGTACAGGGACGACGCTCGCGTCGTGATCACGCAGAAATGAGCAGCGACAAACCTTTGGGATTATCTACGCCGATGGCGATCGTGATCGGCAGCGTCGTCATCTCGAGCGGGCTCTATTTCGGCTTGCGTAGTGGGAATGGTGCCAAGAACGACGGGCCACCGGCGCAACCCGAGGCGATGTCCGCAGCAAGCCAGGCGCCTGTCTCGCGAGACGTGGCACCAACGGCCAAACCTTTGCCATCCGTCGACAAAACAAGCGTTGTTCGCGAGGTGATTGCCGTGCTCGAAAAGCACAAGAAGCTGCTCACCGAAAAGTGCCTGGCACCTTCGCTCGTCAAGAAACCCGATCCTCCGAACGTGAAATACCTCTTCAACGTCACGTTGAATGCCGCGGGAATTCTCATCGCTCGCGGGGTCGTCGAGGATCGAACGACGTCGCGGCCCGAGGTGCTTCAATGCATCAACGACAACTTCCCCGTCGTTCGCGTGCCGCCACCAGGACAAACGGTGCTGGTGGATATACCGTTCGAACTGCCTTGAGTGTGATTGGCAGGCTGCTGCGCGTCGCGAATCGTCG
>JANORL010000776.1:0-2616 GCA_031415295.1 Polyangiaceae bacterium | reverse complement strand
TGAAAAACGTCCGCAACAATGGGCGCCGCTTTCTTGGCCTCCTGCGATCCAGCGAGTTTCGCCCAGCCCGAGAGCCAATCGAATAGAGCGCTCCAGGTCGCGTCGAGCAACTGATCAGCCGTCGTGGCACGGAGAGGGTCTTCCCCGGCGGCATTACCCCTACTCACCAACGCCGAACGAAGTGCCGTAAGCGCAGCGACGACTGCGTGATATCGCTTCGCAAACTCGGCGGGAAGCGTTTTCCACGCGTGCTTCTTCATGAGCAATTCGGCTGCCGTCAAAAGCGCCTCGCCGAGAGCGAGTGCCGAGATGGCATCCAGCTTGGGGAGCACGACAATATCGTTCGCGGTAAAGGAGCGAGACATGAGCGAATTCCTCGTAGGTAAGTGAATTGCGGTTCGAAGAGACGGTGACGTATCGTCCGCAATCTACGCCACGTTGGAGCCGAGATAAAGAGGTTTGATCGAGGGTATCTCAAAAAGTGGTTGGCACCTTTTGGGATTGGGAGGCAAGACCATTGCAGGCCCTATCCCCCTACGCGGCATAGCCCGTGTATTGCCGCAAGTTCGGGGGCTTGGAGCCCAGTACGATGCGATCCTTGGGGACGCCCGCAGCAACGAGGTTGTGGGCGATGCCTCGTTCGGTGCCATCGTACTGGATCCAGATGCGTCCGTCGATGATGTCGAGGTGCAGATGGATGCCGTGCATCCGCTCCTGCCCTTGCCAGCCGACCTCAACGACCAGGTAGCTGTCGCGCACGCGGTCGAATACCAGGCGGCTCTCGATCTGGGGGTCGTCATAGGGGAGCGCCGCGTTCTCGCTCAGCAGCCCTTCGATCAGTGTGCGCCACTCGTTGAGGGAATCCATCGCTCGATCTCCTCTCGTTCCTCGTTCACTACGATCAACCGGAGGGTGCCGTCCTCCACCAGGCATCGACAAAACGACGTCCACGGTCCTCTGGCCCAGTCCCAGTCGCCGCACTTTGTTGTACACTCGCGCGCCATGATCCTCGTCATGGTTTGCGTCGTACGTCCGTCGTTTGCCCAATGTGAACTCAGCCGTATCGATTGGGTGGCGATGGACGTCGATCGCACTTGCGCGCAACAAATTTGACGAATAACCAGGTTCTCATCTCCAGCGGGCGTACAAGGCACGACTTTCTACATTAGTATTGACCAGATGGATCACCCTCGAATCACACAACGGCCAATCGCTGGCCGGCCTCTGAGGATCCTGATCGGGACCTTCGAAACGGCGGGCTTCATCCCCGATCTTGCCGACGGCCTGCGAGCGCTTGGTCAGCAGGTCACGACGGCTCTGGCCGTTGGCCTCGCGGCCTTCGACGAACTCCGCTACGACGTCGACATCGGTGACGATACCCGGACCGTTTCCTGGCCGGACGTCGCTCGGCATTTCGCCTCGCCCGAGCGCCTCGTTCCCACGACGCTGAAGCTCTGCAAAACTCCGCTGGAACGCATCGTGTGGCTGATCGAGCATCACGATGTTTTCCTGTTTGTCTACACCAGCCTCCATCATGACGATACGAAAGTCGGCACCCGCATGGGACTGGGACGCGACTTTCCGCTGCTGAAGCGGCTCGGGAAAACGATCATTGCCTATTTGGTGGGCCCTGAGTCTCGCCACGTTTCTGCGTACGACCAGCAGAACGTTTTCTTGGGCAACCAAAGCATGAAGCTTGGCGATATCGTGCCAGGCTGGTCCGAAGCCCGCCATCCATTGGTCCGCCCATTGATGAACCTACGGCGTTGCGAGCGTTATGCAGACCTGGTCTATTCACAACCCAATCAGGCTGGCCTTGCATTGCGGCCTTATCAACACGCATTCGCGCCGATCGACTTGTCGCTGTACCAATCTCGCATTCCTGCGCGTGACATCCCCGTGGTGGTGCACGCTCCTTCGGACAAGTCCGTCAAGGGCACGGCGCTGATTCTCGAAGCGCTCGACAGACTCCGCGCCGAAGGCGTCCCCTTTGACTTGCGGCTTCTCCACGGCGTATCGAACCGCGAAGTGCGGGAAGCTCTGAGCGATGCGGATGTGGCCATCGACCAGCTCCATCTTCCGCTTCACGGCAAACTAGGCGTCGAAGCGATGGCTTCGGGTTGCGCGCTCGTCACCTGCGATCGAGTCGACCTGGAGCCCTTTCCGCCCAACCGGCCCATTCATTCCATTGGTCCGGAAAATCTTGTTCCAGCACTTAGGCAACTTTTGACGGACAAAGCGCGGAGGGTGCAATTGGCAAGGGAGGGACGGGAATATGCGTGTCGACACCACGACCATCGGAAGGTGATGCGCCAGATCCTCGATAACGTGAACGCCGAGTCGATCACTCGCTACGATCATTACCCCACGTTTTTCGCACGGCATTATCAGCTTTCTCCAGGCGTGACAATTCCGCTGCCCATTCAGCAATTGACGCGGCAAGTGGTGCGGCAATGGGGTTTGCCCGAAGGGGTTTCCGCCGACGATCTTATCACGCGCGGATTGATGGCCCCTCCGCGCTTTCGGTGGAAACGGATGTAGAGCGAAACGACTAAGGTCGCTTTTTTAGCAGCCGAGCGGGTGCACCGATCATCACCGAGAACGGCTCCACATGAC
>JANORL010000775.1:0-1566 GCA_031415295.1 Polyangiaceae bacterium | reverse complement strand
CGCAGCAACGCTGATTCTCGGTACAATCGTCATCAATGAAATGATTGGCCCGGTTCTTTTCCGTCTGGCGCTTTCTCGAGCTGGCGAAATTGGTCGCAAACAGGATGCGAGCCTGGTCGACTTGCCCTCCCATGCTCCGAGAGGCGATATGGGAGGCGACGCGCCATCGTGACGATGTTTCACGAATGAACTATTGGAGGGCGTTTATCAGGCGTCGCGAGCGGTGTGATGCTAGGGAGGACGACGGAAGCGTACATCGTACGCTGAGTAAGTCCGACCGACGCATCACGCCGTGCAGCAGCCTGATAAACGTCCTCTTGCAACAACTCGATGTTTGGAGCTGAAACGTGACCGAACAGCAGCAATCCCCCGGCCCCGCTGGTGATTCTTTTCCTTGCTCGAGCTGCGGCGCGAAGCTTGGTTACGACGCCACGATTCAAGCACTGAAGTGCCAATATTGTGGCGCGCAACAAGCCATGCCTGCGGCGCCGACGGGGGCGCGAGAAATCCCCATTGAAGAAGGCATGCGCCTGGCCGAACGTGGTTATGGCACGCCGATTGCCCAGGTTGGCTGCAACGAATGCGGTGCTGTTGTCAGTGTTGCCCCGGGCGAACAAACAGCGACGTGCACTTTTTGTCGCTCACATCAGGTGCTGGCCCGAGAAACCGCTGCGAATCCCATTCGTCCGGAATCGGTCGTCCCGTTCAAAATCGACAAGAACACCGCTGCCGCTCGTTTCGACGAATGGCTCGGATCGCTCTGGTTTCGCCCGAGCGATTTGCGGCAAATGGTCAAAGTCGAAGGTTTGGCCGGGGTATACATCCCGTATTGGACGTTCGATGCCCGCGTTGAATCGATGTGGACTGCGCAAGCCGGCTATCACTATTACGTCGACGAACAATACACGGACCAACAGGGCAATCGGCAAACGCGCAAAGTGCAACATACCCGTTGGGAACCAGCACGAGGTCGGCGTGCGGATGCGTTTGACGATGTCATCATTTGTGCTTCCAAGGGGTTGCCGCACGATCTTGGCGACGAATTTCGGTCCTTCGACACCAAAGCATTAACGCCGTATCGACCAGAGTTTCTCGCGGGTTGGCGAGCTGAAGCGTATGCCGTCGACCTCATGCCGGCGTGGGGCCAGGGACAAACGATCATGGCGAATACGCAACAGTCGCGGTGTTCGAGCGACGTTCCAGGCGACACGCACAAAGATCTCGATGTTCGAAACGACTTTTCGCACGTCACGTTCAAACACGTGCTCTTGCCAGTATGGATCGCGGCGTATCGTTACCAAGACAAACCGTTTCAATTTCTCGTCAACGGTCAAACAGGCGAAGTCGTCGGCAAAGCGCCGTACTCGATCATCAAGATCGTTCTCTTCATCCTTTTCATCGCCGCCGTGATCGCAGGCATCTACTTCGCCACCCGCAAATAAACTCTCTTCCGCTGTCCCGTCTTGGATAGACCGCACCGCGGTCGATCAAAAGCGAGGTGCAGTCCGGGGCCAGGTGCGGGTCGAGGGGGGGATTGCCCGAGTGGGGGGCGGGGTGGCAACCCCC
>JANORL010000774.1:0-2236 GCA_031415295.1 Polyangiaceae bacterium | reverse complement strand
CGATTTTCGAGTTCTTCGAGAAAAGAACTTCGAATACATTGACAAGACGCACCTCGTCACGGAATTGATCGACCGCGACAACATCAAGGTCATCCTTTTGCCCCGTCCGCGCAGGTTTGGCAAATCGCTCAACTTGTCCACGTTGAAGTGGTTTTTCGAGAAGCGGGATGAAAACGTTTGGCACTTGTTCGAGGGGCTTCAGGTCGATCGTGCCGGCGAGAAGTACAAGGCGCATTTTCAACAATATCCGGTCGTTCATATCAGCTTGAAAGAAACGAAGGCTGATGACTTTCAAAACTGTCGAGAAGCGGCCCGACAGGCCATTCGAAAGGTGTACGAAGAGCATCGGAGCGTTCTCGAGGGGAAACTCGAGGGAATGAATCTGAAGGAATTTCGAGCCATCTTGAACGATGAAGCCAGTGAAGCGCTTTACAGATTGTCTCTGAAAAACCTGACCGAATATTTGCACATTGCCTACGGCAAACGCCCGATTGTGCTCATCGATGAATACGATGCGGGAATTCATGCCAGCTACCAGAATGGGTTTTACAAGGAAGCGATTGGGTTCTTTGGGGGCTTTTTCTTGGCCGGGCTCAAAGACAACGTGCATCTGGAACGCGCTGTTTTGACGGGCATTTTGCGCGTGTCCCGCGAAAGCATCTTTTCCGATTTGAACAACTTGGGCGTGTATTCACTGCTCAGGCGCGAATTTAATACGTGTTTCGGGTTCACCGAAGAAGAAGTTTTGGAGCTGTTGCGCAAAGCAGGGTCGCCGGAACTCATGGTTTCGTTGCGCAATTATTACAATGGTTATGAATTCGGCAGGGTTGCCATCTACAATCCATGGTCGATTCTGAGCTTCCTCGCCAACAGCTATAAGGAACTAATCCCTTATTGGGTCGGGACCAGCTCGAACACGCTCATCAAAGAATTGCTTCAGCATCACGCTTTCAGGGTCCAGGATGAACTTCAAACGTTGCTCGAAGGCGGATTCATCGAAAAGCACCTCGACGAAAATATCGCGTTTCCCGAGCTGAAAGACGATACGAGTTCATTGTGGAATCTGCTGGTGTTTTCAGGTTATCTCAAGGCAGCTCGGCCGGGTCCCCCGGTCATTGGTGAAGATCGTCCGCCCTTTCGTTTGTCGATTCCCAATCGCGAAGTAGCGAGTGTCTACCGAACGACGTTTCAATCGTGGATGGACAAGGGACTTTTGTCGCAAGGCGGAGACATCAGCATCATGCTGACAAAGCTACTCGAGGGAGACTCGCACAGATTCGAGATACAGCTTCAAAAATTTGCCTCGAGTTTACCCTCGTATCACGACGTAGCAGGTGTAGAGCCCGAAACGTTTTACCAGGGAATGATGATTGGCTTGCTCGCGTCGCTCGAACCGGATTACGAAGTGCGATCGAATCGAGAATCGGGTGATGGTCGTCCCGACGTGCTGATCAAACCGCGTTTGGCGGGTAAACCAGGCGTGGTGTTGGAGCTGAAGGCTGCGCGTAAAGGTGAAAAGACCATCGAAACCGCCATGACGCAAGGCCTCGCGCAGCTCGACGCGAACGACTATGCGGCTGAATTGCGTGCGGTTGGTGTGGAAAAGATTCGGCAAATGGTCGTGGCTTTCGATGGAAAGCGCGTGATGGTGTTGCCCAAAGGAGCGCCTGCGCCGAAGCGGAAGGGGGCGCCGCGGAAAGTGGCGAAAAAGACCGGCGCTTCGACGCGGAAAACGCGGCGGTGACTCCCGGCAACCCCGTCGAACCTCAACATGAGTTGGGTCACATGTAGAGCTGGCTCATGGAGCCGTCGAAGGTGTTCGAGAAGCGAAACAGATGGCGTTTCAGGGGTGAAACAGACGTGCATAGCTATGGGACTCCTGATGCACCCAACGCATCAGGGAACGTGGGGAGTGCATGTTGAACGGGGACTGGCGCCACGACAAACCATCGAGCGAGTCACAGAATTTGCCATATCCCCAGTCGTCGGTGGTATGTTCTACAGCGATGCGAAGAAGTCCGCGTCATAGCAATTGTCTCGGGAGGCGTTTGTGATCGAGGTTCACGAAGGGCAAACCATCGCGAGCAAATTTCGTTTGACTCGTCCACTTGCGAAGGGCGGCATGGGTTCTGTCTGGGCTGCGCAGCACGTGTCGCTCGATATCCCGGTCGCCGTAAAGTTCATGGATCCGCGCTTAGCAAATGTTGACGAACTCCGCGCACGGTTCGAACGCGAA
>JANORL010000773.1:0-4001 GCA_031415295.1 Polyangiaceae bacterium | reverse complement strand
CAGAAATCCGTGTGAGTTGCGTCTCGGAATGACGCCCCATTGCGCCTCACCCCCTAACCCCCTCTCCAACTTCGCGCCTACGGCGCTACGTGGAGAGGGGGCGCCGGAAAAACCTCGAGGCTCTTTTCCCCCTCTCCACGCAGCATTGCGCAGCAATGCGGAGTTGGAGAGGGGGTTAGGGGGTGAGGCGACGTCGAGAAGTCGCGCATCGTTGCTCATGCATTGCCAATCCCGTCATGCGTCGATTTTTCTTGAACGGCAGACACACGTGTACATCGGCGCTGGCAAATACGAGCGTTGGCTCACGCAAAACGTATACGCAGTTTAAGCCGCGAAACTTTACGTCATCTTTGTCGTGTCAATGTAGAAAACATGATTCCTCCAATTCACTTCACGCGCCGTTTGTACGTGAAGTCGTATTGTGTCGAAAATGTTTTCCCACCATCGGTCGATATTTCCGCAAACTGACGTACTTCTTGGGGCCCAATATGAAAAAATGTCAACCGACGTAGCGGGCCATTTGTCCCCGCCCGAGTTTCACCCACGAAACGCATCGCCCCATCTTTGAATTCGCCGACGAATTCAGTAATGCCTCCGACGCTACCCACCCAGATTTGCCGCCATTGTTTTCGCTCGGGGTCGAAAAAGTTCATGCTTTTCCCCGAGTCGCCTTGCGAGCCGGTCCAGCTTTCCACCACCAAACATCCATTCGAAGCGCTCGTGACGATGTTTTCCCCCGCTTTTTGCCCCGCCGGGGTAAAAACATCCCATTCCCCAAGCCAAAAATCGAATTGCTTGAATTCCGCATCGAAGCGGCACGGTGCAGCGAGACGTTCCGCTTTCGTGACCAATGGCGAGAAACGAGCATCCCCGACGACACTTGCAAAGTCCGGGTCTGTACGAGCACCACTAGCGCCGACAAACCCTGCATCAATCGCTCGCCCGAGCCATTGAATGGCCTCATCCGCATGTCCGGCGCGGGCATGCGCACACGCCAAGTTGTACATGGCGCCGGGAGCCTTGTTGATGTCGACCGCTTTTTCCCAAGCTGCGACCGCTTTGACGAATTCTTTGGCGCCGTGATACGACCCTCCGAGACGCGCCCATGCCCTACCGTTATTGGGTTCGGCCTTGACGATAGATTCGAATATGCGCGCCGCATCCGTCCACTTTTGCGCTTGAAACAACGTTTCCCCTTGCGCCATGGTGGCCGTCGTCGAACCAGGTGAAACTTTGGGCTGTGTTGGCGTTTTGGCGACATCCGCGTGACTTACGCTCGTGCCAATGCACGACGTACAAGTAATCAAAATCGCGACAATGCTCGTGATAAGTCTGCCCATGATACCCCGTGTCTCCCCGGTCATGAATGACGATTTCGGCACTCTACCAAGATTCGGCACCTCGAGGCAACACGTAACTGGGGTTCTGTTACGGGTTCCTTGCGTTGGTGGGGGTATATCGAGTTTCCGCCACGACTTGGCCGCTCGAATCGACCACATAACGCACGGCAGCCTGGACAATCGATATGGTTTGGGGCGTTTCGATGAAGGGCCGACAGTCGCATTCCATGCACGGAGCGGTGGTGAATCACGCGGCCAATTCCGTCGTGCCAAACGTCGCCGATCCTGTGACGAACCTCTTTTCCTTCAAAATGGGGCGTGGACGCGTAACGCGAATACCATAACGCATCGAGAAATGACGTGCATCATGCATGTCGCGCAGTCTCATGACTGCGCCCGTTTTAACAGAAACCTCGCACGTTCAATCGCGTGCGTGATGACCCGGCCAACCGCCCACGACTCAATCGTTTCCTACATCCGCAACGACGACGCCATTTCATTGTCAATCGATGGCGGCTCGCGTCACGATGAGTTCCCCTCAACGCGCCGAATAAGTAATCCGTGCAAGCTCCGACTCGTCCCCCTACAGATCCATTCGTTGCAATCGACGATAACCAAGCGCCGTCGCCCCCAAAAGCACTGCGGTCATAACGCCGAAAAACACCGGTATCGATGTTGCTCCTCGGCCAAAGTTCGCAAAAACATTCCCCGGATACATCAAGTAAGTAATTGAAAACATTGATCCGCCCTGCCCTAACAACGGCCGCTACGATATGCGCCATTGACGCATCGGTCCGTCAAGCGGGTAAAACCCGAGCAGGGGTTTGGGCGAAGGGCGCCGAAGGCGACTCGCAGCTCCAAATGTTCAAGCAGGACATCGACAACGCTTGGTGGTCACCAAATGGTCGCAACGAGGCCCGATGTGCGTATTAAATGATCCTTGGTGACAAGCTCTGCACCCGAAAGGATCGTTGTGGCAACGATGAGCCTGTCTGCGGGATCGCCGTGCAGGGGCATTCTTGCTGCAAGAGCTGCAACAGTAGGGCCAATTGGCAAGAGTTCGGCGCCAGTGCTTCGTAGTGCAATTGCGAGCCATTGCTCTGTTGGTTGGTCGATCTCGACCCGCCTCTTCTCCACGAGCATGGCGATTTCCCAGCAACTGATGCATCACACGAAGAGCGCATCCGCTCGATCGATCGCCGCCGCGCTTGCGTCCGAAAGGCGATCCGGTGACGCGACGAGCCAGAACCACACGTGTGTATCAAGCACGATCAAGGCTTCAAGTTCTCCCCGTCGCTGCCCCATAGGTCTGCCGGTTCGATTGGAGACTCGACATCGCCCATCGTCCTGACCGAACCAGCAAGCGCCCCGAACCTTTCAGGATGCAGGCGCACGATTGGTGCCGAGACTTGCGGCGGCAAGACCCCACTATTTGTGTATGTCGGAACCAGCCGCTTCGCTCGAAGGCGCTCAACGATGGGAAGAAGCGCATCGACGTCCTCGTCGGCGAGCTCGGCGAGGTGAAAGAGGACACGTTGTCGGGCTGTCACGCCGAAAGCCTACCGTATCGCTACGCAAAGACCAAGCACACCGCTCTTCTCTTCATCAACCAAGAGTGCTTGTCGTCTCGCAGCCGCCCGCAATCCACGGAATGAGTTTGACAAGCGATGCTTCGCAAAGAGTCGTCGACCTCAAGACGCGGCGGCGCGAACTTCGGGCTGCATTGCGCATTGCTCACCAACTCCACGAGCGACAAACCAAGCGCCGTGCCGATTCGATCGAGCGACCCAAGCGAGGGATGAACCAACGAGGACGCACCATAACACAGATTCCAACACTTCCGTAGGCGCTCCTTCGACTCCTGGCGCGCGATGCAAGATGCGCCAAGCACGTGGTCCAATGCGTTATAGAGCCATCAAGCGTCACTAGTTCTGCAACTCGCCGCATCATGCGCGCGTTCGCCAAAGGTCGATCATGCACGAGCATCGGAAGCACAATCAACGAAGGCATGTTTGGCCGCGTCACGTCACGCGTGAGCACGACCTGACGCTTCTCGTCGTACTCGCCACGACGCGGAAGGTAGATGTTTGTTCGCAACCCCTTGGTGTTCAAAGCAATTGTCGGTGTGCACAGGGTCGATGATGTGTGCGAAACGCGTTGGCGCGTCTCGCTGCACCACGTCGCGTGTCAACCTGACGCGCTAGACACATCTTCCGCTACAGCGGAAGCAAAAAGCACAAAATCGACGTTCTTGTTTCATTGTTAGCGAGACGAATTACGTTTGTCGCCTCAGACGGTACCTGGTGCATTCCATCGGACATTGTCTGTCCGAACTGCAAAGCGTTATTCTTGACGCCTTCATTTTCAAGACGCAAATGTGGTGCAGGCCGGATTGTCCGAGCCGTACATTGCAACGGGGGCCGTATGCGCAGACGTAACGCTCTCCATTGCGTGATCACCTTTGTGCATTCGTCGTTTCGAGGTGTCCCTGTGTTCAGCATGCGTCGTTTTATGACCCGTTCGTTTGTGCCAATTGCGTTCGTCGTGAGTGCAGCTTCGCCGGGATGCGAATGCGATTCCGCCGTTGTAGATAAAGCGCCGCACGCTCCGCAAATTCTTGAATGTGTCGGTCAACGAGCGCGCAACCTATCGCCGCCGTTG
>JANORL010000772.1:0-4906 GCA_031415295.1 Polyangiaceae bacterium | reverse complement strand
TTTGTCCGTCGTGTTTGGGCCGGCGGATGAGTGACACGGCGGTATGGTTGACGGAGCACGTGATACCGACGGTACAAATACGGCAATGGGTGTGCACATTGCCGTGGGAATTGCGCGTTCGAGTTGGTTACGACCGAGCATTGTGTGCGATGGTTCTGGACACGTTCATTCGAGAATTGCAGCGGAGTTATCGATCGTTGCCGTTTCCGAAGACGCCTCACGCGTGAAACCACGGACGCATCTTGCGTGAGATTGCGCTCGTATTTGCCAGCGCCCATTCACACGTGGGTCTGCGGGTCAAGAAAAATCGACGCTAACGAACACGGAAGAGCGCCCGGCGAAGAAACGCCGTGTCTGGATGCGTGCGAGAGCACACACGGATGACGCAAAGCCGCGTAGGCGCGTCAATAGCTGAATTTCGAGGTTATTTTTCCTAGGCGCTCTTCCCGAGCCTTGGTATTCGCAAGGAGCTGCCAACGGGTCGCACAGTCACGATTGATTTTCCCGAGCTTGCAGCGGGCACAGTGAATTTCGAATGCGGAATGGGGATGATCAAGGGCAAAATCATCGTCAAACCGAGAGGGTGAGCTCTGCGCCCTCGAACCTGGAACGACGCATGGCCAGATTCGAATCAAACTGCGTCAAATTACATTCGTCGTGGTGTCGGTGATTGTACCGCGCCGCCATCAGGAGTGCTATTCGCAGTGTATTCCACTGGCGAAACCGTGCGACATGAAAGGCTGCCGCAACGTGAACCGTCTTCCCGTATCTGCTGCCATTGCCCTCATTGGCATGGTGGCGACGTTTTGCTGCACTTGCACGACCGGCGCCGGCACCGCTTGCGACGGCGTCAGCGCCTCGTGCATTCCCTGTGAAACACCTACGGATTGCCCGGTGCCCGCCGCAGCGTGTATCGTGGCAGTTTGCAATGGCGGAATATGCGCGACGATGCAGGCGCCGCAGAATACCCCCTGCAATGACGATGGCGGTAAGCTTTGCGATGGAGCAGGTACGTGCGTTGCTTGCATTGTCGACGCAGACTGCGGTTTGTCCATGGGCCATTGCCAAGACAACGTCTGCGTGGCGGCGACCTGCACCAATGGCTTGCTCGACGGTAGTGAAACCAGCTTGGATTGCGGCGGTTCATGTCCATCGTGCCCGAACGGTGCAACCTGCATGATCCCTGGGGATTGTACGAGTGGCGTATGCGACGTCAGCACGTGCCGTCCTTGTGGATTCGATGCCGATTGCAGCGCTGCGTCTTATTGCGATACCGAAACGGCAACCTGCACGACCACCAAAGCCAATGGGGACGTCTGCGCCGCCGGCAATCAATGCGCAAGCGGAAATTGCGTCGACAGCGTGTGTTGCGAGAGCGCATCCTGCCCAGCGTGCAATGCGTGCGATGTCAATGGTCTCGGCGTTTGCGCCCCAATACCCGCCGGACCTGAAACAACCGCGCCAAACACCTGCGACAATGCAACCACGACGTGCGACGGTGCAGGCGCATGCAAAAAGAATCCGGGACAAACTTGCGCGTCGGGGCCATGAATCTCGCAATCATGCGCGGCGGAGGCTGGCAGGATGGTGCGTCCGGCGTGCGTAGCAATTACCGACTCACTGCCGGGTCTTCAGACTGGCCATTGATCACATCTCCATTTCAGCAGACATAGCCCTGGGAGCGGGCCATTTCTCGGCGTTCGCGGGGGGACCCCGCTGTTTGAGCCCGAGCTTGGGCGGGCGAGTTCCGGGTCCCGCGGGCGCTGAGAAATGGCTCGCTCCCGGGCGGCCCACGCAAAAGACCGCGGTTTTCAAGAAAAATATGTGACGAAAGCCCCCACCAGAATGCAGAGCGACGTGGCGAGGAACTTGGCGACGGGACGTCAGCTCCGCGTTTATGGTGTCGGGTGTGAAACGTTGCAAGCGCTCATGAAACGCAGCGATCGCGCGGTTTGTCCACGAGCCACAGAATCACGCTTCCCGCCAGTAGACCTGGAACGATGAAGAATGCCGTGAGTCGCAATGCATAAAAGAGCGCCGCCAAAGGTAGGATCCACAAAAGCTGCGCTCCGCTTGGCGACAACAGACTTTCGATGAGCCCCGCGGCGTCGAGCGCATACGCGCAGATGAAGTGTAGCAGAACGATTGTTGCAGCAAACATAATGGTTCGTCGTGGAAAACGCGCCATTGGGCGTGACGTACCCGACTGTGCGACCGTTGCTTTCAAGGTTTCCTCGCATTGCGGCAATGCCGTTCCCATTTCCACGTCGCAGTGGTCATGGCGAGCAGAATGGCATTACCGAGTGGTCCGCCGCTCAGGTAACGCATTCCGCGTGGACGAAACATCGGTACGCCCCAGAAATCGGCCGTGCGATGCAGGCTTGTAAACATGGCCGAGTCGTCGTGAAGTTTGGCGCTTGCCAACGCAAAACCCGTTGCTGAAACGCTCACGCCCAAGACGACGGGACCGGAATCGATGTCGCCACTTCCGTCGATACCCAGCGGATATTCGCGAATGGCGCCGTAGCCCAAAAATTCTGCGCGAGACCGCGAAAGCGCTCCATGAATGGATTTAGCCAATGGCTTGTCGACGAACGAAGATGCAAAAGCGACCAGTGCCGTTCCAGATGCTCGTGGAGGTCCCAGCGGACGTCCGGTTTGTGCGTCACCCGATTGGAACACCAAACCAGATGCCGGGTCAATCCAATGGGAAAACCTTTTCTTCCATTCGGGCCACCAAGGCCTTTCAGGTGAACCCGTTGCGCAATCGTGTAAAGCAATCGATGCGGCGACCATCGATACGTCCGCGGGATACGCTTCCCCCGGATAGGTTTCGACGAGGGCAAACGGGGCTTCAGACAAACGTTTCGCGAGCGCCTCTGTCAAATCGTCATGGATACGTGCAAATCGCGTATTCGGGTCCAAGAGGCGGAGCATGGACAACGCGAGGTTCGAATATCCGAGATACGCGTGCCCTTTTCCATCGGGCAAACCGACAAACCCCGATTGACCCCAGGCAGTCGTGCCAAATGTATTCGTTTCCTCGGACGTGAGTTGTTCGGCACATTTTTCGAGCGTCGGTATGTATGCCGCGGTTTGTTCGGGATGATGAATCGCGACTTGGCCGAGACCCAGGGCAGCCATCGTGAACGTACCGAATGCCCATTCGCCGTCGAATCGTGCATGACCCGTATGAAATGCCGATGCCGCAACGCCTGAATCGACGAACGATTGCACTTCCGTGGCGAGGGCAACCTGAACAGGACGTTCGTCATGGAAGTACGCCATGGCCGAGTATCCGTTGATGCATCGAGGGATCGTGACGGCACAAACGACGATGGATATGACCCGGATGATCGCTCGAAATGCCTTGCGATGCGCCATCAGTCACCCAGTTCCAAGATGAACCCATCGAATCCGCCGGCACTTACGAGTTCCGGTAGGCCTCCTGAGAGCGTACCTTTGAACCCGCCGCCCGCGAAAACATGACCTGTAGAATCGCCAATGACGAGCGCGGTAGCGCTCTGCGTGTCCACGTCGCCAAATTTTTGCGACCAATGGCCGTTGAGCGAGGAATTGACTTTCGCCACGAATGCATCGGTTCCGTTGGCGGCGCTGGATTGGACGGGCACCACGGGAAGTGGAAAACCGCCTGAAAAACTGCCGGCGAGCACGAGGTCACCGAACGAATCGAATGCAAGTGCACGCAATTCTTGAGTGCCAGGCGCTTGACTGGCGAACTCCTTGATCGGGCTACCATCGCTGGATACCATGGCGACGAAGGAGTCGACATTATTGCCGACTTCCGCGTTAAAATAGTCTGTGCCGAGAACGTTGACATCTCCTTTGAATCTGCCTCCGAATGCGACTTGCGTCGGAGTCGCTGCCAACCCTGCTACCTCCATGGTCCCGTTAATGGCGCTTCCGGGAACCTGCACATGCCATTTCGCGAGTCCGTTGTCTTTGTTCAGCCTGGTCAGGAGAATATCTGGTTGCCAACCTGCGTCCGCTGGGTTTGGAATCGATGGATTGTTTAATGTCAGGGGGCCAGTGAACGTCGTCGCGACAACGACGTCGCCATCATCAATCAATGCTATGGCCTCCACGCTTGGCGATGCATCTCCTTTGAAGGTTTGGTGCCAGCGATAAGTACCGCCGCTGGTCACGCTCGCGACGAAACCGTCTTGATCCCCTGCATTCGGTAGAACATGCGTAGCGATCATCGGAGCGCCCACATAACTTCCTGCAAAATAGATGTTACCCGTCGAATCCGAGGTTAATGCATTTATGTTGAGGGGGGTGCTTTGGGCGGAAATTACCTTCCCGTCGGCGGAAAGTATCACCCAAAAACTTAGACGCGTACCCGTCGCGTCGATAGGCATGTTGTCAACGGACAGGTTCCCATCCGCGACAGTCCCGACAACAAGGACTTCGCCCGATGGAAGTACCGTGACGGCAGTGGCAACTGCACCAGCGCCGCCAGAATATTTGAATACGGTCGACAAATCCTCAATTGTTCCGTCTTGATTACGCTTCCAGACCAACACCTGCTCTTCTTTATAACCGGGCGTGAGTAGCTTGAAGCCATCACGAAATCCAACCGCATAAATCGGCCCGTCACGACCATTGTCGCCTTTGCCGCTGGCCATAGCGATGATGATGTCTTCCCGGCTGCTTTGCAACGCCTTGGGAGGAAGCGTGGCAACGGTTTTACCCGTGCATGGGGCAAAACCGTCACAATTGATGTCCTTGGACGAAGTGCACCCTTCGGCGGTAGGTATGACCTGTGTCCCGCATGCACTCCATTTGCCGTCATTCTGGCATTTTGCGGTCGATCCTCTGCACGTTCCCATCCCGTCCGTTCCCGCAGGTCCGGTATAGGGGTCGCACGCAGGCATTGCGTCCA
>JANORL010000771.1:0-2565 GCA_031415295.1 Polyangiaceae bacterium | reverse complement strand
AGCGCGACGAAGACGCCCAGGATGAGCGAAACCAGCGTTGCTTGTTTGGGATCGACGAGGCCCGACAGTTCCGGTCGTTTGAATAGGAACGTGCCCAATAGTGCTGTAGCGGGAATCGCGAGGGCTGGTAGAAAGAGCTTGTTTTTGAGGCGTGCGGCGCTCTCACGACGTTGTTCGGTGTCGTTTTTGAGGGCAGCGCTGCGACCGAGGCCTCCGAGGCCGGCGATCAGCACCATTGCCAACACCAACAAACCATTGACCACGTCGGGTAGAATCGAGCCAAACAAAAAACTTATCGCAAACAGCCCCCAGAAGGAGGTGTTTTTCCAACGCTTGGGGTTTTCTTTGTCGCGTGCGGACAATACCGCAATCGTCGCGAAGAAGGCGCCCGCGATGACGTAGAGGACCTCGAGGCCGATCATCGTGGGGCCTCGGCAATGGCGCGTTTGGCCACGGCGCGGTCGAACAGAATCAATCGAGTGCCATGGATCAACAATGCACAAATGGCGGTCGGGATGGCCCAAACCGAGAGCTGCAAAGGTTCCACGACAATTCCATTTTGCGCCAAAAAGCCCTTGATCAACAGAATCGAGGCAATCGCGATGAAGATGTCTTCGCCGAAAAAGAGCGCAATGTTATCGGCTGCGGCGGCCTGAGCGCGTATCGTTTGGCGGGATTGTTCAGAAAGCGGTCCGTGGTGCGTTTCGGCGGCTGCTTCGGCCATCGGGGCGATGAGTGGACGAACCATTTGCGCGTGACCTCCAAGCGAGGTCAAACCAAGTGCGGCGGTGATTTGGCGCAATACGAAATAAAAAAGCAGCAATCGGCCTGTGGTAGCGGCGCGAAAGGAGCCAATGAGCGTTTTGGCTCGGTCTTGCAAACCGGCGCGTTCGAGCAGGCCGATCACGGGCAGGACGACCCAGACGACGCTGACGTAGCGGTTTTCCTTGAAGGCTTTTCCGAAGGTCGCCACGACATCGAGGGGCTCCATGCCGCCGGCAACGCCGGTCACGAGGGCCGCTACGGTCACGACGAGCAGCGGATTGATGCGAGCCACAAAGCCCACGACCACGACGAGAATCCCGATAAGCGACAACACGCGCGCCCTCCAGTTGATGACCGAGGGCGAACTGTAGCCGAGTCGCGTGACTCGGCAATCGCGCATTTGTTTGATTACGCGACGGGAAATAGCTTACCCGATAACCCGACATCGTATACGGGGTGGCCGAGATTGTCGGCGCGAACTCCACGCGTGAGTTGATGGGGCTCTTGGCGGGTAGCTGATAACAAGTGCACGACGGGGATCCGTTTCAAAACGAGCGCATCGGCAATGAGACGCCGGTGGCAACGTTGCCAAGCGGTTTCGGCGCACATGATTGCGATGGGGTCCAGGTGCTTTGCGTCATCGATCAGGCATGCGAGGGCATCTTGAAATGGGAGTTCGTCCATGTAATCGGCATAGGCGCGGAATCCTGGGTTCTCGAGGGCCGGATGGCGCGAAGGTGTTTTGGAATGCCGCCTGCCGCCGAGTTCGTCACCTCGGACTACGTATTCAATGCCCAATGTCGGCAGTGCAGCGGCGAGTGTATCCCGGCCAAACTGTGGATTGTGGCGGGAGCCGGGATATCGGCGAACGTCGAAAAGGCGTGCGACAGATGCCGCGCGGAGTGTTTCGACGAGGTCGTCCAGGGAGCGTGTGCCATGTCCAATCGTGAAAATCTTGGGACCAGAGGGTGCGCCAGACACGCAGGCAGCTTGGCGTGTTCATTCGGGGTGTCAACAACCGCGTTCACGATAAGCTTCCAAACGTTCGCAGGCATGTGGCTATCGCGAAACGCCATGTGGGTACGGCGCCGCGGTCGGGTCGAAAGCTTGAGCTCGCGCTGCTCTGAAAAGCGGCGGAATTCATGCCATTGTTTGCAGTACTCGCACGAACGAGCGCGTGGCAAGGCGCTTGCTCGTACGTCGAGCCATGCCCCGTTTTCGCGTCCTCCCTGCCCTCGCCCTTGCCGTCTCGATGTTCGTCCCGTCGCGCGCCCTTGCCTGTTGGGATGGTTTTTATGCACGCGTTGGGAACGTCGATGTAATGGGTGACGATACCCTATGGGATGCACCAACGTTGCGACACCACGCGACTTGGCTTGGTCGCATCAATACGCTCCTTCCCGCGAGCGCGACGGTAATCTCCGAGCACGGCTTCGTCACGGTGAACGTCGGGGGCACCAATCGCGATTTCCGTTGGACCGATGGCGACTACCGCACGCTTCTCGATAACGTTGCGCGGAACGTTGGCGCATCGCCGATTTCTATACAGAATGCGCTTCATTTAGAAACGCCAGTCTACGTCGTGCAGGCTGGCGCATTCGTCAACGAAACACGAGCATACGCACAGGTCGACGCGATATCGCAAGGCGCCATTGCGGTGCACGGCTTCTTCGAGGCTGGCGGATTTCCAGCAATCAATCCAACGGCACATGTCGTGACGATCCACGCGAAGCGCACGATTCATCGCGTGTACGTGGGCGCGTTCGTCAATCGCCAGGAAGCGGAGGCCATTGCGAAGCG
>JANORL010000770.1:0-5166 GCA_031415295.1 Polyangiaceae bacterium | reverse complement strand
GCCCCAAGAAGTCCGAATCTTATCCGCATACGCCGAGCCTCCCCACACGAAATTGCGACGATTCTCAAGTCCGCCCATGCCTCGCGGCGAAATTTTGCTTACCCCCAAAATTGTGCGGACGCCTCGTACGAAAAAATTGACCACCCAAAAGCTTCGTGTAGGATTCGCTGCATGTGACTCCCCCCAAAAAAATGAATTCATCCGACGACTTTCTGATACCGTGCGTCCCGGCCTCGATGCAACCAGCCGATCCTCCTTCGCGAATCGCCTTCCAGCCCCTGAGTTTTGGGCTTTTCGCCGCAACACTCGTCGTCCTTGGGATCGTGTTCGGCAGCCGCACGTTCAAGGATTTCGACACGGCGCTCGTCCCCTACGCCGCCGCAACAGTCTTCGCCGCATTCGCCACGGGATATCGATTTGCCGCATGGTTACGACGTCCACCGACGTACCGATACTTTCGACAAACCATCTCTTTGTTCTTCTCGTCCAAAAATTTCGCCCGCAACGTCTTGTATGTCGTTCGTTCTGCTTGGGGCGCGCTGGTGACCCAACGTTTTATTCGCGAACGTTCGATGCTGCGCTGGCTTTCCCATTTGTTTATCATGTGGGGCTGCCTTCTCGCGGCCGCCGTGACGTTTCCCCTTTCGTTCGGGTGGGTTCGATTCGAAACACCGAAGGACTCGCAAGAGTTTTACGACGCGTTCGTCTTCGGCGTGCGTGTCGTTCGTTATCGATTGGACAGCGTACTCGCATCGTTGACGTTCAACATCCTCGTCATTTCCGCGGTGATGGTCATTGTGGGAATTTTTCTGTCGATCTACCGTCGAGGTCGTGATCGGGGGGTCTTGGCCGTACAAGATACGTTTGCCGATTTGTTGCCGCTGATTCTTCTTTTCGCCATTTCCGCGACGGGGCTTTTGCTCACGGTTTCCGCTCAATTTCTGCACGGCTTTCATTATGCCTTTCTGTCGCAATTGCATGCGATCATCGTGGTCATGACCCTGTTGTTCATTCCGTTTGGCAAATTTTTTCATATCGTCCAGCGTCCGGCGCAACTCGGAATTCATCTGTACCGTCATGTAGGCGCATCGGGCGAACAAGCCAAGTGTACACGGTGCGGCGAGGCGTTTGCGTCGGCGATGCAAGTTGCCGATTTAAAAGTCGTGCAAGCGCAACTCGGCATCCAATACAATCTTGCTGGCGGAAAACATTACCAAGACGTGTGTCCCGCGTGTCGGCGCAAGAACCTGGCTCTGCTTCAGGATGGCCTGGTTCAACAAGCGCGGACCCATCAAGGAAAGCAATAGATCCATGGCTCGAATCCCCGCATCAACCGAACGACTGATCGAAGCGTTTGGCCCCCACGTGAACGAAATACCACCAGGGGGATTTGCACCGGTGGGAGAGCCCGATCGGGTCGTGAAAACGCATTGCTGCTTTTGCGGCCAACAATGCGGTATCAAACTCGAAGTCAAGAACGACAAAGTGGTAGGTTTCGAGCCTTGGGAGGAATTTCCGTTCAATCGGGGAAAACTTTGTCCCAAAGGCGTCAAGCGTTACATGCAAAATGAGCATACGGATCGCTTGAAGTCGCCGTTGATACGCACCGAAGGTCAGGGATTCAGTCCGATCGGATGGAACGAAGCGCTCGACCAGGTCGCACAATCAATTCAGCGTATTCAGAAGGCCAACGGGCCCGCGTCGTTTGCGATTTTGGGCGGCGCGTCGTTGACCAACGAAAAAGCGTACCTTCTCGGCAAATTCGCGCGTGTGGCGGTCAAGACGCCCAACATCGATTACAACGGGCGATTGTGTATGGTGTCCGCCGCCGCGGCTTCGAAAAAAGTCCTCGGCATTGATCGCGCCGCCAATCCTTGGAGCGACATTCCCAAAGCCGAAGTCATTCTCATTGCCGGGGCGAATATCGGTGAATGCGCGCCCATTACCACGGACTACATTTGGCGGGCTCGTGAAAATGGGGCCAAAATCATCGTCCTCGATCCACGTATGACGCCGATTGCTCGTACTGCCGACCTGTACATTCCCGTGCGTTCGGGCGGCGATATTGGCATTTTTAACGGCATGATGCACGTGCTCATCGAACGTAATCTCATAAACCGAGCATTCATCGACGAACATACCACTGGATTTGAATTGGTTGCCGAAGCGGTCAAGAAATACACGCCTGAATATGCGGCGAAAATTGCCGGTGTTCCGGCACGAATGATTGTACGTGCAGCTGAAATGTGGGGCGAGGCGCGTTCGAGTTTTCTCTTGCATGCACGGGGTATCGAGCACCATACCAAAGGCGTCGACAATTGCATGGCGGCCATCAACCTCGTGGTTGCGACCGGACGAATTGGCCGCGAAGGGTCCGGGTATGCCATGATCACCGGTCAAGGTAATGGTCAGGGTGGCCGGGAACAGGGACAGAAATGCGACCAGCTTCCTGGGGCGCGCGACATTGAAAACCCTGCGCATCGAGAATACATTTCGTCGGTGTGGGGTATCGACGAAGCGACCATGCCCCGCAAAGGGCTTTCTGCGGTTGAAATTTTCGATGCGATTCACCGTGGGGAAATCAAGGGATTGTTATCCATTTGTTTTAACCCCATGGTTTCTTTGCCCAACCAAGATTACATCAAAGCCGCGCTGGAAAAACTCGAGCACTACACGGTCATCGACTTTTTCCTTTCCGAAACCGCGCGCCACGCCGACATTGTTTTGGCCGGTTCGTTGATGGAAGAAGACGAAGGGACGACGACGAACGTCGAAGGGCGCGTGATTTTGCATCGCAAAGCCGTGAATCCGCCTCCGGGTGCGCGGGTCGACTGGCAAATCATTTGCGACCTCGCTGCGCGATTGGGATACAAAGACAAATTCAGTTATGAATCGTCACGGGAGATTTTTGAAGAGCTGCGGCGCGCGTCCAAAGGCGGCGTATCGGATTATGCAGGGATCACGTGGGAAAAAATCGAGGACAATTTCGGCATTTGTTGGCCGTGTCCGACCGAGGATCACCCTGGCACACCGCGGCTTTACGAAGGAGGACGATTCGGCCATCCCGATGGCAAAGCCCACTTTCAGCCCGTGGAATGGCGACCAGCAGCCGAAGAACCGGACGCCGAATACCCTATCATTTTGACGACGGGGCGTGTCGTCGCGCATTATCTTTCCGGCACGCAAACGCGTCGCATTGGGGGCCTCGTGCGGCAAACACCCGAACCTTATTGCGAAATTCATCCGAACCTCGCGGAGAAGATTGGTTTGTCAGAGGGCGACTTCGTTCATGTGGAAAGCCGCCGCGGTACCCTCACGTTACGCTCGATGATCGTCCGAACCATTCGCCCCGACACCGTTTTCGTGCCTTATCATTGGCCCGATGGCAAATCCGCCAACCGGTGCACGATGAATGCCATCGATCCTGTGTCGAAGATCCCTGAATACAAGATTTGCGCGGTACGCGTTCGCCGTGCTGACGAAAGGAAATCGTCATGAACGAGCGAGCGATGTTCATCGATTACGCGCGGTGCATTGGTTGTCAGGCGTGTGTGCAAGCGTGCGAAGAATGCGACACGCATCGCGGTCGCTCGTTGATTCACCTCGAAACGATTCGCCGGCGCGATAGCGTCCAAACCGCGCCACAAATCTGCATGCATTGCGAAGATCCCATTTGCGCGCAAGTTTGTCCCGCGGATGCCATCAAACGCGACGCCGACGGTGTCGTCCACAGCGCACTCGCACCTCGTTGCATTGGTTGCTCCAATTGCGTGTTGTCGTGTCCTTTTGGTGTGCCCAAATATTATGCCGAGATCGATCAAATGATGAAATGCGATCTCTGCTATGATCGCACGAGTATTGGCAAAAAGCCCATGTGCGCCACCGTTTGCCCGTCCCAAGCGCTTTCGTTCATGGCTCTCGACGAATTCGAACGCACGAGGCGCGGAAGCGCAGTCAACGAATGGAAATTTGGCGAGGAACACGTGCGAACCAAGGTATTTGTCGTGGTACCGAAAGGGGTCGAACGCGTCGATGTCGACCTTGTTCAAATCGGCGGGCGGCGCAAAGTGGCCGAACCGGATGACGTTGCCGCACTTTTGGAGGAAAACGTATGACGACACCGAAAACGACGCCCGACAAGAAACGTGCGCAAGACGATTTTCCCACGAATACTCAGGACGAACGATACATCATCCGGCGCGATTTTGCCAAAGTGCTCACCATGAGTTCGGCGCTGCTCGTGATGGTCAACGGCGTCATCGCGGGGATTGGCTTATGGGTTCGCCGCCGCGGGTACATGGGCGCGGATTTGCACGTTGGGAATGCTTCGCAAATTCCAACCGGTGGCTCGGTGCTCTTTCGTTATCCAACCAATGAAGACCCGTGCATTCTCGTGCGCACGCAAAGCGGCGCGTTACGCGCATATTCTCAAGTTTGTACACATCTGTCGTGCGCGGTCGTGCATCGCCCCGAACAAGATGGCC
Organism: Polyangiaceae bacterium; assembly: GCA_031415295.1. Lineage (GTDB taxonomy): Bacteria > Myxococcota_A > Polyangia > Polyangiales > Polyangiaceae > Polyangium. The sequence continues at coordinate 682 of JANORL010000770.1, read as the reverse complement.
TCTTGTGTCCATGCCATCGCGGCGAATTTTCCGCCAATGATGGTCGTCCGATCGCCGGTCCGCCAACTCGAAAACTCCCGCGTATCTGGATTGAACAACGAGGTGACGACCTTTTCGCCGTGGGAAAGGACGTGTAAATGTTGTCCGAACAAGGCAGCACCCTTTTATCGGGCATCAACGCCATCATCGGCACACTCGTGGTTATTCAACTATGGCTCGTCTCCGCGTCACTCGAAGCGCTTTTCAGTTATGAACCATCGGTGCTCACGCCCGCGACCATTGCGTCGTTCGTTCTTTTCGGCATCAATGGCCTGCTGCTCGCCCATGCGCTACGATTCGACCGAATACGGCGTCAACAAATGAGCTTCGTGCAAAAAGAGCGCGACGACCAAATGGCTCGTGAAGGGAGTCGACAAGCGTGAACCGAAGTTATTTCTATGTCGTCACCATTTGTCTTGGCGCGCTGTTGGCCACTGGGTGCAAACCAGCCGACAACAACAACATGGTTTCCGTGCAAGGTATGACGGATGCTCTTTTTACGGTCATTTCGAGCAACCTCGGCGTGTTTTCGGGTTATGTCGTCGTTCGGCTCCAATACCATGACCTTATCCTCGATGCGTCGGAGGGGTTCAAAGTAACCAAAGGCTTGCCGCTTCCGGCACAAATGTTGCGCATGTGTGCC
>JANORL010000769.1:0-3563 GCA_031415295.1 Polyangiaceae bacterium | reverse complement strand
ACGAATCTGCCGCCGATACGTCTCGTTTGTCCAAGGACGAATGGCGTTATGCGGCGAAGGTGTTTGTTATTGCAACGCTCGTCTTGTCCATTTGGCGCGGCCTATGGCACACGTGGGAAATGGTCACTGCGTTGAGTACATTTGGTGCCGAGTCGTATGCACCCCGGGTCATCGCCACGTCGCCACTTTGTCGCCTTGCTTCGATAGGCGTTCAGGGTGCTGTATGCGTGGCGCTCGTTCTCGTGGCCCATCGACGAACGAAAGCGGATATTCTCCCACCGCGTAGCGGTCTTTTTCTGCCGATGTTCTTGATCGTTCCCATCGTGGCGCCGATTGCGGGAATTCTCATGTGCGCAGTTTCGATGCTGCTCCTGGTGCTCGGTTATGGCGAGTCGTTTGGTGGCTGTTGGAATTCCATTCGCGAGACGTTCCGCTTCTCCGACGGACTCATAGGCATTTTATTTGCGGCAGCCAGTGCCCTCGTATTTGCAGGACTTGGTGCGGAGTTGGCGCGTTTGTCGAGTCGTCTTCGCCGGTGGCCTATTCTTAAGTGTTTCATTGCCTTGGTGGTCACTGGCCTGGTGACGTCAATCGTGGACATCACGCTCTCCCTGATCCTCTTCGGCGACGAAGTGCGTCTGCTGCGTTGATCTCGTTTTACGCCACGAACGCCGGAATCGCCGCATCCACCGGTGTAAACGATGCCCCGCGCACGTTGTGCGCCTTTATCGCCCGCGATAACTCTTGCGACACGAATACAGCGCGCATGGACCACCCGTGTCCCAACGCTTGCCGCGTTTTGGCCATCGCGGCCGTAGGCTCTTGCACGAGCGCCGGGAATGGCCCGCGAATACGCCATTCGTAGCGAATGCGACCACATGTTTCACACGGAAGCGGTTTCAGACCGTCCGTCACGATATCGACTTCTTCTTCGACCACCAATTGCACCACGGTTTGCAATTCGAGACCTCTGCGATTGGCGACGGGCCGGCATTTGATCCCGAACGGCTTGAACACGGTTTCCCATATCGCCGGCGGGACGAAGAATTCATTGTGGACCCAAAACATGGTCATGATGCCGCGTCGACCCCACTTGGGTTCGCACTTCATGCGAAACGGAGCATTCTGGACTTTTCCGTAACAACATGTGGGGCACCAATGCGACAGATCGTAAACGATTCGAACGAATTTATCGAGGTCCTGAGGCTGCGGGAATCCTTGGGGCCATGCTCCAAGCTCCAACCAGCGTGCGGATTCGATTTCCAGCGGAGTGAATTCGGTGTGAGCCAGACGCGGGGGCTCTTCTCCCCACTGCCGCAAGAGGACACAGAGAAGTTGAAAGTTCGGGTGATCTTCTGCCACGTCGAACGCTACGAGAGGGTTGTCGTCGACTAACTTGGTACCAGCCGGCGGTTTGATGCCGAGCGCTTCGATTTCGGTTCGTTGCGCTGGGGACATGTAGAGCGAGGCGCGGTGGATGAACTTCATAAACCCAGTGCTTGCAGGATGGCGGGGTAGTCTTTGTACACCTTGCGCGCCGCTGCGTTCATCGATTCTGTCGTGACCTTGTGGGTGCCTTTCTCGGCATACGCGATCTCGTTCCGCCATGCGTTGGTGAAAATCTGGTGCTCAGCATCGGTGACGGCGACTGTCAAGTTCATTCGAGCATCATTTTGGATGAAGGGCTCAAACCGTTGTTCGAGCACGTGATGTTCTTGCAGGTTCGTCCCACGGATCGCCTTGATCAGTTGGTTGTACGGTTTGACGCCAAATTCTGCCGCACGAGAAAGATTGCCAAACGGCAGACGAGCTGTTAGGGGCGGCGGCGCAATGCCCAGCGGAAGCGATGGCGGGTTGACGTTTGCTACAGGTGGTCGCGGAAGTGCCTTGGGCAAACGGAGGAAAAACCCGGCACCGTTCGTCATGGCGGGCACGTAAATCGGAATGTTCCGCAAACGTTCGAGCGCCAGGCGAACCGCTTTTGCCGCCAAAGTTTCGGTCGCTACGTACACATTGGGAAACAGAAGGATCGCGACGGTTGCAGCCGTGTTCAGCGCTATGAATTGCAGCTTCTTGCTGCCCACCCCTGCTTCGAATCCCTCCGAAAAAGCTGCTTCGGACGACGTTTGCAATTGCGGATTGGTATATTTCGGCGGAATCGGCAGGTGGTTCAGCGTTTTGGCAATCTTGTTCTGAAAGTCAGCCAAGATGTCCGGATTCTCGCGAAGGTCCTCATCGAAGCGCGAACAGTGCGAACTCAAGTAGGCCAAACCGGACTCGATTCCCTCGACGGTTGAACCGGTTTTACTTCCAATCGCGAATGACTTGGTGACGACCTCCTTCATCTCCCGCTCTTGCGCAAGGCGGACCGGATCCGGATGTTTTGGCGAATGCAGGGTTCCCGCGCCGTGTGCGGATTGCCCGAGATAACGCCCAGCGAGTTTGGTGCTGGACGCGCTGGACGTCGCATCCGCCTGCAAGAGTTCTGATTGCGTATTGAACAGCGCAAGGGCTCGTCGCTCGGTCAACAGCTTGCACGGCGGCGGAGGTACCGGGACAATTTTGCCCGCCAGCAGATACACCGTGGAAGGTTTGACCACTGCCAGTGTTTCCCCCGCCTCGGGGCACGGAGTCATCTCATATCCACGTGGCATGGTCACGGCATTCGCAGAATCCGCCCGCTGATCGTACACGTAAAACCGGCCTTGATGCCTCGCCGCATGACGAAACTGCAACGAGTCCGCAGACGATACCAACTGCATCGTCGGGGAAAATGCCCACATCAAGCGCGTCGACTTCGATATCACCGTTGTTGTCAATGCCGTCGGATATCCACATATGGGCACCATCACGAGCGGAACACGTTCATTGATGAAACCCACGGGTGTTTCGGCGGGTATGGGTTCGCACGCGCCAAACACCAGCACGGCAATCAGCAACAACAGACCACGAAAAACATGCAGCAGCTTCATCATGCGCCTCCGCGAATGGACCATGGCGAAAACATCAGAACATGGTGGCTATGTCAAGAGAACTGAAAACGCTCACAGCTCTGTTACGCAAACCTGTAATCCACCCCCCGCCAAACGCTCGTCACCCATTGCAAACCTTGTTGCAAACTCTGCAACGGCTTACTCGGTGACCCTATCGGCCGTTTCAACGCTTGCAATGACCGACTTTTTGGCCTTACCGACCGTTACAAACGTTGCAACGGCCCATACGTCCGCCAAAATCGCTCCAACAGACGTTGTAACGTACAAAGTGTCCCCGCTCGTCGACCTCGACAACACTTGCAAAACCGCGTCGGGTGTCCGCGTCGCCGATCGCAAGACTTGTTTCACGTAAATAACGCCCGCGTATTGCGCATGCGACAAACGAATTCATTGACACGGGGGAAACGACTGCGTTAACTGCGGGCGAGCCGTCATCAAACATGCCTCGAATCTTTGACAACATCGACCAAAAGCTTCTCCCCGCGCTCCGCGAAACGCTCGCACTCGCCTACCGCGCAGATTTTTGCGTCGGTTACTTCAATCTTCGCGGCTGGCGCCTCCTGGACCCTC
>JANORL010000768.1:0-3989 GCA_031415295.1 Polyangiaceae bacterium | reverse complement strand
CCGAAGGTTTGATGTCCAACTGCACCGTGACAATTTTTCCTTTGGCACGAGCGAGCGCCTCCACGACGATTTGCTTCGCCGCTTCGGGTATTTGCTTTTCCTCGCGTAAGTAAAGCTCGAGGTTCCCCGCCGCCGTCACGTAATCGCCAGACTCCACCTGAGCTCGGCCCAGCCACGCTGCGGTTTTTGGGTGCGGCTCGAGCTTATACGATTCAGTGAACATCTGGAGGGCATCTGGCCAGCGTGCTTCTTTGAAGGCTGCTTTTCCGCTTTCGAACAAGGTTTGCGCTGGTGTCAGTGACGCCGCAGGCGTTGCTGGCGTCACAGGAGGCGCCTGCCCCCACGCCGGCGTTGCCACAACAAACATCGCGGCGACCAATGTTCGCCCAATGATAACGGTAAGGTTTTTCATGACCGTTGAACCTCTTTGTAACGCTCGTCCAAGCTCACTTGGAACCACGATCAAGCATCGTTTGCCCTGGCAGTCAACAACGTCTTTGTCGCGCTCGCCAATCCCGCGTGGACTCAGCATCATCTAGCCCTTACTTACACCGCTTGAAGACCCCTACACCTGTGCACTTCTGCGGCTTTGGCCATACTTTTGGCGGAGGCTTTGCCGTTGTCGAGATCGGTACCGTCGTAGACACGATCGGTTGCGCGGTGCCTGTCGTCGCGCTGTTTGGCGGCGCTGGCGCAACGTTCGCATTTGACCCCGGTGGCGCCACGGCCGGCTCGTTCTCCGGCGCCGTCGCTGACGGTGTTGGCGGTGCCGGGACTTCCTTTTCCGCATCACCTGTTACCGGTGCGAACGGCAACGTAATCGTCGGCGACGCGACTTTCGATGGCGGGGGAGCCTTGGGCCGCGTGACGATCACCACGGTCATCACGGCAATTGCAGCCGCAACAGGCAAGCCAATGATGACCCCCAATCCTCGATTCTTACGACGACGCCGACCTGTCGTTCCCCCTGCGTCCGATGGAACGCTTTCTCGACGCACCTGTGCTATCGATTGCGACATCAAGCCCGTGGTTGTTACACTGGGTTCCGACTGCTTTGGCAGCGAAACCTCAGCAGATTTCAGCATTTGGGTGCCGCCAGAAACATCCAGGTCCGCCAGGTCCGGAATGGGAATCGATGCCGACGATTTTCGATGGTCCGCAATCGCTTGGTGCATTTCATTCAAATCGAGCATTGGCGAAGCAATGGGCGCATTAGGATGCAAATACTGCGTGTGCTGTCCAGCGTCCACGGGCGGTGCACTCCGGGCTGATGGACGCGACATTGGTACTGGAGCACTTTTCGGCTGCATATACAACGTCGCCGCTGAGTCACTCGGGTCCGGCGCATTGTTTTCACCAGCAAACATCGAGACGTCTGCCGCCGTCGGTGGCGGCACGTCGAACACGACTCTTTCTTCGACGACGGCCGGAACGGCAACTTTTGGGTCGAACGCCTGTTTGAGCGGAATGGTACGTGCGAATTCGTTGAACCGACGCTCCTCCGGTGCAGCAGGAACCGCGTTCGAGCCCATAATAGCAGGCGCATACAGGTCAATGAGCTCACGTGTCCCAATGGGCGACTTGCCGCTCGACGATGCTTTAGCCGATGGAATCACGGGCATCGGCAAACCTGCAATCTTATACAAATCACGCGCAAGATCCGCCGCGCTTGCATAACGATCCGCTGGTTTGGGCTTGGTACATCGCTCGACGACCATATCGAGTTCCGGAGGAATGTGGCGTGTAAAGCTTGATGGCGCAGGGACAGGCGTCGAGTTCTTGCCGATGAGAATCGGCAAATACACCGCAACGATGTCATCGACCGATCCGGAAAACGCACGCAAACCCGTGACGAGCTCGTACAGCACGACGCCCGCGGACCAGATGTCCGTCCGGAAATCGACGTTCTTCGACCCCATCGCTTGTTGCGGACTCATGTAAGCAATCGAGCCCAACACCATGCCGGTCTTCGTCTGGTCTGACGACTTCTCGACAGAATCCCCATCCTTGCAGACACCAAAATCGAGCACTTTGGTGACGAACTCGTCTTCGTCCATGCCTGGTTCGCGGTGCAAGTAAATATTTGCTGGCTTGAGATCCCGATGAATCAGTTTCGCCGCGTGCGCCGCTGTCAAACAGCTCGCCACATCGGCGAAAATACGTGCAGCAACCTTCGGTTCGAGGGTACGTTTCCGCTTCACATGCTGTTGAAGCGACTCGCCTTCGAGCAGCTCCATCACGATGTACGGACCGTGTTGATCGGTGTCTTTTATCGAAAAATCCAAGACCCGCACGACATTCGGATGAAACGTGAGCTTCATGCAAGCTTCAGCTTCGCGCCGAAGCCGTTGAGAAAGGTCTTTACGAAACTCTTCCTCGGCAGGCGTGTTCTCGGACGTACCGTCATCGAGAAGCATTTTAACGGCCACACGCGACCCGTTTGTTCGGTCACGCGCCGCCCATACGACGCCCATGCCGCCCTGCCCGAGCACCCGCTCAAGCACATACCTGTCCCTAAGTACTTCGCCAGCTCGCATGACATTTGGATGCTCTCACAATTCCATGCGTCATGACAAGTAACAAGCAGGCCAATCTGGTTTTCCCAAAATTCGAGGGAAAACCGTCGATCACGGCGATCTGTTGTTCATCGGGTTCTACTGTGTCGCCCGTCGTGATTGTCTCGGCACACGGAGTTCTGTTAGAAAGAACCGATCATGGATCTCGTAAGCTTGTGTCCGTTCGTCGCATCCACCGTTGTTTGGCAAGCCAACTCGGGCGCGTTTGCCCTCACGGTGATTGTCAAGGCTACTTTTGTTTTACAACCTGGAACGGCGCAGCTCGCATCCGAGCAAGATCCGATCTTCGCGCAGGATCGCTTTTACGACGACGATCCGCGGCGAAGCGTGCGTTGTCCGAGCGACGTTGTTCCGTACAAACCTCGCGCCGACGTACTGCTCGTTGGGCACGTTTATGCGCCAGACAAACAGCCTGTACGGTCGCTCGTCACGCGGTTTGTCGTAGGAGACATGGACAAGTCGATCGAGGTGTTTTGTGATCGTGCGTTTCGAGTGCTCGATGCGCAACTGCTCGAGGGCAAACGTTTTACGCAACTGCCGCTCGTTTGGGAGCGCGCTTCGGGTGGTCCAGAATCGGCGAATCCCGTAGGAAAGCGATTCGATGGACCGACGGATGCGTATGGGACGATCGCGATCGCGAACTTGCAACCACCGGGACACTTTGTATCGAGACGATCGGACACGTTTGTCCCGATGTGTTACGCACCGATAGCTCCCACGTGGCCAGGACGAACGCAACGACTTGGGCGGTTGTCGCGAAGCATTTTAGAGAACGCGTGGCAAGAAAAACCGTTGCCCGCGGACCTTGACGCGACGTTTTTCCAGGCAGCGCCACCGGATCAAAACGTGGTGGAGATCCGCGCGAACGAGCGGATTGTCTTGGAGAACTTGCATCCCCAACATCCGCACCTCGTGACGAGTTTGCCCGAGTTGCGACCGCGCGCGGTCGTGGATCGAGCGACGGGCGAACGAGAAGAGATCGCGCTTGTCGGGGACACGCTGATTGTGGATACGGATCGATGTGTGTGCACTGTGGTTTGGCGGGGGAGAATTGGGCTGCGTTCGGCGGACGAAGCGGGGCGCATCGCTATATGGGTGGATGCGATACCCATGATCGAACAGGCGAATACGCCAAGCCCATCCAATCACTTGATGGACGCCGAGGCCGACGCGGCGAAAACGATGTTTGGTTTCCTGCCGTCGATCAGCAGCCCCGCTCTTCCGTTTGTTGCGGGAGCTTCGGGTTTGGCCCAGGCAAAGGTCGTGGGTGCATATCCGCCGGCTGGCCAGGACGAGAACGATGGGACCGGCACGATGTTCGTGCCCATCGGGAAGTTGGGGGCCAAAGCGATTCCGTTTGAACGCCAAGGAATCGCAGACCGCAGGCTCGAGGAAACGATTCCGCCACTACCT
>JANORL010000767.1:0-3151 GCA_031415295.1 Polyangiaceae bacterium | reverse complement strand
CACGAACCGGAACTCCAAGCGTATTCAGTTACCACTGCACGCGGGTGTTTTGCGAGCACTTTGTCGAACAGCGATGCGTAAAATGTACCGAATGCTGGCTTCACCGAATCGTTGACGCGAATGTTGGTCGGTATGGCAAAGTTTTCGTAATTGGCGACTTCGTACCGAGTTCGCGCCAGCACGTGCACAATCAAGTCCTGCGTGCCGCCCGAATTGATGAGGCCCAATCGTACGGGCAAACTGAACGAATCGCTATCGTAATGAAAACGTAGCGGCGAGAGCATCGCTTGGCCATTCTCGAATTTTACCTTTTTCACGTCGACCTTGGCCACGAAAAACTTGCTGCCTTGTGCGACGTACGGACGCAAGTAAGGTTCGGCGCCCGCGGGAATCTTGTATCGCTGCGAGCGCAAAAAGGTGTCGAGGCCGAGCGAGTCTTTGGCACTCAATACGAAGACGTTGTATTCGCCGACGCTGAAGCGAGATTCGATCTTGACGCCGTGTTTCTCGGCGACTTCTTCGACGCTTTCTTCGCGGGCCGATTCCGCGACGGTCGCGGAAAGCAAAATTTCCCTGTACTGAATCGGAGGACGACAAGGATCCTGTTCCCAATATTCGACGAGTCTTGGAGCGGCAAGGCGATCGACGCGGCCAAACACATCGGCCGGGAGGGTTTTGACGTTTTCTTTGTTCAAGACGACGGGGACGGGGACAACCATTGCAAAGTCTTCGGCCGGTCCCTGATAGTTGTTTTGCATTGACAGGACGGTGCGCGTTCCTTCGCGCATGAGCACGACGAGTGTGGCGTTGTTGAAGAGTTTGGCATCGGCGCCGGAGACGTAAAACCCGCAAAAGGCATCGGCGACGGGTGTTGCGGCAAGGGCCGTCAAACCAAGGGTTGCGGCGACGGCGAGGGGACGAAGACGAGTGACCATGCGGGCGATGATTACACGAATGGTTCACGAAGGGCAAACTTCTTGCGGCAGTTCGAGATGCGGCAGTTCAAGACGGGCGTGCCGAAGTATTTGCGGGCGCATCATTTTGGGGTGGAGTAAGGTAGGCGCCAAGAGATCCGCGCCATGTACGGGCGCGTTTTAGAGGCTTCTAGTTGTTGAGCGCGCCCTGGCAGATCCAGTCCACGACCGTCTGGATGTCCCCCGAAGGAAGTTGTCCGAGCTTCGGCATTTTAGTTCCGAAACAAATGTCGACATTGGTCATCTTGTCGACGATATAGCTGGCGCTAGGATCCCCAGGTTTGACTCGGAAGCGCCCGTCATTGCATTGACTCGCGGCAATGTTGACCATCGCCGCATAGGACTTTCCAGCCGCTAAGCTGAGTTTCTCCTGAGGCATGACGCCACCGTGACAACCTGCTGTGGCGCATTTGGAGCTCAATATGGGCTGGACTGCGGCGGAAAACGAAACGCTCGACATGCCGCATGCACACTTGCCGTCCAAGCATGTTTGTCCGACGGCACAACCCTTGCCGCAAGCGCCGCAGTTTTCTGGACTCGTTTGCAGGTCGACGCACGATGCGCCGCACTGCGTGAGAGAACCGCATCCACCCGCGCACATCCCCATATTGCACACCATGTTGCCACCACAAGCGGTGCTGCAACTTCCGCAATGAGCCGCGTCGGTCTGCACATCCACACACGACGCTCCGCCGCAGGTTTCACAGGACGGACCACCGCCATTTCCGCCGCCGCTGCCACCTGCACCACCGCCACCACCAGTGCCATTGGATGGAAGGCCGGCGATCCATTTCTCGATGCAATCGATTTGCGCATCAGCGAGTGCCCCCGTCACGGGCATACGCACGCCACAAGATGGCGTCGTGATTTTCTGGTACAAAACCGAACCTACAGGATCGCCAGGAACGACGAGCAATCCATTACATAGTGCCGCCGGACCTCCGACGAGAGCAGTCTCGATGTCTTCCCGGGTCAAATCAAGGCCCGCGGCGGGTTGATCTGCCGCGTGGCAACTTGCTTGCGTGCACGAGACGAGAAGGATGTTCTGCCGAATGGACGCCAGATCGGGGGTGCACTCCGACGAACCCGAACCCGTAGGATCGGGACTCGAACACCCCGCGAAAGCAAAGGCGGAAGCGATCAAGGTTGCCGTTGAGAGAAGGAGAATTTGTTGGTAGACGGGTCGTACTTTCATGTTCCCTGAATATGCCCTCCTGGGCGCCAAACGGTTACACTTTTGTTACGTACAGATGCCGAAGGGTTCTGGCGGCTTGCGAGGTTCAGTTGTTGAGGGCACCGGCACAGATCCAGTTGGAAAGCGTTTGCATCTCAGTCGGCGAAAGCGACCCGATTTTGGGCATTTGCGTTCCGAGGCACAAGTCGACGCCCATGATCTTGTCCATGAGGTAACTCACCGATGGTTGTCCCGGCAATACACGCTTGCGCCCGTCCATGCATTGCGTTGCCGTCACGTTGACGATCTGCGAGTAAGAGGCGCCAGACGACAAGTTCATTCCGCTCGCCGGCATGGGTCCGGAGTGACAACCAGCACCCGTGCAACGCATCGTGAAAATGGGCTGCACATTAGCGGAAAACGATACGCTAGCCGCCCCGCACGTACACATTCCAGAAACGCAAGTCTGTCCAAGGGCGCAAGCGTTGCTGCACGTTCCGCAATTCGATGTGTCGGTCTGCGTGTTGATGCACGTCCCATTGCAAAGTGTCGTACCGTTCGGGCACTTGCACATGCTGTTTTGGCACGTTTGTCCACCGCCGCATACGATGCCACAACCACCACAATTGCTGTTGTTGGTCATCGTGTCGACGCACGAACCGCTGCAGAGCATGCCGCCGTTTGCGCATACACACATACCCGATGTGCAGGTTTGCACCACCGAGCACACGATTCCACACGACCCGCAGTTGTTCGTATCCGTGGCGAGGTTGACGCACGCGCCATTGCAAGCAGCCATCCCCATCGGACAGGTGCACTGGCCATTCATACACGATGCACCGGAGGGACATACGACGCCACATCCCCCGCAATGGCTCACGTTCGACAGGGTATCGACACACGAACCATTGCAAAGCATGGTGCCGCTCGGACAGGAACACATGCCTGCCGAACATGATTGCCCTGGTTGGCACGTGATTCCGCATCCACCGCAATTCGTTGC
>JANORL010000766.1:0-3415 GCA_031415295.1 Polyangiaceae bacterium | reverse complement strand
GCGCGGGCGGGCCAACGCGAACTGTCGAACATTGTCGAACATTGTGTGAGCGAGTCTGTGTCGCTTCAGCGTGTGCCGTTCCAACGTTGCGGGGGAAGGATCGATCGCTGGCGATGATCGCGAGATCCAAACAACCCGATGCGTGGTAGACGATGAACTACGCATGTCAGTTCGCCAATCGAGGGCCATTGCTGGTGCCGTTGCGCTATTCGCTTTCGCTGCGGTGGTGCTTCAGGTTGCGCTCGTGCGGATGTTTTCCGCGCTGCTCGGCCATCATTTTGGCGTCGCGTGGGGCATGGTGTTGCCGTTCGGTGTCGCGCTTGGCGCGCTGCTCGGTGTCCTCGCAACGACTCGCCCCTTCGCTCCATTTCGAGCCGCCAACGTTGCGCACTTAGCCGCTTTTGCGGCACCGTGCGCAGCGATCTCGGTCATCTTCGGCGTGCGCGCCAAAGGTGTAGACACCTTCGACGTCCCCGCGCTCCAGCTGCTCGCCTTGTATTTTTGTACGTCACTGCTTCCGTTTGTCTTTGTCGGACTCGTCTTCTCCAAGGTGCTAGGTGGGTCGCAACGTCACGCAGCGGCCCTCTTGCGAACAGCTTTAGCTGCCGCAGCATGTGCCGTTGTTGCTTCGGCCTTCGTCATGAAACTTGGTCCCGCACGAGTGGGCCTTGGCGTGGCGGTTGCGATGAGTCTTTCGGCGCTCATGTTCGCGCGAGCGTCCCGTCATGATGCTCAAGGCCATGGTGCGAATTCCTCGCTTGTTGCCACGTTCGTCCTTGGCACATCTGTCGTTTTAGCGGGCGAAATTGGCGCGCCGTACTTGAAGCTCGCCTCACTCCGGTGGGCCGGACTCGAGAAAACGGAAACGCACATGTGGACTGCGCGAGCTTTCTACACCGTGGACAAACCGCAATCGAACAGTGCTCTCATGCGCGTCGATGGCACGTTTGGTCGGACAATCCCCGACGGCAAGCAGATCCCGCCGTTGTCGGTCGACGAGATGGCGTACTTGCTCGACAAAGGAAAGGATCCGGTGCTCATCGTCGGTGCTGGCGCAGGACGCGAACTACGTGCGGCGTTGCGCCAAGGTCATCATGACGTAAGAGCCGTCGAAGAAGACATCACGATCGGTCGTGCCATCATGCGTGGTTCGGCGTATGCGTTCAGCGACGAGCTTTACGACAAACCCGAAGTGCATGTGACGATCGAGGGCGCGAAAAGTTACGTACGCAGCAAGCCCGGTACATTTCAGCGCGTCATCCTTGGTTATTACGACACGCAGGCGGCATCGCCCTCGGGGTCTCTCGCAGCCCTTCCGAATCTCGCCCTCACCACGGAATTCGTCCACGACCTCCTCAACGCGCTCCGACCCAACGGAACGCTCACCATCATGCGCCCCGACCCGGAACTCGATCGCCTCGTTGCTCTCGTTGCGCAAGGCCTTCGAACCCACGGCTCGCGAACGCCAAACATGCACATGTTCGGGTGTACGCGGGACAAACTATCCACGGTCCTTGTCAAACGTTCTCCGCTGCAATCGGACGAACTGTCTGCCTTGCGCACGCACTGCCGACTTCACAAATTTGCCGAGGTACTCTCCCCCGACGCAGTCAAAGACGAGTCCCGCAAGGCCCTCATGGCGGGCATTGACCCGACCACGCTCTCGAACGGTAAAACCTCCGACCTTCGTCCTCCCACGGAAGACCGCCCCTTCTGGTTCCACACCCTTGCACCTGGAAACCTTGCTCCAACGTTGCGAGACGTCCGCACCATGGTTGAACGCCATCGAGCGTTGTTCGTCCTTTCCTCGGGCATCGTCCTCACTGCCATCGTAGGCTTGATCGCATTTATCGTCTCGTTGATCACTCCGGCGCGTACATGGGGTTACCAATCCCGATTGCCAGTCACCCGGATGTCGTTCACGCTCGCCCTCGTCGTCGCCGCGATCGTTCTCTTTGGCAACGCCTTCATGGGTCGTGTCGAGCCTGTCCTTGGTCGCCCCGACATCCTTGGGTTGTTTTCCCCACTCGTATTTTTGTTGACAATCTCTTTTGGCGCCGGCTTGAGCGGCCAATTTGATGCAGACGACGCCCGTCCCGGACTCCAACGTTGGCTTTTGGCGACCACCTTCGTCTTAGCCCCGCTCCTCATGGCGCTCGAAGGCATGCTCGACCTGATCGTTGACTTGCCCCTCCCCCTGCGAATCGCCGTACCTATGGCCATCCTCGCTCTCGTCGGTGCGGGGCTTGGTATCGGCCTTGGATTGGCCCTCCGTATTGCCGCATCATGGGGGGCGCGAGCGTGCGCGTGCGCCGTCGCTTACGCTGGAATCGCGGCAGCGGGCGCAATGGTGTCGGGAACCCTCATGTCGATGTTCTGGGGTTATTCCGCAGTCCTTCTTGCTTCAAGTACCGGCATCATTCTCGCCACGGTCTTTGCTACCTCCGCGCGAATCGAAGAACCGGCCATTCCCTCGGAATTCGAACCCCTCTCCTCCGGTGACACCGCCCCGGACGACCAACCCATTTCGTTCGATGAACCCACCTCTACGTCCACGACGGCGCCCCTTTGATTTGCCTCATTCCGTCAACTCTCCAATAAAATATTTCTTGCTCCCAACGTCGCAATCGTGAGCGCTTCGCCCGTCAATATGTCATAAGACTTACGAGCGCTTTCGGTGGCTCGGGGGGGACGCCGAAGTGTTCGCGAGCGAGGGTGACGGATGCCGTAACCCTCGCTCGCTTTTTTTTTCGTTTCCAACCAATATATCGCTTGCGTGAACTTTTCTTGGCCGACCGACCTGGACGCTGCTAGCAAATGCTCCGGCACTATTCATGCAGCAATCCAATGCCATTCCCAGGGACGGTCGCACCAATCTTCGGCGTTCACTCGCTGAATTACTTCCGGTGGCAGATGCACTTGGAGCGGGCGATTTACGCGAAGCAGCAGAAGCTTGCCTCGTACTGCTCGATTCGCCGTTTCGCGTAGAGCAAAAAACATTGGCGCCACTCTTGAAACTCACCCATGAACGAGCCGCCGCCGTATTTAAACAAGGCGCACGCGATGCTCGAGGGCCTCTACGAGCTCGCCTCGAAGCCTGCCGAGTCCGCGCAGAAGCCCAAGTTGCACAAATGAATCGACTTCTGCCCACATTGTTTTCCTGAATTCCCATTCGTTCCATATTGGCGAAAATCCGCCGACCCATTTCTTTTCCATCGATCGCATCGTCAAGGACGGTCCTAATCCTTCCGCCGTCAATGAATTGACGGTTGATGCTTTGATCACCCGACGTCACGCCCCCTAGCGCGAGTTACACTTCCGCGAGTTACATGGGCTTGCGCTCGTCCTCCACAATCTCGTAACATCATTGTGCTGGACTTCGCGGAAGATGCCGTTTGTCGTCGTGAGCACATCG
>JANORL010000765.1:0-5479 GCA_031415295.1 Polyangiaceae bacterium | reverse complement strand
CGCTTACCCACGTCAGTCCTCGACCTTGAACCCGTATGCTTCTTCGTTTTCGATGACCGGGACGCTGGGCTTGCGAAGCAATATCGTGCGCACGGCCCAGAAATCGCCAAAAATACGATATTGCAAAGCCGTCTGGTCGAGGTAATCGACTCCGGCCGAACCGCCCGTTCCCGTTCGTCGCCCAATCACTCGCTCCACCATTCGCGCGTGTCGTTGACGCCAAATCAACATTTGTTGTTCGACGGCGAGTACCAAATCAATGACTTCGCGCGGCCAAGCAAGACGCGGAAGTTCGCGGTAACTTTCCAAAAAAACCGCCGCCGCACGCACTCGACGTCGAAATGCACGGCCTTCGTCGTCGAGTTGAGGTTCGTCCTCGGCAAGCAAAAATTTCTCGGCAAATCGAATTTCCCCGCGATACCGTTCTTCGAGTCGCTTTATGTCGTCTTCGGTGAGCGCGTTCTGTTTCGCCAATTCAATGCGATTCTTGATTTCTTCTTCGTGCGCTCGAATGAATGCACGCGAAAATCGGTCAGCGGACTCTTGCGTGGCCGGTCCATCAATCGGCGTGCGACTCAACCACTCATACAAAAGCTCCTTCAAACTCGGACCATTCTCCATTCGCTGCTTCACACGTGCCAGCGATGGAGACGGCGTACCGTCCGAAGATTCGAGGGCCTTCATGAAACTTCCTTCGCGCCCCATCGGCAAACGCATCGAGTCTTCGAGGCCCAAAAGCACCTCGATTTCTCGCAGCTGTGCCGATTGAAACCCGCTCGCTGGAATCAAACGATCGCGAAATCCAAGATAATCGCGCGTCGTCAATGTTTCCATGACGCGAAAATGCGGAATCATTTGCTCGAACAGTGACACAACCCGGCGCAGCGACCGCGCCGCATTCGCCAGCTGTATGTCCGGTACCGGATTCTGACGGAACACGTCGCGCGCCGTCTCGAGTTCGCGAAGCACGAGCTTGAACCAAAGTTCGTAGACCTGGTGAACGACAATGAACACCACCTCGTCGTTCGTTGAAGTGCTCTCGTCATTGTCGAAGCCGCCTTGCAAAGACAAGAGCTGCTCGGTCTTGATGTAGTCCCAGTAGTTACGCATGCCCGTGCGCAGTCTACTGCCCGCGCGCAAAAACGGAAGCACGAGCGCACGTAATCGAATGCGTCGTTCCGTAACGTATCTTCAACGTATAAAAAGCGATCAAGGCTCGATCAACGTCGTGCCAGGCGGGCCGATAAACACAGGCGGACCGTAGCTCCGTAGCTCCGCTCGCTCGTGCTGCATTCCGCCTTCCACATCGAGAAGAACGATGCCCACATCTGGACAAAACGTCGTGCTGTACGTCGCCGGAGCATCGCCACCACGCTGCTCGATCGCGACGAGACAATCAGTAAAACGACCCGCGGCAATGGTGATTTCGGTACCTACCGTTTCGATACGGGAAATTCCTCCGTGCTCTCCACGCCATGTCGTTCCGATCGTCAGCGGCAGCTTCAATACAAACGTTGCGCTGTCCACGAGCCCAATGCCCTCCGACAAGTACGCAAAACGCTTCGTTCCTCGAGGCGTTTGCAGCTCGCCTTCTTCGGCACGTACACGCCGAGCGCGCACGATGAACGAACTACGTCCGCCATCGTCGCTGGTCGTATCGTATGTCCACAAATGATCGTGAACGATCGGAAAATATCGCTCGATCGAAAGCCCAGACGAAGCGCTCGGCACGGTCTGGCTTGGCGCATTCGTCTGCGTCGTCGACGCTCCTCCACATGCAACTCCACATGCAAACAGCGCGAGTAGGGCCGGACAAACCCACGCTTTTCTTGCCGCGACAGGCATGGTGAAACTCACGGCGAAAGCCGATGGGTGAAGTACCAAATCGAGAAAAACACCAAGAGCAACGTCGCGGCACCAAGCAAGTAACGGGCGAGCGGATCGGGTTCGAGACGTCGCAAAAGGTCTTCAGCCGCTTGTCGTACCGCAGGCTTTGTACTGCTCGCGATGAGCTTTTGTGCGCCCTCGCGAACGCTCGCGTAGTCACCACGTTCGAACGTTACGAGCAACGTATCGAGCGTTTCGTCCCGCGGATATCGCTGCGCGAACGCCGGCACGCCCTCCCGCGTTTTCGCCTTTTTTTTCTTGCCTTTCTTGCGTGGACCGTTGCGTGACCCGGCGTCGTCCTTCGCCTTTTTGGAAGTCGCTTCGTCGCTCGTGTGTGCTGTCGTTTCACTCATGCGTTTCTCCCATCGTGGACTTGCCTGTCCATCCCTCACCTGACCGTACGATCGTTAGGATCAGGTCGATCTCTCCACGGAACGAACGCTTCACCCTCGCCATGAACGACGCACTGCAGGCCGTCGCATGCGCTTCGATAATACGCTTTCCTACCGCATCCGATCGCCTTGTACCGCCCACCGAATTCGTCGATGACGCGAATGTCCGTATTCGGGCAGTCGAGGTCTTTTGTTGCATGCACTCGCACGAGCGGCTCAGCCGGTTTTTGCGTCAAGAGGCAACCGCTCGAGCCCAAGATCGAGAGCGAGATCGAGGCCAACACGATGCCGAGCAAGTGTTTGTCGCGCATGGTTCAAAACTGAAAGTACACGAAAGGCACCGCGTTTACGCCTGCGGCTTCGTGCAGAATAACCGCGACGAAAAAGAGCACGACACCTTGCACCGGTGCAGGCATCAGCGAAAAACGTGTTTTCGCGGCTTCATACATCGGCTTCGGCATGAAGTGCGTGATCATGGCAAACACCAGCAAATACGCGATGACGGGCGGTAAATTTGGGTGAAACGTCGTCAACGTCGTGATTTGCCGGAGCACCCGCAGGGCACTGCCGAACGTTGGGGCTCGAAAGAATACCCACGCGAGGCACACGTAGTTGAACGTCAAAAAAACCGCGACAGGTGCAGGGAACAACGGCGTTTTGTTTTTCCCGCGCCGTTCGACCGCTCGCGTCACCGCAAGGCCCGCACCATGCAAAAATCCCCAAAACACGAACGTCCACGAAGCTCCATGCCACAAGCCGCCGAGCAGCATCGTGAGCATCAAGTTGCGGTACGTGAACAAGCTCGAACCACGGTTTCCACCGAGCGGAATGTACAAGTAGTCACGGAGCCACGTCGAAAGCGAGATGTGCCAACGGCGCCAAAAGTCAGCAAGGTCTGTCGCGACGTACGGGGCGTTGAAGTTCGCGGGAAAACGCACACCGAGCAGCAATGCCGAACCAATCGCGATGTCCGTGTAACCTGAGAAGTCGCAATAAATCTGGACCGCGTACGCGTAGACGCCTGCGAGTACTTCGACCCCCGAAAAGTTTTCCGGTCGTTCGAAGACGCGATCGACGAGATGAATCGCCAGTTGGTCCGCGAAAACCACTTTTTTAACGAGGCCGAGCGCGATCAGAAACAACCCTTCGCTCCCGCTTGCGCGTGTGAGCTGAGGCGTCGCTTCGAATTGTGGGAGCAAGTCACGTGGGCGAACGATGGGACCTGCAACCAAGTGCGGGAAGAACGCGACGAACAGCAGGTACCGAAAGTAGCTTCGATGCGCGGGTAAATCGCCGCGGTACACGTCGATCACGTAACTCATCGACTCGAACGTGAAGAACGAAATACCGACGGGTGGAAGCAGGACGCGTAACGACTCGTTTGTCGAGACGGGCGATCCCGAAAGCCATGCCGAGATGACCTGAACGTTTTCGACGGCGAAGTTCCAGTACTTGAAAAAGCCTAGGAAACCCAGGTTCAGACCGATGGTGATGACCAAGAGAAGTTTGCGGCGCAAAGGATCATTTTGTTTGGCAATCGTACGAGCGAGAAAGAAATCGACCGTGGACGAACCCAAAATCAGCGGCAGATAACGCCAGTTCCAAGCGGCGTAGAAGCCGTAACTCATCACCAGCAGGAACATGATGCGCGGCCACGACGCCAGAAGTCGTCCCTTGGCGGTGACGAACGAAGGCGCGAGCGTGGCAAGCGACCACGACCCGATGAACGCAACGGCGAAATATGCCGCGTACTCGATGCTGATGAAGTTCACGCGAGGCGCGCATGTTGAACGGGGCCGGCGGCCGTGCCAAGAATCAGAACGATGTTTGCGCGCCTGATCGTCGGGATCTTAAAAGGGCTCGTCGTTGGCGGGCTTGTTGGCTTCGGGCTTGTGAAGCTCGGAGTGGGGCTGTTCGTCGGGGGATGGGCGATTTTGGCCTATTTTGCGGCAGCCGTGACCGGGATTGTCGTCGGATTGATTGCTGGCAAACCCATCTGGGCGAAAGACGCAAAAGTCGAAGCCGGGATGAAAGCGTTCGTCGGGGCACTTCTCGGCGCGGGATTGATGTTTGGCTTGCGAAAACTCGCGCTTCCTTTGGCGGATTCACTTCCGGCGGCGTTTGGCGTCATGACGAAAGACCCGCAAACGTTGGGGACTTTCCCCATCACCGCGTTGGCCATGGTTGCCGCGGTTCTCGGGGGTTTTTACGAAGCCGACAATACGCCCGATCCCGGATCATCGGCAAAATCTGCGGAACCGGAAAAAAGTTCTTCGGGTAAAACCAACACGAAGCAACGTGTTGCTACGCCGCCTGTCGAAGACCTTGCTCACGACGAGGAAGACGAAAGTCTTTCCGACAGCGACAAAAAAGCGAAAAAGTAAGACGTGCCTCCTGCGCGGATTCTGTTTTACACGGCGACCATCGGCGCGTTGGCTCTTGTCGCACGTTCACTTTTGATCAGTCCCGTGCCCGCGCATGTGACGATCGCCGTTCTTGCCGCGTACGTGTCGCTGCTGCTTTTGGGGGTATTTTTCTTACGCCTGCAAATGTTCGTCGACGCCGTTTGTCACGGAACCGATGACGTTCGCGGTGTCGCGCTCACGTTCGACGATGGACCGTGCCCCATCCACACGCCGCGTGTGCTCGACATGCTCGACCGCGCCAACGTGAAGGCGACGTTTTTCGTCATTGGCTACAAAGCCGAAGCCCATCCCGACATCGTGCGCGACATCCTGAAGCGCGGACATGTCGTTGGCTCGCACGGATACGCGCACAGTCGAGCGTTTTCGTTGCTCTCCAAAGCTGCCGTTCGTCACGACATCGAACGTTCACTCGTTTGTATCGAAACGATTACCGGCGATCGTCCTGCGTTGTTTCGTCCGCCGATTGGACACACGAATCCGCGTATCGCGCAGGTCGTCAGCGAGCTTGGACTCACCGTCATTGGTTGGTCTGCGCGGGCGCTGGATGGAGTCGCTTCGGCAGATCCGGACCGTGTTGTAGGGCGTATCGTTTCCAAGCTCGAAGACGGGGCCATCGTCCTTCTTCACGATGCCGCGGAGCGCGATGATCACACGCCCGCAAGCATCGAAGCGTTGCCCAAGATTCTCGATGCGATGGACAGGAAAAACCTGGTCGGCGTGACCGTCACGTCGTTGATGGCGCAGTCGGAAGCGTAAAGACAAACCGCGCTCCAG
>JANORL010000764.1:0-2980 GCA_031415295.1 Polyangiaceae bacterium | reverse complement strand
AAGGTTGCGAAGGAGCGTCGTGTAGACCTCGAACATGTCGCGCACGAGGCCTTCTGGGTACACCCCGGAGACGAAGTCCCAGATAAGCACCGCATCGCCGGCGCGTTCGTGAAGCTGATGGTCGAGCAGAAGTTGCGAGGTCTGGGTGATTGAATGAACGAGTTCGCCAAACGTGCTCAGGGTGTCCAGACCCTCGGCTAGTTTGTTCTGGGCGCTCGTGAATACGACAGGAAATAACGCTCCGTGGTGATCGCCCCAAGCTCGAGCGATCTCGCGCTGAATCTCGATGCCGCTCGCTTCGCGGTGTTCCATGGCTTCCCAGAGCTGCTCTTGAATACTGCGTGCACGCTCCGCAAAAGAAAGGGGTGTACCGGTATCGACAGAGAGGAGCAGCATGGACGAAAAGTCGCCCATGATTTCGTTGACCCTGGGGTGGACAGGGAGCCGATTGAAGAGCGTCACGTTGAGCGTAAAGCGAGCATTGGTGCTGAACCGACTGAGCATTTCGGCGTAAGCGGCGATGAAAACAATCGCCGTCGTTAGTTTGGCGTCACGGCAACGCTGCTGGAGTTTTTCCCACGCGTCTGACTCGAGTTTCGCTTCGAACCGCTCGAAGTGGACGCTGCCGATGGCGCTGGGATCGGTGGCGAAGGGCAAGGTTGGCGCAGGCGCGATGTCTGGGATGCGCTTGCGCCAGTATTCGAGCGATTGTGCATAGGAGGCGGAATTCTTTTTGGCTTCGAGCGCGATGACGTAGTCGCGAAAAGAAAATTCGAGAGCGGGCAGGAAAATATTGGGCTCGTCGTAATACCGGATCAAATCCTTGAAGAAGATGGCGAGACTTCCGGCGTCGACATTGATCATGTCAATGCTGACGAAAAGCCTGGATCTACGTTCGTCCAAACGTGCGACAACGAAGTGATGCAGCGGTGCTCGCGTTGTGTCGTAGGTGCGGTGCGACATGGCTTCCCGCATCGATTCCAATTGTGCTGCGCGCTGGATGGGCTCGAGCTCTCGGAGGTCGTGGACGTCAACGTCGCCAACGAGGTCCGACTCGATGACCTGAAGCATGTCGGGAAGCGTATGTGCTCGCGACATCTCATGTCGCTCGACGACCTTTCGGAATGCGATCCGGAAGCGCTCGATGTCGAGGTCGAGGCAATCGTGTTCCTGATACCAGTGGATGCCGGTCGGGATCATGAATGCGCCTGTTCGACCGAGCCAGTACGCTCGTTGGATATCCGTGAGCGGGAAAGGCAGATGTCGTTCATGGGGCGCTGGCACGATGGGTGCCAATGTCTCGGTACGTGCTTGGCCCGGATCCCCTCTGTGCCAGCCTCGCGTAATAGAGTAAGAATGGCGGATTTGCTCGAAGCGATGCGCTCACGCAGCTCCGCGGTCAATGCGCCTTTGGGCTCTTGATCGAGAGCTTGATGCCTTGCTTTGCAAGTTCAGCGAGAAGCTGCGGGATACTCATGAACGGGATTCCATTCCAAAAACAGGGTTCGCCGAGTGGACATGACACAGTTACGCCTGTCAAGACAGCTGGGGCGTGTCGCACGAGGCGAGTAACTGTGTTCACGAGACATAGCCGATACCCATGCGGGCTGGCGGCTTGATTCTCTTGAGGTCCACGAGAGGTCCAATCGATGCCGCATTGACAGATTGGAGCTAACGAGACAAGGCTGAATTTTCCTTATCGGATTCAAAAAAGTGTGACGGAAAACGTGTTGTTCGCACCGTGCGTCTCGATTAAATGTTAAAACAGCATGCATCGATTCACAAATGAGCTATAATGTGAGCGGGATATGCACTTGTATTGATCGAATGATCCACATCCAGGATGACGGTTCTTTCGACAAATTTTTGTCATCAAACCGAAGAAAGGAGTTGACAGCGATACATCTTCTGACACTGGACGGAATCGGCTGCTCACCCGTTGAGTTTGGCGTGGCACAAATTTGACGATGTCAAGCCAATAATTCTTGACTATAGTGTTTTTACATAGGTATTCGGCGCACACTTACTCGTCGGAAATTTTCTCGTTGGCACGGTTGAATCGTCCGTGACATAAGGGCGCGGTTGAGTGTGGGTTGATTTGGGGAGTTGCCACGTAAATGACGAAGGACGAGATTCAGAAGTGGTTGGTTCTGCGGATTTACGAACTTCGCGGGATTGCGCCGGAGGCCGTCGCGCCGGCGGAGCGATTCACCCGCCATGGTCTCGACTCACTCATGACGACGCGGATGCTCAGCGACCTCGCCACGGTGCTTGGGCGTGCACTTCCGCCGACGTTGGCTTGGGAATACCCCACGATTGAATCACTCGCAGCGTTCCTGACCGAGGGCACCGTAGGTGTTGCATCACCAATGGCTGCAATACCCGAACGCCAACGAAATGCGGGAAACGAACCTATCGCCGTAATCGGAATGGCGTGTCGGTTTCCTGGAGCGCCGAACATCGAGGCATTTTGGAAACTGCTTTGTGAAGGAAGAGATGCGATTACGGAGGTCCCCAAGGACCGGTGGGACCTCGCGTCGTTTTATGACGACGATACGCAGAGTTCAGGGAAGATGAGGACGAAGTGGGGCGGATTTCTCGAACAGGTGGATCGATTCGATCCGCAGTTTTTTCGCATTTCGCCGCGGGAAGCGGTGCAAATGGATCCGCAACAGCGACTTATTCTTGAACTATGTTGGGAAGCGCTTGAAAGCGCAGGTATTTCAGCGCCTACGCTCAAAGGAACACGTACGGCAGTTTTCGCGGCTGCGATTTGGTCCGATTATGCGATGTTACACGATCGTGCCGGCGTGGATCGTCTCGATCAATATACGATTACCGGGTCACATCATAGCATCATTGCCAATCGAATTTCCTACATTTTGGGCGTGCATGGTCCGAGTTTCACGTTGGATGCCGCCTGTTCGTCCGGGCTTGTCACCGTGCACCTGGCTTGCGAGAGTCTTCGTCGTGGCGAATC
>JANORL010000763.1:0-25237 GCA_031415295.1 Polyangiaceae bacterium | reverse complement strand
CATTTCGCGACGTTTTGATCGAAACTTCCGGTAGCTCGACGTCAAACGAGGCCCGCGCAGCTTGGAGTTTCGTAGAACATGTACCTTGAACGAAGTCCGGTCCAAAGGACAACACGTATTCGATACCCAATGCCAAAATGGCTGCTTCTTGTTCCGGAAGCGCCACGAACCGCTCGCTCGCCGCGACGGCCTGGTGCTTCTCGACCCACGAAAGTTCACCGGGGATTACAGCTCCCACGACATGCTCCGAAATCCAAACGTCCAACCATTTACCAGGATCACACGCTGTTTGGTAAACGTCCGTGCATTGTTCTGCGTAATATCCCTCCACGCATTGCGTCTCGTAATAACTCGTGTCGATCCATTCATCGGTCCATTCCACACAATTGCCATCGTTATCGTAACCCGTGCACGTGCTTTGCCACTCGCCCTGGTCAATCAACACATCGGTACAGGACTCGTCAATCCAATTGGTCATGCAATCGGTACGGACGTATTCATCGCGGCATGTTCCATCCCGCCAAACGCTTTCGTAATAGCCATTTACCCATAGATTTTTGTGCGCCTCGGGACCTCGCATCCAATACCCTTCGACCCATTCGCCCTTTGCAGTAGAAACCTGGCGCTCGGCATGTGCGGATTCGGTGAGCACGAGATAAAGCGATTCCCAAACGATTTCTGCTGTGGGTGGGATAGCCATGTCACTATCGACGGATTGGTTCCACGATGTGACGGCCACGTAATCGCTTCGGAGGACGCGATCGGCGGCGGTGGCAAAAATATCCACACGGGGGTGTGCCGAATCGTTAACAGTACCCATGACTTCCGCAGACAAGATCCCAATGTCCAGAAATGACCGAACCTTGTCCCATGTGGGCCCAACTGCGTAAAGCTCGTTCGGGCTCGGACCTTCGTTGACACGACGATTAAATTCCGCGGCAAATGTCGTAGCTTTCGTCGCATCGGTGCCTCGAGCCATGGTGTCGTCAACCATGATGTCGAACGATTCGAAAAAGCCTGGACTGTAGTCAATCGGTCCTGGCTGCGAATCAAAACAGCCGCTGACGAAGGGAACCACAAGCAGCGAGAGATTACGAAGCAAAGTCATGGCGCTCCTGGAAAGTCGAAGTCCCGTGAAACAGGTTCATGGGACGGCACGAAGGAGCAGCCTAGCAGGATCCGTGCCTGATTCCATCCTGGTGAATTTGGTTAAGGCGCCGTCTTTTTTATGCTCACGCGCGCCGGTAGCACCGAATCATTGTCGCCATCGACCCATCCGCATGCATTGGCGACATTTTCGCCCCACGTCCACACAACGTTGGTGGCACACGACGTGCGGCAGTCGTGCGCGTAAAACCGCCGTCGCATTTTCCCCTTGCTTGCAATTTTAGGTCTCGCACACGCACCTGTTCATCGTGTACAGTCGCCGCCCGAACCGTTTCGCCGTCGAACCAGCAATGCCATGACCAGCACACCTCGACCCCAGGAATCCACAATCGAATTCACCGTTCGCGCCGTCGTCGCCGGTATTCTTTTCGGCATTTTGTTTGGCGCAGCGAATGCTTATCTCGGTCTACGTGTGGGACTCACCGTCTCGACGTCCATTCCGATTGCCGTACTCACAGTAGCTTTGTTCAAGCTGCAACGGCGCAAGAACGGCAACGAAATACTCGAAGCGAACCTGGCGCAAACCATTGGTTCGGCCAGTTCGTCGCTCGCGGCGGGGACGATTTTTACAATTCCTGCGCTTTTTTTATGGGGCATGACGCCTCCGCTTTGGCAAGTCGCCATGCTCGCGCTCCTGGGCGGCTACCTCGGCATTTCCGCAATGGTTCCCTTGCGACGGCTACTGATCGTCAAATCGGCAGACGAACTTCCTTATCCTGAAGGCAAGGCGTGTGCAGAAGTATTACGCGCGACGACGAGTGCCTCTTCGAGCGGCAAGTGGATTTTCATCGGATTGGGTGTGGGAGCTCTGGTCAAACTCGGTCTGGGTGCATTCGTCTTGCTTCCGTCTGAACTTTCCATGCATCTTCCCGTCTTGCCAAAGGCTGAAATTGCGCTCGAAATTGCGCCGGCATTACTCGCCGTCGGTTACATCTTGGGATATCGGCAATCGGCAATCATGGTTTCTGGTTCGTTGATTTCCGCTATTGTCTTGACGCCCCTGATTGCATTGGTCGGGGCAACGTTGACAACGCCGCTCTTTCCGGAAATGACGAAAAACATTTCGGAATTGAGCGCCGGGCAAATCTGGTCACGTTACGTTCGATATATTGGAGCGGGCGCCGTGGCGGCGGCGGGCATCGTCGCTGTCGTCAAATCGATTCCGACGATGTGGAGTTCCTTTGCAGCGGTCATTCAAGGTGTTCGAGGACGTGGACTAGGAGCCGAAAGCACTGACGACGTTCCGCGCACGGATCGTGACATTCCCTCGTGGATCGTGCTCGTCGTACCAGCGCTCGTCGTCATCACATTGATTGCCGTGCCGAATCTTTTTGCAGGTAACATGTCGTTCGGTCCTCGAGTGGTGGCAGCCCTTGGCGTAGGGATCTTCGGTGTTTGTTTTGTTGTTGTTTCATCACGCATCGTAGGCCTCATTGGCGTCTCGTCAAATCCGACGTCAGCCATGACGCTCGTGACGTTGCTGGGCATATCCGTGGTCTTCGTTTTGGCGGGTTGGCGGGATCCATCAGCGCGAGCGGCGATTCTCACGGTCGGTACGGTCGTATGCGTTGCGGCGTCAAAAGCGGGCGACATTTCGCAAGATCTAAAAACGGGACAACTCGTGGGTGCGACTCCAGCGAAACAACAATTCGGACAATATATTGGCGCCGCGTGTGCGTGTTGGGCCATTGCGGGAACGGTATTGCTCTTGGGAAATGCGTTTACGTTTGGTTCACCTGAATTGCCCGCGCCACAAGCAACATTGATGAAAACGGTCATCGAAGGCGTGCTTTCGGGATCGCTCCCGTGGGGTCTCGTGGGCACGGGTGCAGGCCTATCGATTTGTGCGCTTTTGGCGGGTCTTCCCGGTCTGGCATTTGCTGTGGGCATTTATTTGCCTCTGGGAAGCTTGACGCCGATTTTTGTCGGCGGCATCGTGCGTAGCATGGTCGAAGCGCGACGTGGCGCCAAAGAAGGCGAGAATGATCCGGGCGTATTGGCAGCGTCGGGGATGATCGCAGGCGAAGGTTTGGCCGGGGTATTGATTGCGTTTGTCGTAGCTGGAGCAGGGCGCTGGCGCGATTCGGGATTCGCACGGATGCTCGATGCTGTGCATTTTGCATCCAAGAAGTTCACACACCTCGAAGGAATCCCCGCTATCGTCGGTGGCGCGGCAATCGTCCTCGTGGTGTGCGTATTGCTCTACCGTGCAGGGCGTTCTGAAGAATCAGCGAAAGAGCCCGCAAAAGCGGAATGAACCAATGGCCTGAGCCTTTCACCCATAGCGATGATCTCCCGCAAACGAGACCCTCTCAATTCGTGCACATAACGTTCGTGTGACCGCTCGCTGCACCAGGAAATACGTTATCGCATTTCACGATGTTTCCCGTCGTCTTGTTCGTGATTTCGATGCCAAAGGTATCGATCGCCACGTCGCTCGTATTCCCGGAAAACGTATTTCCGCTGCCGGAACCATCCAGCGTGTGAAAGTGTGTTTGAAAGCCAGACATGAGCAATCCTTTGCCACCTGAGTTTTTCCCAATGTTGTCAGCAAGGATGTAGCCAACACCTTTGATATCCACCCAGCTATCTGCGAAGTTCGCCCCATTGATGAGATTTCCGTCGAACGTATTCGAGCGGATTTCGCCATCGACCGTTCCTTCTTTCACATCAATGCATTCGGCATAAATGTCGTACACGTTGTTCCGAAGGATACGATTTCGATCGCTCTTGTCGTCGGCATTCGTTTTCGAACACTCGCCGTTGTTCGAACCGACATAGATCCCTTCCGCGAACCCCGAGGCCCCATCGTCTTCCTTGCCGCTTCCATGAACTTCGGAATCTTGAAGGGTATTGTCTGCGCTAGAGCAACGGAAGTGAAAGATTTCCATACCCGCGTCACGCAAATCGAGACCCGTGAACAGGTTATGATTTGCCCCGTCGAGCATCACCGTCTTTTGTCCGCGGGCAATGGTAAACCCCGAAAAAATCCACCAATCTGCCTCGTGATGGAACGCGTACCCATTGCTCCCGCCCTGATCGAGAATGGCCTTGCGACTCCCACAAACAATAATCGGATTCGCCTCCGTACCGTTCGTGCCCGGAACAACCTCGAATTGCCCCGAATACGTACCGTCGGCAAGATGGATTTTCGTTCCTGGTGTCGCGCCTGCAAGCGCATCCTCGAGTGATTTCGTGTCGGCGACTTCAATGGTCTTCGTCGCCGGAAAGTCACAAGGATCGGCAGGATTCATTGTGCCGCCCGAACTGGTCGACCCGGAACCGCTACTCGAACTGCTGGATACGGCGCTCCCACCTGTGCCACCGCTTGACGTACTGGCTCCACCGTTCCCAGCCGAGCCACCCGCGCCGACGTCATTGCCGCCGCCGCCAACACTTCCTGCGGTCCCTTCGCCGCCGGAACAACCCACAAATCCAAGCATAACGATCGCACCAATTGCCGCGTACCAACCACAAAAGGAGCGAATCATCAATGAACGAAGGCCCGCACGAGAAGCATGAGTTGACATTCGGCCATCTCACCCGAAAACGGCAACATCGTCAACGCCAATCCGACGCGTTGTCGAAAGAAACCTCAACCCTGCCGAAACACAGCATCCCGTGCCGCCGCAAGCCCGCGCTCTTGTTGCACCGTCCAGCCGTTCACGTCGATATGCGTCGCGCCCCGCGTAACGATTGCCAATTCGCGGGCCAGCACCGGTCGAATCCCTTGTTTGGTATCCCGCGCCGATAACTCCACGACCACGCAACTCGGACTCCACGCCGCTCCCAACCGCAATCGCTCCGCTTGCAGTGGCCTTCGTTCTTCAAATGCTTTGATATACGCCGTCAATCGCGAATCGAATTCAGTCGGGCCAAACCCTCCCGGTCGAGGAGCACCTACACCACACATTCGCTCGAGTCCCACGACGATTCGATCGCATTCTGGAAACGTGCCAGCCAACGCTGCGCGGCGCGCCGCTTCAATGAGCGCGGGCAAATGATCTGGGTGTCCGTGCCAACCGAGCCACGGCATATTCTCCGGATTGGCACTCGCCTCGACAGCCACCAGGCTGCGATCGAATGGACTTCCCAACAAACACAAAGTCTCGAATGCCACCTGCCGCGCCAAACGTGAATTCGATTCGGCCTGACGAGTTTGTTGCAAAAATGCTCGCAAATGCTTGGCCCCTCGCGGATCGCCCAGAGTCACGAGTGCCGACGCCGCATGCACAGCAATGAGCGGATTCGTATTGTCGAGCAATCTTGCCAAAAGCGGCAATGCTGATGCTGCTGGAAGGCGCGTCGCCAAAGCAATTGCCTTCGCCGCCAAAATCGCCGACAGGCGCATCAAAATGAGCACAACGCTGGCCATGTCTGGACGACCCCGGCGCGTCATTGCCTCGAGCGCCACTTCCACGAGCGCTGGCTCGTCACCGCGACAAAGTTCCGCCAGCGAACGATCAATCGACGGATTCGAGCCCAGGACAAACGCATCGACAAAGGCTGGAAATGTCTTCGGATTCGAGCGCCGCAACGCCAGCATCACCCAACGCATCGCCGTTTCCGAATCGAGACAACAAAGCGTAAACGCCAAGGTAAACGTTCGTCCGTAATCGGGAATCGTCCATTCGATCGCGTAGGCATAAAGCGCCTCGGCCAAACCCAAACGTGGAGCGGCTGGATCGAGCGGCAATTCTAAAGCAACGACCGCATCCAAGTTATCGAGCAACCGCTGTTCGAATCGCGCGGCATCGACCCACGGCTCGTGATCGTAGAGCCGGCGTAAACTGCCCAGACTTCCAATGTCCTCAAAACAATCGCGCGCAATCGATTGAAGCTGGGCCAAGTCCCCTGTGGTATCTCCAGACCAACCCGCCATGTTTTGCTTGCGTGTGCGCTCTGGATCGTCCTGCAAAAGAACGCGCGGAGGGGTCACTTCGAGCACATGCGCACGCGGAGTCCCCAAACTGGCCAAAAACTGCGGCGGCGTCGTGATCGCATGGCTACTCGCCATGGCCATTCGAGAGGGCATGCGCGATCGCAGTTTGTCGGAGGCTTCCCCTACATGTTTCGCGGCACTTTCGAGGCGCTTGGCAATCGACAGCTCGTGTGCCCATTGCCCGCGTGTCGTATTCATTTCCCCGGCGGCTACTTCAAGTCTCTCGATTGCCTTTTCGTCTACCGATTCCGCATCGACAACCTGACTGAGCAATGCAACCCATTGCCTATGCGCATCGGCAAGACTTTTGCACTCGACCCGATCGGTCAATGAAATCAGGCTGTCCTCAAGTGCCCCGCGTACTCCATCAAGGCTGACTTTGACTTCGCTCGGCAAACGCATCATGGCGCCCCCAAAGCAATCGCGCCACGTGCCAATCCGTCGGATGCAAGCGTGACGAGTGCTTGCTGCGAAGGCGCGAAACCGAGCTGAAAAGCAGTGCAGACATGCGCCACGCTCACGGCACCGATCGCCGCACCAACATCACCGAGTTCGTCGCAGAGGCGCGTCTCGACCGTCGTGGACTCATCAAAGAAATCGTGGTTGCGCATGCGCACGAACATCCACTCTTTCACCCGATGACGCTCGTTGTTCACGTCGGGAAGAACCCACGAAACAGGCGCGTTCAGGTTTGTCATAACAGCACGTGTCGCATCGGTGGCCGCTTCTCCGATAGGCGGGTTTTGCGGATCATCAGGTCGCTCCATGCCCACCGCAATGCCAAGCACACGACCGATGGCGGGGATGTTGGTATTCGGCAAGGCTACCACGACAAACGCCGCAGCTTCCGAGGGAATGAATCCATCCCAAATACCGTCGGCATTAACACGACGCTCTTTGTCGAGCGCTTTGAGCACCGCTGGATCGTGATAACTGTCGACGCCACCAACAATGGCATACGTAGGTTTTGGTTTGGCCGGGGCAGCCAGTTCCGGAGGTTTTCCCAAGCGACCAAACGACAACGCTTGCAAAGGAGCAGGAACGGCCGCCGCGGCGAGAACCGTGAATGCACGATCAAGTGCCACAGCAAATCCAGCATGACCAATCGGAAAAGGTTCGGAGGAATCAAGGGCAATCTGCACGTTCGCACGTTTGCCCAATACCTCGAAGAAATCCGCGCCCAGAGGCTCTTCCGTTTCAGCACGTCGAGGTGGCAATGACAAAAATAGCGGCAACGGCCCCATGTTGCTCGGCAATCCACGCACCGCCTCTGCAAGCGCAGGCGCCGCGAGCGCTATCAATCGATCCCGCCCCACTAGCGAATCCGACAAACGCCGCGAACGCACGTTGCCGTAGGCAAGTCCGGTACCAAATGACGTTTTCCCGGGTGCAAGCTTTCTCGCCCGGAACACCAGCGCGGTTTGTCGCGCATCGAGCCCGAGCGGCGAGGAAACACCCACGCTGTGGATGTACCCCTTCATGTGCCGCTTTCCTCGCTCTTCATGATTTTCGCGGTATCACCGAGCTTGATCTCCTCTTCGATCCTGAGTCGCTCGAGTTCCGCGGCAAACGCCTTGTCCGACGTCGCCTTGTCGCGCATGCGCCGTTCCAAACGTCCGAACGCTGCCATCCCGATTCCTGCCGTCTGTAACACCCTCATGGGATTGCCACGCTTCATTCCGACCGAGATCGCAACGTACTCGACTGCCGTAATCTCCGCTTCACGTGGCGTCGCCAGCGCATTGGATGCTTCTTGAAATGCTTTCACGTACTCCGCAGCCAGCCCCGGTTCTTCCCGTTCACTCCCGAGCAACTGCGCCCAGGCCCGTTCTTCGATACCCCAGGCATATTCATCCGTGCCGTGTCGCGCAACGACCTCAGCCCTTGGCCACCGTTGCTCCGCAAGCTCTGCGGCTATCGTCGCAGCATCCAGTGGCAATAGCTCGGGCGTCGCGGCGTTTGGATGTCCCAACGTTTCATAACGGGCCATCTGCAGTTCCTCCTTGCGGAGTTCAGATGGCAGCTCACCACGCAACACATCTTCGCGCTCGACGGCCCATTGAAAACGTCCTCGCGGAAGCTCTCGCAAATTGTCGTTCCAAGCGCCGTCCAAATCCGCCTCCCACCGTGCAGGATCCGCCCACCCGATATGAATCCGATCCACATCGAAATGGGGATTCGCCGTCGTCTCGGCAAGCCCCCGCCAAACCACATGCACCGTGCATTCGTCGAGGTCGACGATGACCGTATCGAGAAACATCCGCACATACCCGCGGTTCACGCTCGCCCGGGTATACGTCACAATCGCGCGTGGCGTGTATCGAGGCAACGCCATTTCCAGCTTTCCTTCCGGATCCAGGCCCAGCCCCTCGAGCCGAATCGATGTCGCCTCGTCCAGCTCGTATTGAAGCTCCGAAATCGCCGATTGATACACGCCAAGATCGAATTTATCGCCGTGACGAAAATGGTGAATCGACCCATCATGACAACGCTGCAAACCGAGATCGATCTCACGCCCGTCCAGCGTCCGCGCATGCGGGGGTCGCAAAGGAACCTTGCCGGGTTTGTCGGCAACGATCGTGAAAGACAAACGCCGTTCGCCAAGACCAACCTGGGCGAACCGCGGCCTTTGCAAGGCAAACAATGCGCCCGAAGGCAGCGGTGGATTGTCGAAATGCCCTTTCACCGCGAAATCGACGAGCACACGCAACGGAACGAAGTCGTCAATGACCTGCAACGGCTCTTCGCTCGTGGGCCCGGAATACAGCGGTCGAGGCGGTGCGGGTTCGAGTTGCAATGGATGTTGGTTCGACGCGGGGTCGAAGCGGAATGTCGAACTAGCAAAGATCGTGAGCCAGTGTCGATCCGTAACCCAAGGCAAAATGCCAATGCGACAAGGTACAGGTTTGGCGTGGCGCTCGCCAGGAAGGCGCACCGGCGACTCCGCTACGAGAATGCGGCGAAAATGCTGATTCGTCGACGTCATCATCAGTTCGCGATGAGCTTCCAAAGCTCCGTTTTCACAAATTTTATCTTCCAACTCTCAGGGTAACACTCAAACTTTTTATCGTACGAGTAAAACCATACGTCAATCACGATCGAACCCGTGAAACCCGGCTTGATTTCGCACGGTTCCGAGAAGAGCGCAAGGCCATCCGAGCCGCCCTCGAGCAACAGCGACGGATTGGCGTTCACCTCGGCGCGCGCTTCCATGTGCACGCTGTCTTTCCACTTGACCCGAATGTACAGAAAGAACTTGAAGTCCCCACTCACCTTAATGGATGCTGCCCACTTCCAGCCCCACTTCTTGCACCACGAGAAAGCCATCTTCCCCTCGGCCGTAAACTTAAGGTTGAAAGCCACGCCGACTTTCGCTTCGATACCCAAACGTTGGTTGAGCCACCCGACCGCTTTCGCGATACCGGCGCCAGCAACCGGAATCAGAGTGAGAAGATTCGTAAATGGAAATGAGAGATCGAATTGCCACGCGAGCAGTGCCCCAGCGAGAACCAGCGGTTTGGCGGCGTGCATCGCTTTTTTGTAGGCGTCTCCGGCATCCAAGTCGCCCTTCACGGTCTTTGAGCTGGACACCGCAAGGTAAGCTTCTCGAATAGCGTAATATTGGTCGTCGCCCGCGCCTTCCTTCCATTCGAAACCAAGGGTGAACTTCACGTCCCCCGGACACACCACCGAGTTCTCGACGGGACAGTTCGCGAGTTGCCCGACGCTACGTGCAACGCTCATTGCGCGGCTGATCCAACGCCCAACCTTGATCAGACCCTCGAGTGGGATCTCAATTTCATATTTGTGCTCGGGGTAGCCGTGAACTTCGTAGGTCACTGCGCCGCTGCACGCGTTACCCACAATCGCAAGACGAATCGGATTTTGCGCAGCCCGCCAGACGACGAGAGCCTGGGTAAAATTGGCAAGCTGGTTGATTCCCTCCATTGCCATCTCGCGTCGCTTACGATCCGTCGAGACCTGCTTGTAAGCGGCGCGGGCGTCTTCGTTCTCGACCCGAGCAGAACCACGGCTCGCAGCATTCTCCTGCGCATAGCGGTTCTTGTCCTCGATGGCCGCCTTTTTTGCTGCGTCCGACTTGGTGTCGAGTTTGAGGTCGGCTTCCAGCTTCGAGAGTGCCGGCAACCAATCCTTCAGCGTGAGAGTATCTCCAGTGAGCTCTTCGACCTTCTCAGGGATCGCCGCACCAAGCAGGTCCATCCCCCCGGTACGCGTCACTTTCCACTTCATGTGTGGCGGCTGCGAACAGTCCGGCGGCGCGTCCGGCACTTTCGCATTCTTGCGTTTCGCTTCGACGATAATCGTGCTGCCACGCTTGACGTCGATCTGCGGCATCTTTACCGCGCCGAAGGCTTTGCCCTCAGAGTCCTCGCCTTCCTTCTTGATCGTCGAGGTATCGTACGAGCAACGTTTCTGGGCCTCGTCAGGTTTTTCCTGGATCGCCTGCGGTGGAACGGGTTCGACGATTTTACCGCCCGCATTCCCGTGGTTCTGCGTCGTCGGGTCATCGGTGCGTGCTGGCGGCTTGCCCTCCATCCGTACGTCCGGCGAACCCGCCGCCGCCCTCGCTTCCATGCGATACGTATGAGATGCAACCCCACCTCCTGCCCCAATATCCGGATGTGCGGGATCACTCGGCATGACCGCTTCTTGCACACGTACGACATTGCCGCCCTGAACAAGGGTTTTTCCGGTCGTGTGCTCTACCGCTTTGTCCGTATTCACGGTGTTCGGATGTGGCACTGGCACGGTCACCGTCGGATCCATGCACACGTCTGTCGGCCCGATCGTGTTAAACTCGTGCCCGCTCGTCTTGCTCGCAGTCCCCTGATTGTTCGTGGCTACGGTTGAGCTCATCGGTCATCCTCCGTCATCACACACGTTCAAATCACCAACAAATGCGCCAGCGTCCATCGAGACGCGTCATGAAGAAATCGCTACCCCATCCGAGGTAGGGTTCATCTCGATGAACTGCACCGACTGCCCGTTTGCCCGAAATGCGCCGCGCCTTTACAAGACGCCCATCCAGGTACCGATCGAAGCGCAAATCATGCTCGTCAAATGGCTCCATGATCCAAGGCGCATTCATTTGCTGCATCGCATTGTGCTTCGAAAGTAATGGAAGCGTGTAGAATTTCTCGAATTCCGACGACTTGACCTCCATCGCCGCTTCGAACCGAGCCGCATCTCGCGATGCAAACGCGTCATAAAGCTCGAAAACGGCGGCCCGAAGTTCAGGCGTCCCTTCGTCGGGAAACTCTTCGCGTGACGCATTCCTGTACGCCGGTATCGGCAGCTCAGCCGACACATGAAAAACCTCCGAATGCACGAGCGGTAATTCGATAGGCAATTCCTTGGTCTCGAGACTCGACGGATACTCCCAATGGAAAAGATGGGTATCTTGGTCGTCTTCGGTATGCACGATGAAGGCGAAGTACGCGCGCAGGTCCGGGATAAGTGGTGGTGGGGGCGTCGGTGCGATTTGAAACGTGAGGAGGTTTTCACCAGATGCGAGCCAATGTGTGATTGGCTGTCCCGAAGCCACGTTTTCATCGACGATCCGATCGTAGACCGGAATTCCATTGATTGACGCGCGGGCCCACGAAGCAGGCCGATGAAAGATGCGGCTGATGTACATCGGAGGCTTCATCGTCCACTCACTAATTCTGCGAAGAGGTCGTCGCGGAAAGGTTATTGGTCGCTTGCGAATCGAGCGTGATCTCGCTCGGCGCTTTCATGTCAATCATACCCGTCTTCAGGTGGATCTCCGTATCGCCCACCTTCAACGTGATCTCATTCCCGGTCAGGATCGTATCCGTCGATTCGATGCGAAGTTTTTCCAGGCCGGCCAGGAGCAGTTCCTGCAATGACGACGCCCCGTAGTTCCCGGCGACTTTCGTTGCGCGCAATTCTTCGGCCCTCACAGCATGTTTGTCGTCGGCTTTGCTGAAAACATCTCCGCCCACGAACTCATCGCGAATCTTCTCGGTCCCTTCGCTCTTGCCCATCTTGGCAGTCTCCCTGATCGAGCCGACAACAAGAAGCACAGAGGTCTTACCGCCCGTCACGTTGTTGCTCTTGCCTGTCTTTTCGAAGACGTTGCCTGAGACAAGTTCGGTAAGGTTTTTCTCGACGGCAACGTTGTCGTCTTCATGCGCGTCTCTTTCATGCGAGCCGCCAATCGACATCGTGTGATTGGCTTCCACCATGTCCGTGTATGTACCGATAACGTTCGCCGTTCGATTACCGGTGATTTTCACTTTTTGATTACCCTCGACCTTCGCAACGCTGTCGTTCTTCACCGTGAACGTCTCGTTCGAGCCAATCGAGATCTTTTCATTGCCCATGACAAGGCGCGCCTCAGCAGCACCTATCTTCTCATCTTGATCATTGGCGACGGTGATGTTTTGGTCCTTTTGGGCGTGGACGTGTATCTCTTGCGCCCCCGCAATATCGTCGAACCGGATCATGTTATAACCCGAGACGCCTTCCTCCTCACGCGGCGAACTGAGCGACTGGAGCGAAATACGCGTCTTACGAATGGGCAATTCCTCCATGAAGGGATCCGCAGCATTGAAGGTGCGGCCAAGGACAACCGGACGATCCGGATCGCCCTCGAGGAAGTGGCAAAGCACTTCCCACTTCGTGCGGGGCATGGCCGACGAACGACCTGTGTTGTCCTGTAAAACAGGTATCCAGTGTGAGCAGTTGTCGTCTTTGGGCTGGAGACGATCCCAGGGGAAATGCACCTTGACGCGGCCCCAAGGATCCGCGTAGATGTCCGCACCCGCTGGTCCCGTAACAAACCCCGTGAGCGGGTTACGCAGCGTTGGTACATACGTTTCCAGCGGAGGACGATACACGGTCGTGCCCGGAAGGGCTTCGAATCCCAGGGAAAATGCCGATTTGGCCCGGTCCCATTCGTGCTCGATTTTCGTAATGACGTATTCGCCGTCTGCGACTCCCGACGGCGCATCGGTCAGCAAAAACAAACTGCCCGTCATCATACCCGGAACCGTTGATCGTCCCGACAAACGATGCTTGAGACAAACCAAAGCTTCCGCTCGAAGATCCGCTTTCGCTTGGCCCTGCGCCGGAAGCTCATATTCGCCAGGATAATCGTACCATTCCGGTCCCCACGGGGTCGGTCCTTTGGCGGAAACGTCCATATTGAGTCGCGGTTTTTCGGGATTGAAGTCCCGTAGCGAAACCTTGCCCGGCGTCGCTTGTCCCGACCAACCAAGTTCGTAGACGGCGTCGCGTTGCCCGAGCAAACCCGAATCATGACGAAAAGGCAGTGTTCCTGGACCATCAATGTACGCCGATGTGAAATCCCCGAGGACCATGCGACCTTGATCGTCGACGAAATAGAAGATACCTTCGTCCTCGAGCAGGCGCGCTGCAAAGTCCAAATCCGATTCGCGCATTTGTACGCAATACGGGCGCTTCACATAAGACCCCACCAGCTTCTGCTCGACACTCACACCATGGGCTCCAATGACTTCCGCCACGATTTCCGGCGCTGATTTGTCCCGAAAAACGCGAATGTCCACCCGATGTTTCGCCGTCGCAAGGCGTGGTTCGAGTACCACGGTAACTTGGCCCGCTCCCGCATTTTTCTTGCGCGTCGCGGCGCGTTTGATGTTTGTCACGACCGCCTGAATCCGTCGCTCGGACGTGCCCCGGGAAAGCAAAAGCGTCGCATCCGAACCAATCAACGCGTCGGGATCGAGCGGATCGGTCGGTTCCAAATGCAACGTAATGTCAAAACGGTAGGTTCGCGAAATCGCTTCCTCGCCCCTTACCGTCGTCACACGGTAGTTCGTGCCACCAAGCTCGATCAAATACAGAACTGGATCCGCAATCGCCATGGTGTCCCCTTCAGTTGTGCGTAATGAGCGGGCTGTCGGCGTCAAGAGTCGCGCCGGACAGGGAGAGGTTTGTCGTGGTCAATGTTATCGCGTCTTTCGTCAACGTGAGCGTACTGCCGCCACACATAAACTTGATCGAATCCACCGCCTCGATGTGAATGATCGGGGCTGAACCGAGAACCGACGCAACCACCGTCCACGTCGCAGTGGTGTCGGCGTTGTCG
This sequence comes from Polyangiaceae bacterium, assembly GCA_031415295.1. Classification (GTDB taxonomy): domain Bacteria; phylum Myxococcota_A; class Polyangia; order Polyangiales; family Polyangiaceae; genus Polyangium. The sequence goes on along the minus strand of JANORL010000763.1, from coordinate 11,012 downwards.
ATGTATTTGTCGTTCGAAACGCACTCGATCGAGCCGTTGACGGTTTCACGGTATTCGGTGTCGACACGAAGCGCCCGATCCTTCTTCGCCGTTTCGAACTTCGAGCCAGCAATGATTTGCATCGAATTCTTGCGTGCAGCTTCGGAGATGTCCTGACTGGCCTCCTTGTTGAAACTGCCACCGACGAGCACGAACGAGTCTCTAGAAATCGCATTCACGTTGTGCGGTGTTTCCTCGATGAGCGAGCCGCCAACCGTCAACATACGATCGCCTTTCACCGTAATTCGATGTGTCCCACCCACCTTGATGTTGCGCGATCCGCCAACGTCCTCGACATCGCTGCCCAACACCGTGTGCATTCGAAAGCCCGAAATGGTTGAGGTTTCGTTGCCACCAATCGACATCTGCTGATCAAGAATGACGCGGTGTTCCAGATTGTCGTTGACGGTCAGGTCGTGATTGACACCTACGGAGCGCGTCGAGTCATTCTGCGTGGTTTCGTATTTCGCATCGAGGATCTTGTAGGTCATGTCGCGGGAAGCGTTCATGAACATGTCTTCCTGACCCGACCTGTCCTCGAAATGGATCTCGTTCGCCGTGCCGTCGACCGGCACGGTCGCCGTCTTCCACACGACCCGCGTCATGTTCCCCGGCAAACTATACTCAGGCAAACGTTCGCCGTCATGAATACGCCAAATCACGCTCGGCGCATCGACACCGCCCTCTTCGTTGAACGTCGCCACGTTCCAACCCATGCGCGGGAAAAGCATCGATCCAGGCGTCGCTCGTTGCGCCACGCGCATCCACGTGCCCCCTTTCTCGTCGCGCGAACCAAGCCTGTCCCAATGCAAGATCGTGCGTACACGAGCAAGTTCGTCAGGATGTACCTCTTGTCCCTCCGGACCCACGATCTGTCCCAATTGCAAACCCGCTTGTTTGGCTTCAGGCGTCGCACGCAAAGGTCGAAACGTCACCTCCAAACGAATCGCTGTAAACCGCGTCGAGCACGGATGGTGTTCGTCCCCATTCACCTCGACGCTGGTCACCAAATACCGCTGATTCATCTTTCCAACGGGATGACCATCGAGTTCCATGGCCGCGCCTGGGAAAGGACGCACACTCGTCGACAAACCCGCGACACCCGCACGATGCGCCACGCTCGCTTCTTTTTGATCCTTCACACGCACATTGAGGATGCCCTCCATCGAAGGCCCGCCACCCGGTGCGTCGTAAAACTCGTGCTTGCCGGAACCCGCTTTCGCATCGATTCGTTTCAATGGTCGTTTGAGATCAAACGACCGCGCGGCAAACCGTCCCGTATGCGAAGCGCTCGTCGATCCCAATTCAATGATCGCATCTTGTTTGGGTTGCAACGCGCTCTCGCGCACCCACGGCAAAAGCGCACCACCCGGCATATCGGGTGCGGCGGTCGATTCGTCACTAAAAACGACATTGGATGACGCATCGTGCTCGAACCAATAATAAATGCCCTCCTCTTCGAGCAAACGGCTCACGTACGTCCAATCGTCTTCACGGTATTGAACTCGATAAGGGTACTTTGGATAATCGCGCGTGAGGGCCCAGCGATATTTACCCGTATAATCGGCCAACACGTCATCGACCACGTCTTGAATGTCGACTTCTTGAGATGCGTAACAATCACGTCCGAGCGATTGTCGCCACACGATGGGTCGTAAGATAATGGTGGCGTGAGCCCGATCGTTATCCATTGCGCGCGCCGTGCATGCAGCAACGACGGCGAAAATCGACCGTTCACGATGCGCTTGATCTCGAATGACAAGCGTCGACTCCGCACCGATCATAACGTCGGCATCAGGAAGCGGTAACTCGAGCTCCACGTCGAGTTCGTATTGGAACAGCGTCGAAATGGCCTCACGCCCATGCACCCGCAAAACGCGTCGGACTTGAACCCCCGGAACCTGTAGTTCAGCAAAAGCAACTTCCATCGCAGCATCTCCTCAGGGCGTCAGTTTTTCGGGATTGCCTCGGACAGTGATCTTCGCGTCGGCCTTCTTTTTGAGCGGGCCCTTGATGACAATACCGCTTGGTGTCATCTCGATGGAAAGGTCGCCCGCTTTGAGCGCGATCGAAGCCGACGATACGAGTTCAATCTCGCGGCTCCTGAGCTCCATCCGCTCCTTCGAATCGAAATTGGCCGAAGCGCCAACATTCACCTGCGTCTTCTTTGCGGAAACACTCATGTCGCTCAGCGACTTGCGGAAAACGCACCCGGTTACGAACACACCGAGTTTGTCCGCCACCGATTGCTTGATGCCTTGCTCGATAGCCACCGTGTGCTTGTCTCCGCACACCATCTCGACGAGCATTTCGCCACCTTCGTGTGAGATCGACGCTTCGGCCTTCGCAGTCGAATTGCAGGCGACGATCCGCGTAAAAGAAGCCTGCACCGCCCGATCAATCGCGCCATTCTCGTCATTGCCCGCTCGCGTCTTGCGCGACCCCTTGACCTTCTCGATGTCGTTCCCAATCACCGATAGATCCGCAGCCGAATCAACCTTGATCCCCTCGTTGCCACCAACGGAATGAGATCGATCCTTGTTGACCTTGCCCACGACATCCCCGCCAATCGTCCGCGTCGCGTCTGCTCCGATCTTGACGGTCTGGTTTTTTTCGACAACCCGGCTCGACTCAGCCTCGACGAGCGCAGTCAGGTTGTTCCCGATCGTCTCGTTCCTGTCGTGACGAATGAGGTTTCTCCAGTCCTTCTGCGCGTGCCAGTCCATCGTCATCGCGCCCGCGGAATCTTCCATGCGTAGTTCGTTGAACCCCTGTTTGCCCGGGTACGTCTCGGTCTTGATCGTCATCCGGTTCTTGAAGGCTGGCTGATTGTACATCGGCACCATCTGCCCGTTGATTTGTCGAGCCAAACCAATCGGCCTCGTCGGATCTCCATCGATGTACGCAACGCTGATCTCCCAACCAACACGCGACAGAGCAATCGACGTCGAGATCTCCTGGGTCATGCGGATCCAGCGCGAATCTTCATCCGTGCCTTTGCCTTCGCGATCCCAGTGGAACTGTACTTTCGCGCGACCGTATTGATCCGTATGAATCTCTTCGCCTACTGGGCCACGCACCATCACGGTGTGATTTCCATCGACAGTGGGTTGCGTTGTGACCAGCGCCGGACGAAACGGAACGTCTGCAGGAATGGCGCGGAACGCGTTCTCGTAAATCATCACACCCGCTTCTTCACGGTACGTGTGCTCGACATGCACCAGGCAATAACGCCCGCTGAAACTCGCCGCTTCTTCATGCGAGAACGTGAAGATCCGCGCCGAGCTGAACCCGGGAACGGAACTCTTGCCCTCGACAAACCTCTTCTGCGCGGTCAACGCTTCGACACGCAGTTGCGCGAGCATCGCGCCCGTGCCCGGATCGCGATACCCAACTGGATAGTCGTACACTTCGAGGTGCGTGTCTTTGTCGCCACTGGCCGACGCGAGAAGCGAAAGCGCCGGCGTTTTCCAGTTGTGATCGTTTACACTCGCTTTGCCCGGAGCAACAGCCGCTCCACGCTCGAAGTACGTAATTCCAAACTCGCCGTGCGCGAGCCCATCCGCCGCTTCGATGAGCGTGTACTCGGCTCCACCTTCGACGTCGGGCGATGCGCCGGACGCGTCGCCGATGACCATCGTTCCGTCGGGATCGAAGGTGTAGTAAAACCCTTCGAATTCAAGCAAACGCGAAACGAAATCCAGGTTTGTCTCTCGGTACTGCACTTCGTACGGGCGCGATGCCGACGTACGCGTGGTTCGCCACGAATGTTGGACCATGCTTTCGCCAAGGATGGTCGAGACAATCGCTTCCGTAGGTTTATCCCGGAACTTGCGCACGTTCTTGTCGAAACGGGCAAACCAGAACGCGGGTCGCAGTTCCAGCTCGTATCGCAGATGGCCGCTTTCTTCGTCCATGAAGCGACAGGACGCGAGACGCATCGTAAAACGACGAATCTCGAAACCACCCTGAACCACGACAAGGGCCCCGTCTTCCTCGAGCAGTCCTTCGAGATCGAGGTCCGTTCCCACGGTGACTTCGACCCATGCGCCACCAAGTTCACTGATGCCCTCGATGACCCGAGCTTTGACGGCGGCGAACGTTTCGTCGCCAATGCTCAGAAGAACCTCGATTCGTTTTGCGTTACTCATAGGTCACACGCTCCTCGCTCGGAAAGGTTCGGCCGGGCCAGTCCCCTGGGAAAACTCGGGCCCACGAATGACGTCTTCGGGCAACGTTCCAACACCCAACACGACGATGCGTTCGAGCATCTGCCACTTGCGAGGCAAGAGGATCGACGCGCGAAAACAGAGTTCGACGGCGCGAGTATCCGCATCGATGAGCACGCTGTCGATGTGCGTGGGATGAGCCGTCATTTTGCCTTCCACACGACTGCCAAAGGTTACTTCGTAACGAGGTAGTTTAAACTTCCAAACCCCTTCGGGTAAAACCCCACCCACTTCGATTTGTTCATCCCCAAGAAGCGGTGTCGCACTGTAAAGGTTTGGCGTCGCCCACGAATGATGCAACGGATCAAAATCGCGAGGACGAACCGGGGCACGGGATTTGGCCCAAGCCGTGTCATGCGTACCGATACGCGAACGCCGTGGTTCCCAATGCGCAGAAATGGGCGCAAAACAGCCGTGACAAGCGTGCGAATCGGTACCGCCTTCTTGAAGACCTGCCGGTTCGAGCGGTGCAACAGGTTGTCCGACAAGCTTCGAAGGTTGGCTCGAAAAACCCATGCCGAGGGGATTATGGGGCTCGAGTGTTCCGGTCGATGGGTCGGTCCCGCCAAACGTAAGGTCGTAACGGAGAGGTATAGGTTCGACGAGCGGCCCCGCATCCGAAGGAGCGATGTTGCCGCGCCAATCTTTGGCGTAAAATCGGGGACCATGCATCGCGACGACCTTGCGCAGGTGGCCCATCGAAATCCACGCGTACGCGCGTCCTTTGGCCGACCGCAGCGGTGGATAGGCCGTGCCCACGAGGCCCACATCCGTACCGGGTTTTTCGTCGGCGCCAAGATCCGCGGGAAAACGTATCGAGCCACCGATGTCCGGAATTTCGCCACGACGAACCGGCGCGAGCGCTAGCTTCGGCTTGCCCTGGAGCGACACCGTGTAGGCCATTTTCGCGACAACAATCGCCACGTCGCGGCCGTGACGGTCCATCGTCGTCTCGAGGCCGACCGATGCCCAACTGATGTTCTCAATGCATTCGTCGAGGTTCACGTAAGGATAGGCGATGTTACCGCTGTTCCGTGTCGCAATGACAGCGTGACGTTCAGAGCCGAGCGCGATTTGAAAAGTGCGCGCTACACGCTTCTTCGTAGGAAAGCTCGCAATGGCAAAGCCGAGCACGAAAGATGACGCGAGTCGAAGTGGGACTGGAATCGTCGACTGTCATTGCACGAGCTGATTTGGGAATTCGTCTCGTCCCCGTTGGAAGGTTTTAACCCACCCCAGCGTCGCACGTGAAACAATCCCATTCGCTTGCCGATAGGCCACAAGACATAAGGAGACGCTTGACCTTGAGTAAATGCGCGCCCATCCGCGAATTGCAATGTTGTCGTTTTCGGCCGCGATAACGCACATGTATTCGCGGGCGAATTTCTCGTTAGAGGCTTGAAACCATTTATCTTTTGCAATTTCGGCCGCTTGGGCTATACAATCCCGGCACTTTTCTTACTCGCCAAGTTCGCTCGTTCAACCTGCAATTACCGCAAAATGGTCCAGATAACCAGGGGCTCTACGTGAAAGAATTTTTGATTTTCGTGGTCGCATATTCATCACTGGGGATGCTCGGATGCACGACAAAGGGTATACCCGTCGAGTTTGGCAATTTGTGCGATGCTGGAAACCATGACGAGTACGTCGAAGTGAGTGGATACTTCAAAGATACGGTCATCGCCGAAAATTGTGGCGACGAATCAATGAATTGTTCTGTTCACTTCGTCGGTGATCCCTCCGGAACAAACACCCTCATGGCTCATATTGGCATGGGTGGCGGCACGAGTGCGGTCGAAAAGACAAAAAACAACGGCCGCGAGATTCGCGACGAAACAGGTGCCGTGGTGGACAAGAATCAAAAGGTCAAAATCGTCGCTCGCGTAATACGCCTCAATGCGGACTACAAAGAACGCTGTTTCGTCCGAGTGAAGAAAATCGAAAAAGCTGGGCCTTGATGGTTCTGACCATTCATCTCATCTCCATCGTCATCCAGCGCCTCACCCCCCGTACCCCCAAAGATCGAACTGGAATTGCAAACCATGCGTTTGTCTGGGCGCATTCTCCTTTGCCCAGGCGCGGACTATCCACGATCTGCTTCTTGGGAGCTCGCACCGCTACATCATAACAAGTCAAGAGGGCCTGATCGCCACCCTCATTGCCGCTCGACAAACCAAATCCACGCTTCGCTCGCCACCGATAACTGCGGGTTGTCGGGTCCGACGGTAAAGGGATGGCGAGAGAAAGGGATTGGGTATCAGCGCATTCCTCGATGGCTGGAATGGACGACCCACGTCACCCCGCTGCGGAGAGCCAGGCGTTCGAGCACTTGGAACGGCGCCCCCCGCCCCCTCGTTCTTGCAGTGCACGGATCTGAAGCGCCTCCATGCCGCGTGTTTCGCTGTTGACATAGCTTCGCATGAGCGCATCGCGACGAACGATCGATGCTCGACAAACGCGATCACCAACAGAGCGCTACACACGTGATCACCCTCGGCATCGCGTCCGTTCGTGCCCCGGCACGCGCGATTTTATGCAAAATCAGCACAAACCGATGAGTTTGTCACGGAACACGACGACACGTTTCAGTTCATCGACGGCCTCGCTTTTGACAACGTGACCGATAAGTTTGTCTTTTCGTACCGCATGCCGAGGACCCGTTTCGATGCTCGCAACTGCATAGACGATCTGCGCAAGCGTTCCGAAGGACAAACTTGCCGCTTTCGCTTCACCACGCGGCACTTGCCGATGTTGCACGACCGCGTCACGAGTGCGCTGCATGCGCCAAGTGCTTCGAGCGCTTCGCCAAACATGCCCGCCAAAGTCGCCAACGGCGCGAAGCCACAAACCTTGCGACACTGGAATCGAGCGCTGCGACGACGTGTGATCCCGCGCTTGAATGACGCGACAAATCGTTGGCACAAGAGTTCTACGCGGAGTTTCTTGCCAAAGGCACCACGTGCGAGGCATCATGCGTCGCGATGAGCCATCAGCTCCTCGGCGACGCAGGTTTTAGCTACCGCAGTTTTGGCTCGTTCCCGCTTCTCGAACACATCCTTGGTGTTGGACGAATGTCGGTCGGGCCTCGGTTCGAACTGCTTGACGAACAAGGAGAGCTACTCGGAGAGGACGAAGGATTCCTGAGTGATCTCGGGGAAAACGCACCCGCGTTGTGGCTTCCGGTAATCGATGATCTCGTGTCGCTTCCGACCGCGGCCGATCTCGATTTGGTCTTGGCGGACCTCTTGACGACGTTGCGTAGCGCAGACCAACACATCTGCGAGACGCAAAATTTGACGGACATCCCGGCGCGGGTTCGGTGGTCGCTGCCGTTTGTCTGGGAACTACAAAAGAGCGATTGGCCAACGCTGCTCGCCATGCTGAACGAAGCGCTCGCGCTGCCTGAACCACTGACAATCGATTTTTTTTCTTATCAGGATCCCGAAGGAATCATTGAACGGGTTCTCGACGAGAATACACGGCTTGGTCGTTTGCATGCGCAACTCCCAGAGGATTTTGCGTTTTGCTTGGCGGCACTCGCCATAGCCGCCGCGAATGACCTCGAAAGTTTTTCTGTGGAGGATCAGCCGTCCTTCCACGAATACGACGAAGGCAGTCCACCTCCGCATTTGATGGAACGGTTGGATTCGGAAGTATTGGCAAAGCCCGAGGACGTACGAATCGAACAGATTCACGCGTATGCGAACCATGCGCTTGCTGCGCTCGATGCAGGCGAAGGGCACGAAGCGCTGGAATGGACAAAATCGGTACGAGCATGGGCGTTGGGAATTCGGCAACGGCATGAAATTGCATTGGCCTATCGCACGAGTGCCGCGGCGTGGCTCGATGTAGAGGAGCTGGATCGAGCGGTTACGGATGCGTCTTGGTCCCTGCAAAATGAATTGTCTCCCGAGGCGTACGATACGCGTGCGGTGGCATTACACGTCGCAGACCAACTGGAAGCGGCACTTGCAGATTACACGCGTGCACTCGAACTGTCGCCGGACAATGGCCGAATCATGTCCAATCGGGCCGAAGTGCATTTCGACTTGGGTAATGACGCGGAATGTATTGCCGATGCCGAGCGGGCCATGGATCTGAATCCCAACGATCCGTCGCCATTTGCGCTACGTGGCCGAACTCTCTTGCGCCGAGGGGAACACAACCTTGCGTGGCAAGACGCGGAACACGCAGCAACGCTAGGCGATGATTCATTGCTCGAAGAGTTGGAAGGCTAACGGTCCGTTGATCTATCCAACTGCAGGGGTGTGATTCATCACGCCCCTGTCGAAGCGCTTGCCGAGGACGCGATGAATCGCGCCGTGACATCGGCGTCTTTAATCATTCCACGGGTTGTTAAGGTTTTGGCGGATTGGCTGCAGCGCGAGCCGCGGATGCGGACGCCAAAATGGCCGCTTGTCGGGCTCGAATCCATTCTCGATACGCGGGCGTTCCTGGTCGCGGGTCCAGCGTCAATTCGACGTGCGAATTTTTATCGAAAAGGACGAATTGGGCCAGCGGTCTGTGTTCCGGAGCTGCAGCTTCGAGACGGTGACCAATCTTGTCGACCGGGAATTTTCCCGTAAATGGATTCGAGGGCAACTTTGCACCATCGAGATACACCGTAGCCGTCTCGGGATAGACTTTGACATGTAATTCAATCGTCGTAACCGGCTCGGCACTTGGCAATGGCCGCGGGACTTCGGCGCTCGTTGCTTCGGACGCGATGGGTGGCGCCGCCGCAGACGGAGCCGTTGACGGCGTCGAAACAGGGATCGGAGCCGACGCGACCGTCACGACGGCACTCGGCTTTGACAGTTGCGATATCGAAGGCACTGGCACGCGCGAGCGTAAAAAGACAAATGCGCCGAGCGACGCAGCGAACATAATGGCCGCAGCTATATACAAACCACCACGCCGCTGTCCTGAAGCATCGCCCGGAGGACTCGAATTGAATGCATCCGTCTGGGCAACTGGCGCGGATGTACTCTTGCCGCTCGGATTGGCGCTATTCGATCCGTTGCTCGAATGAGAATCTGATTTCGTTGTACCGGCCAAATTACGAACGCCCGATCCGTCAACACGTGGCAAATCTGCGGGATCGGTGAGCGAATCGAGAGGCGCGCTGAGATCGAGTAAGCCCGGCGGTTCTTCCGTAGGTTGCTTCGCGGAGAGCTTGCGTAATTGTCGCTCGATGACTTTTTTGATTTCGGCACGTTTGTCGGCAAAAACGGTGCACACGTATTCGGCAACCATTTCGTTGGTCACGCGAATGTTGCTTCGATCGAGGTACGCGACAATGTCTTCTCGCATTTGCGCCGCGGTATCGTAACGATCTTCCGGAGCGGCATGAAACGCCTTCTCGATGATCTTCAGAATCGCTTCGGGTACATCCGGACGAACGTCTTTCAAATCAGGCATGTCACCAAGTGCCAAACGATGGAGTACCTCCATGTCCGTCGCCTTTTCCCAGATCTTGGTTCCGGCCATGGATTCCCACAGCAAAATGCCCACGACGAAGATATCGGCGCGGCGATCAAGGGGTTTGGCTCGGGCTTGCTCCGGGGACATGTAGGATATTTTGCCCTTGACGACACCCGCCCGAGTTTCGACCGATCGCGCTTCCGATTTCGCGATACCAAAATCCAAGAGTTTGGTTTGTCCTTCGTACGTGACCACGACATTGTGCGGACTCACGTCGCGGTGGACGATTTGAAGCGGTTGGCCGTCGTAATCAGTGAGTTCGTGGGCGTAATGCAAACCATGCAGCGTATCGGCCAGAATGCGCAAAAGCACGCCTGGCGGCGGCGGCTTATTACGTGCACGATTCAAAATACGATTGAAGGGCACCCCATCCAGGTACTCCATCGCCATGAAGTATTCGCCCTCGTTCTCACTCACCTCGAACGTCTGCACGACATTGGGATGATTGAGGCGCGAAGCCAAGCGGGCTTCGTCGAGGAACATCTCCACGTGATCGGGATCATCGAGGTGGTCGCGCCGCAAACGCTTGATGACTTGCAGCTTTTTGACGCCCTTCGGCCCTTCGACGACAGCAAGGTACACGTCAGCCATTCCACCGCCGCCGAGGCTCGCGATGAACTTGTACTTGCCTACACTGTTTTCGTCGTTGCTCGAAAATTGCTCTGAGCGGGCCACGGATGGCATCATCTGCCTAATTTCTGGCCGAGGCAAGAAAGATCGTCACTGACGAACAGTCTTTCAGCCCTGGAGATCACACCCATCATTCTTTTGGTGTCAGACGACCGACTTCCTTCTACGATGCAGTTCATCCACATTTTGACAGTACGTCATCGCTACGATGCTTGCTTCGCTCAACCGCTCTTTCCTTCGTGCCGGCCCTCGTACCGGAAAAACCCTCCCCCAACTCGATGCGTTGCGGGGCATTGCGATCCTTGCCGTTTTCACGCAACACCTTGGGGATCGTTTTCTTCCGCTGATGCGTAACGGCATCGAAACCCACGCACCTGCCGCCTTGGTTCCCTGGATCCTCACGACGTTGCATCATGCCTGGTGGGGCGTGGACTTGTTTTTTGTCTTGTCGGGTTTTTCTTTGTCGCTCTCGTGGATTCGATCCGGCGGCGCGTCCACGCCGACGTTTTTTCTACGTCGCGCTGCGCGTATTTTGCCCGGTTATTACGTGGCGCTCTTGGTAACGCTCGCTTTTCACCGCTCAATTCTGCTACAAAATGATTTCGCTCCTGCCTTGTTGATGCATCTGCT
>JANORL010000762.1:0-2891 GCA_031415295.1 Polyangiaceae bacterium | reverse complement strand
TCACAACGATCTCGGGGGTATGGGGGGCGTAGCCCCCCATCGTAAACTGGCTAGAGTGCAAGAGTCGGGTCGCGAAGCGAGCCCGACGAATGCACTGACTAGGGCCGTTCGAGCGTAAGCGAGAACGTGCCCGGCTTTCATCGCAGGGGGGAGCCAGAGCGGGGGTTGGGGTCATAAGCGCTATAACTTAGACATACATCGCCCTCAATTCTCTCATCCGGCGGGGTTTGGGGCGGCAGCCCCATCGTCAACTGAGTAGAGGGAAAATGTCGAAAGCGCGCAGCGCTTGTCGACATTTTTCCTGACTAGGGTTGAGCGCAAAGCGCTAAACCGGTCGACAAACGCGACAACACGCTCTCAGGCAATGCCCCCTGTGGTTGGCTCTGGACGTGTTGCCCGGGCCTCTTCATTGAGCGGCAGCACAAGCGTAAACGCACTGCCTCGGCCTTGTTCGCTGTCCACGATCACCCTTCCTCGGTGCGCTCGAATCACGTGCTGAACGATCGCCAAACCAAGGCCCGAGCCTTCTTGCTGCCGCGCGAGCAAATCATCCACACGGTAAAACTTTTCGAAGATCCGTTTGTGTTCCTGTCGAGCGATGCCTTTGCCGTTGTCGCGGACCGTGATGCAAATGTCTCCCGCAGCTCGCGACGTCGACACTTCGATTCTTGGTGGTTGCCCGCCGTATTTGTAGGCATTCGACAACAAGTTCACGATCGAAATAACGATCGCCTGTTTGTCGCACCAGAGCTTGGGCAGATCTGAATCCGTTCGGATTTCCAATTCCACATGGCGTCGTTCGCGTGTCGGCTCGTACGCCGATATCGCTTCTTCGATGATCGGCGCCACTTCTTGCTCGGTCAGTTCGTACACGCGCCGACCGCTCTCCATACGCCCCCAATCGAGCAAGCGATCGATGAGCTGCTGCAACCGTGCACTCTCTTTGTTGAGCGCTCCAATGCAGCGATCCTCGGCTGTCTTGTCCCCACGTCGCAACACGAGCGTCTCGGTGAACATACGGATCGACGTGAGCGGCGTGCGTAGTTCGTGCGAGACCTTCGATACGAAATCCGCTTGCAATTGCGACAAATTGCGCTCGCGATGCAAGAACACCCAAACCAAAATCACACCTGTGACAAGCGCGCTCGAAAACGTCAGCACCAAGATCCCGATCAAAATGTCGTAACGAGCTTCGCCCAGTACGACGAGAGACACTCCAATCGCACTCAGAAGCACCGACGGCACGATGACCAACGTCACCAGCAGTTTCACGATGCGCCGGTAACCGAGCGTCGTGAGATCGCGCGCTCTGCTGCCTACACTCATTACGGGCGAACGTAGCGCGGGGCAGGCGTCGTGGGGAGGCGTGATGGTGCGCATCGGTGTGCCCAGTCGATGTACGCTCCCGCCTCGTGCAGACTCTCGTGGAACTCATCGCGAAAAAACGCGACGGTGGATGCTTGTCGGGCGAGCAAATCGAACGACTCGTGCGGGCCTTTGGAAACGGCGAATTGGCCGACTACCAGATGAGCGCGCTGTGCATGGCGATCTTCTTCCGAGGCATGAACGATGAAGAAACCGTCGCGCTCACGCGAGCGATGCTTCATTCGGGAGACGTGATCGATCTGAGCCACGTGCCAGGAATCAAGGTCGACAAACATTCGACGGGTGGCGTGGGCGATAAAGTTTCGTTGTGCCTCGCGCCTCTGGTTGCCGCATGTGGTGTGCCCGTTCCGATGGTGAGTGGTCGAGGTCTCGGGCATACGGGCGGCACCCTGGACAAACTCGAAGCGATCCCTGGCTTCAACGTGTCGCTCGATGTGGACACATTCACGCGTATCGTTCGTGATGTTGGCGCGTGTATGATTGGACAAACTGCCCGCATCGCGCCCGCGGACAAACGTATTTATGCGCTTCGCGACGTGACCGCGACTGTGGAATCGATTCCTTTGATTGTGGCGAGCATCTTGTCGAAGAAACTTGCCGAAGGAATCGATGCATTGGTGCTCGACGTGAAAGTCGGTCGCGGCGCGTTCATGAAAACGGAAAAGGACGCGCGCGTATTGGCTGAAGCTTTGGTACGCGTGGGTACGGCGGCGGGTAAACGCGTTGTCGCATTGTTGACGGACATGAATGCGCCGCTTGGCGCAGCGATTGGGAATGCAATCGAAACGCGAGAAGCGATTGACGTGCTTCGGGGTAATGGTCCGGCGGATCTTGTGGAAAACACGTTGGCGCTTGGCGCGGAGATGCTCATTCTCGGAGGCGTGGCGACGACGGAAGCGGAAGCGCGTGAGAAACTACAGAAAGCTATTTCGAGTGGGCAGGGGGCCCGGGTATTCGAGCGAATGATCGAAGCGCAAGGTGGTGATCCGCGTGTTGTAGAAGATCCATCGGTTATGCCTGAAGCACCAGCGCATGTCGTGGTCCAGGCGGAACACGAAGGGTTTGTCGCGGGTATTGATTCGCTGGAACTCGGGCTCACGGCGGTATCGATGGGCGCGGGACGAACGCGAGCGGATCAGCCGGTGGATCATGCGGTGGGCATTGAAGTATTGGCGCCCCGAGGGACGAAGGTCGAGCGCGGTCAATCGCTTGCGCGATTGCATGTACGCACGCACGCGGCGGGTGAAGCGATAACGCGTCGCGTGCAGCATGCATTTCGCATAACGCATGTGGCGGAAGCGGCGGGGCCGCTGGTGCTGGGACGAATTGCGTAACAATTCAAGAAACGCCCACCTCATGGACTCGCACAGCAAAACGTGACCGGTTCGGAAAGTTCCGTCGTACCGATGGGGTCGACGGTTCCTGGCGTGCACGTTCCTTGTTCGGCGATGATCGGCTTCGTATACGAATAATAACTCGTCGAGCCGACGCAGCCGGTGTTGCTC
>JANORL010000761.1:0-12422 GCA_031415295.1 Polyangiaceae bacterium | reverse complement strand
TTGTCGGGTGCGCCGCACGTGATCCACTCCGCAATCTTGTTGAGTTCCATGACGGTGAGGGGAGCGTCGTCGACCATATCGAGCGCACTCACTTTCGGCATTCTCGGAAGACAATCCTTAGGAACATAGGGATTGGTGTCGTTCCCAGTTTCGAGTTTCATGTTGCAGATCATCTTCGAGGCCACGACGTCGCACGGTACGATATAGGGCGACCCAGGATCCTCCTGGAATGGATGTGCCAACAACGCCTGAAGCGTCGCCGCCGAATCACCCGCCGTCATCACAGGAACATGGTTTGCCCCCGGTGCGTGACAAAGGGCGTCCGAGCATTTCGCTTTCATCTCCAGAATAGGGAACACATCGTTTTTAAAGCTGGTGGTGCAACCCGCATCCGGCATGCACATCCCGCTGGACGATGACCCTGACGAACCAGACGAACCAGACGACGAAGACGCTGGTCCGGATCCGGTAGCCCCCACGCCTCCAATGACCTTCGCTGGATCGCCGTATTGAGGGATCTCCTCCGTGGCACATCCACCAAACAACGCCGCGGACACGGCGCTAGCAACAAGTACGAAACGGGTGAGATGGTGCATGGGTTTCGTTATGACTCGCATCATAACCGCGCACGGCAAACCGGTACAAGCTATCGATCTAGGGTGTCGTCTCTGAGTTGACGCAACGCCGACAGTACGTCGTCGATCGACCGCACTCCTTCGAGCCGCGTCGCTTCGTGGCCTTCGGCATCGAAGAAAATAGTCGTCGGTATCGCCTTCACGCGTAACTCGTCCGCCCAAAGCTCGGCATCAGGTCCGTCCGTGACGTCCATGCGTAGGGGCACGACGTCGAGCGGATGAAACAGAATTCGAGGATCGGACCAGACGTTGCGATCCATCTCCAAAGCTCCTGCTGACCAATCGGCCCGGACATAAACGACGAGCGGAAGTCGATCCCGCCGCGCATGCACTCGTGCATCACGCGCATCCGTTGTCCATGTCCACATGCGCCGATGCGTGCGTGGAGCAGATCCAGAATCGACAGGTGCCGAGGACAAACCGTCCGGATTTCCATGCGAAACGGGAACAACAACGACGACGGGAATCGGTCGTCGTTCCGGTGGCACACACGCAAGCACCGAGACGAACCCGATGATTGTCAGGACAAATTGATACGACGGTGTACGAAAAGCGGGAGCAGAGGGGAGGAAGCGACGACTTCGCAGAGCGACGTCACTTTTTCTTGGCTGAACATTTCATGTTGCACATGAGGTCGGAAGGCGCGCAACCGCATCCACCCGATGGCTTGGGACCAGGCGCGGGCGTAGGAGCAGGGCCAGGACCAGGCGCAGTACCAGGACCCGTTTTCGCTTTCCCTGGGCCTGTAGTTTTCGCAGTCCCTTTCGGGCCTACTGCAACTGCCGATGCACTCGCCGCAGGAGCCGTCTCTGTTGCAGGCGGAGCTGCGGTCGGTGGTGCCGTGTCGAGCGGAGGCGGCGTCGTTGCCGCTGTTGGAGTCGTCTGCGCCGCAGGATCAACTGGCGGCGGTCCACTCGACGCGAGGACAAACACGCCAATCATCGTTCCGATGGCCACGAACGCACCGATGCCGATAAACAAGGGCGTGCGGTTTTTCTGGGGCTTGGCGGGTTCGGGAGTCGAAACCGTGGGAGCTGCGGTGGCCGTCGTCATGGACGGACCACCCATCTGGAACAAACCACCCGGATCATCGAGCAGGTTTGACGAGGCCGCTGCCGACGAAGAACTCGTCGCTGCAACGCTCGCCGCCAATGCTTTGAGGTCGATGAGACCCGAGTCTTCGGTGTTCAGTGGCTTGGACGAACCCGAGGACGACGCAAGCGCGCTCAAGCTAGGCCCGCTGCTCGCTCCGGGGGTCGAACCCACGCGCGAGGTCAGAGCACTGAGCGAGAACAACGCCGACTGCTCTTCCGTACCGGCACCGATACGTGCTGGTGCCGCCGCTTTGGGCGCGGAAAACATCGGTGCGTCGCCTTGAGCTTCAGCACCGAACAAGTCGCGTGATGCTCCGCGTCCACCGTCACGTTTCGCAGCAAGACGAGCCGGTTCCGGCGTCGCAGCAGCGTTTCCGGCGGCATTGAGCGCATCTACAACAGATTGGACTTGGCTAATCGGCTGCCAGTCAGCCATGCCGTCCGCCCAAATGTAGGTATCGCGCGTGAGCACCGATGTATTGCAGGCTTGGACGAGTTCCGGCAACGACATCGAGCGCTGGTCGCCCTCGGCGACGTTGACGAGGTACGTCGGACCATCACCTGCCGCGGCAGCATCGGCTGCAGCGACGGCGGGATCCGAGGCGTTCGTCGTGGTCGCCCCGGTGCTATTGACCAAGATTGTCGCGCCGCATTTGCGACACTTGATCTTGACGGTCTTGCCTTGGACTTTGTCGTCCGAAACCGTGTACTTCGACTGGCAGGAGTTGCAGGTGATCTTCATGTCGCGTGTAGCTCGGCGAGTCGACGGAGGTTCATATCCAGGATCGGGCCAACGAGTGTATCTCGCCCGCTCCGATTTCGGACAGTTCCTGACGCATGATTAACGAAGAAGTTCGGATCTACCGAAAAGAAGGGCGCAAAAAATAAATTTCTTTCGCTCGGCCAAGAACATTAACCGCTGCGTGTTCCTGCGCCCCCTCCTCGACACGCTGCGCATGTTCAGCTCGCAAGATGTTCGGCATCCGATGGCCCATTCGATAGCCCATTCGATAGCCCATTCGATGGCGCGGCTAACGTCGTCTCGACGTTGTTCCCATCGACCGAAAGAGGGGCTGTGAGGTCATCCACTGGCTCGCTCGGCAATTCGGCTTCCGGAACATCCGGTACTTCTTGGGCACCGACGTGTTCGCCATACGCCTGCAGCTTCGAGTAGAGACCTCGCCGGCTAATCCCGAGCACGCGTGCAGCTCGTTGCTTGTTGCCACGCACAGCCTCGAGCGTGAGCAAAATGAGTTTGCGTTCTGCATCGGCCAGACGAGTGCCGACGGGCAATCGAAGCACCAACGGATGCTCTGCGGCTTCACGATGTTCGACATCGTTCGAGGTTTGTAATGACGAACGAGACGCCACAACCGGCAAAGACAACGACGGCTGTGACACGGGCTCGGCGATGATCGGATGCGCTTCGACAACATCGTGATCGAGCGACGAGTGCTGCGTAGAAGCGGAATTGCCTTCCGGCAGCGATGGCAGTGCACTGTCCTGCTCGACAGGCATGCGTACTGTAGCGACATGCTCCGACGATGGGGTTCGTCGCCCCGTTCGACGTTCGATGCGCCCGTGGGCAATCTGAACTTCCTCGGCAGCAACGACCTCACCAGCCGCGAACAGCGCAGTTTGTTCCACGACGTTCCGCAACTCGCGCACGTTTCCTGGCCAGTCGTGGGCGAAAAGGCGTTGCACCGCTCCTTCGGAAAACCGCCTCGCAAATGTGCCGTAGCGCCGTGAATACTTGACGAGAAATCGTTCCGCGATCGGCAAGATGTCTTCGACGCGTTCGCGCAACGGCGGCAGCAAGACCGTAAAGACATTGAGGCGATAGTAGAGGTCTTCGCGAAACACGTTTTCGTCGACGAGATCGAGCAAGTCTTTGTTCGTTGCCGCGACGATCCGCACGTCCGCTTCGATCTCCTTACGACCACCAACACGCGTAAAGCGATACGTCTCGAGTACGCGAAGCAAACTGACCTGCACCGCTGAGTCCATGGTGCCGACTTCGTCGAGAAAAACAGTCCCCGTCGCCGCCGCTTCGAACTTGCCTTCCGCCGATGCGAACGCTCCGGTGAACGATCCCTTCTCGTGTCCGAATAGTTCGCTGCCGATGAGTTCGCGAGGAATCGCGCCCGTATGCACCGGGACAAACGGCCCCGATTTTCGCGGGCTACGGTTGTGGATCGCACGAGCAACAAGTTCCTTGCCCGTGCCGCTCTCACCCACGATGAGCACGGGTGCCATCGTCGCCGCGACGCGATCAATCCGCGTGAAAACATCACGCATCGCTCGCGAACCGCCGACCATGCCCTCGAACACGAGCGGACTTGTCGCCGTATCCTCGTCTTCACCCTCCGCTTCGCGAACGTTGTCCGAATGCAGCAGTTCGCGCACGAGCGACACCAGGCGTGTCGGGTCGAGCGGTTTTTGCATGTAGTCGGCCGCGCCCAACTTCAACGCATCGACCGCGTTCGACACCGAGCCTGACCCGGTGACGACAATGACCGCAGGTGTCGCATGCCGGTTTGGCTCTTCGTCTGAAGCTGGTGGAGCCAGACGACGGATGAGTTCCATGCCCGTCATGCCTGGAAGATTGAGGTCGGTGACGAGCACGTCCGCGGGCGTGCGATGTTGGATCTCGAGAGCTTGTTCACCGCTCGAAGCGACAAACACATCAAGACCTTCATGCCGCAAAACGGCTTCCAGAATCGCTGCCTGATCCGGCTCGTCCTCAACAAGGAGGACACGGCCCGGACCAGGGTGATGCCCTGTTGCCATCCGATGCGGGCGATGCCCCGCCCACCTCGCTTGCCCTGAAGCACTCGCTGCCAAAATCCCCTCCCCTGCCTCGCAATCGTACGGTGTTACGCGTCCCGACTGGCGATGGGTCAACTCTAGCGAAGCAGTTCGTACACGCCACCTCCTGTGAGCAATTCGGAGCAGCCGACGAAACGCCACCACCATCGTCGGTGAGAACGATGCGACCACATACGTCCCAGACAGGCACGACAGCTCGCCACACAAGAAGAGACTCGCAGGGGAATACGGAAAAGCTGTTCGCATCGCGGGAAAACATCGGAAACAATTGGAATAATTGCGACAGACAAACGAGACGTGCTCGCATCCCACTTCGCCGCTATCGATGTTTCGGTTCCAAACGAAGTTCGTCTTGTGAAACCTACGTACGGTCGACGCCACGCACGTCTGCAAATGCATTACGGCGCCGGGACATCCCGACGCCGTTAACAACGACTCGACGGTGCTGAAGGATCAGGGCTTCTTCGTCGTCTTTTTGGTCGTCTTCGTTGAACTCTTCTTGGACGCCTTCTTGCTCTTGGTAGCTCCCGACTTCGCTACTTTTTCCGCCGCAGTACCGAGCGAAATATCGAGTCGGTTGCCCTTGGCCTTCACCATGTACGCCGGGACGCCATCCTTGAATTGGATGCTGATCTCGGAGCCCGTCTGGTTGTTCACGATGTTGAGCGACGCGATGCGTTTGTCTTTGCGCATTAGTTCAGCTGCGGAAGACTTTGCGCGACGACCCGGCAAAGAAATCGTGAAGCCCATCGCGCCCGCTGCGCCGTTCACCGCTTCGATGTCACCGTCAGTCTTGATCTTGAGCACGATCGGACTGCGAACACTGCCGTGACCAAACTGCTTTCCGTCACCCTTGGCATCATCGTCATCGTCATCGCTCGATCCTGCTTCGTTCGCCGCAGCTTCCGGCGCGTTGGGATCTGCTGCCGCTGTTGGTGCTGGAGCCATCGTGCCATCGGGCTGCGTCGGCATCGCCGGCACAGGTTCCGTCGTCGACAACGGAGTCGCTCCGAAGAGCGGTACGTTCGCGACGGGCGTTTCAGTTCCACCCGCACCAGGGCCTGCCGCAGCTGGCACTGGCAACGCCGCGGCCGCAGCACTCGCATTCGCTTCCGCTGATCGAGAATCGGCCGTCGCATCGTTTCGAGCACCAAAGAATCGTGCTCCACCAACGACCGCGAGAACTGCGACGAGACCAAGCGCGCCACCGATCAACGCAGCTTTGCGTCGCGATGCCGCCTTCACAACGGTATCCACGGTATCGCCTGTTTCTTCGCGATCTCGAATGAGCTTACGTCCGGCAGCTCGAAGCGCGCCGGTTGGCGGCGCCGAGGTTGTCCGGCGAAACGTTTGTCCTTCTGAATCTGTCGTCGTTTCACGCCGCTTGCGAATGGTCTCGAGCAGGCCAGCGACAGCACCTTTGGCACGGGCGCCAAAGCGACCAACGGCGGGACCAACAGCGCCAAACGCAGCTCGCGCTGACCCGGACGCCTTCGATGCCGCGTTACGCATCGCGACCCCCATGTCCTTCTTGTCGCCAACCGCATCATCTACGTCGTCGACCGAAGACGAACCATCGGTACGCGCTTCCATCGCTTCCGTCGCTACGTCGTCGCGGGAAATACGCTCCGCAGACTTCTCTGCGTCTCCTCGCGGAGGAACCGATGGCAACGACGCTCGAGCCGCTGAGGGACGCGGACGCAACGTCGCCGCCGCATGGGCCAACGTCGAAGGGATACGTGCTTCTTTGCCAACCGCATCTTTCGATTCCGTACGTTCTTCGTTCGACTTCGTCGCGCGACGAGCGATGGTGCCCAAAGTATTCAGCGCATCTTTCGCCGTTTCTTTGATGTCCAATTTTTTTGCGTCTTGACCATCGAAACGAAGCGAAACAACGAGTTGCGGGATACGCGTCAGCGGATCGATTTCGACCTTTACCGCCTCGACTGTCGCGGGCCGTTTGTCCCCGTGCTCCATGTCTTCCAGTTCCAACGCACGACCCACCTTGAGGAACTCGAGGTTCGAGCCCACTTGGATTTCTCCACCAAGCGAATCACGCACGCGCGCCTTCATGGGCGACCCAAGACCTTCGATGTGCAGACGCACTCGAGTGCCTGGAATAGCGATAGGTCCCGCGCTCGGATCGGCTGTGCCGTTGATGCGAGCGCACATGGCGCGCAGAGTCGCTTCGGCATCGGGTGTCTCGAACTTGGTAAACCGCAAACCGAATTCGCCGCCGCGTGAAGCTTCACGTCGCCAGGTCACTTCACCCTCGGCAATGACCTCGCCAACGTCGCCTTCGAATCGGCAAAGAAGCCGCTCGCCCATGTCGGGCAGATAGGCCGTACGCAAGCGCATTCCCGCTTGAGATACGTCCACGGATTCCGCCTCGAAGCCGCCGGCGCCATTGGCATCGCCGACGGCAACGAGAGCTTCGAAGCTCACTCGGCCCTTGCCTACCCGCCGGTCGGAGGCGGACGTGGTTGCTTTGGCATTTTGACCGAGACCTTCGCCGACGGTGTCCTCTGCGCCTGGCATGCTCATGACAAACCTCCAACAGGTGCGATTACGGGCTCGCACCACGGCCGCTCACTGCGGCTCTAATGCTCGACATCCCGACTAAGTCAGGTGGATGCGGATGGCCAAGTTTCGTGAAATTCGGATGAGCCAACAGATGCGCAACGCCATCGTGACGAGCCGAATCTTCTTCGTGAACGAACCGAAGATGCCCTTACCCATCGGGCGCGAAGGTGACAAGCTGTTGGTTGTGAGCGACGAGCGAGAAACACCCGAAGCAAACGAGCCCGCCTCGGAAGTGTCGACGACGCCGGCGGAGGCAAAAGATGTGGTCATGCTCCACAGCCCGCACGACGACGGACAGGGCTACAACGTCTTGCGTATGCGCGACGGATCGCTCGAACTCGGAGCTATTCGCAACATCCGCGAAGGCGCGCCTATCCACGGCGATGTCGTGAGTTTGTCTCAGCGCAAAGAAAACGAACGCCTCTACAACGTCGAGACGTTGGTCAAGACGCCACGTGCACCCGAACCTGCGCGGCATGGTCCGGCGCAAGTCGCGACCGATCGGTACCGGACAAACTGGGACAACATCTTCGGCAAGTCACCCGCATCGGGTGGAAACGACGCACCGAACTGAATCAAAGGCTGTTGCGCAGGCGTTGCTAGCGTTGTGAAGCTAGCGAGGGCGGCGGAAGCCTACATCGTGCGCTGAGCAAGCCCGACCGACGATTCGCAACGCGCAGCAGTCTGCGAAACACTCTCTCACGCGGGTTTGGATTTACGAAGCACGACGATCCCGACAAGCATCGCGAGCACGTGAACTCCGACCTGCGTCATGTAGAGCAGAAACACGAACGACGCTCCGCTCGCACGTAAAGACGTTTCAGACACGTACATCGCCAGCGCCGCATACGTCGAAAGCTGAAACGCGCCAAAGAACCCCGGCCCTGATGGCACGAGGATCCCAATGCCGACACACGCCATCGTTACGCAAGCTTTCGCCAGCGAGGTCCCCTCGAGCCCCGCGCCCCATGCGAGCAACCACACGCCCAGCGCATTAAAAACCCAATAGGCGGCCGTCTCGAGCAAGAACGGTCCGAGATGTTTCGGCGAAGGCAAAAAGCGCATCCCTTCGGCCACGCGTTCAACGATGCCCGCGAGAGTTTCCGCGAAACGCAACGAGACGATCCCGACGACGCGCAACGTCAATCGTCGCGCGAAATCGCGCGCGAAAACGAAAAGGCCCATGGCGGCAAACGCCCCGACAAACAGCATGAGCGCAGCGGTCGCTGCTGCCGGAACGGCCGCGACAGGTACCGGTAGATCACCAATGTGATCAGGCAATGGATCGAGTGGTTTGGCCCAACGAAGGCCGAAAAAAAGAATGGCGCTTATGGACAAACCATCAATAACTCTTTCGGCGCCAACGGTTCCCGTCGCTTCCCAAAGGCGCACGGAGCTGTGCCGCGTGATTAAGTAAGGCCGCACGATCTCGCCACTACGCAACGGCGACAACAATACCGCGCCAAACCCGACCCACGCCACCATTACGACGTCCAGGAGTTTGGCATTTCCAACCGGGCGCAAAAGATGTCGCCATCGCGCGGCCCGAAACCAATGCACTGCGCCGAGCGAAACGACGTACAAGCCCACGGTCCACCACTTTACGGCTCCGAAAGCTTCCGACGGTGGTACGAGAGGCAAACCTCCGCGTAATGCGATCCATGCAAAAATCGCGGCAAATACCAGCGACAACGCCAGCCTTTCGAGCCACTGGCGTTTGTTCGTGAAGACGGGGAGTGTTTCAGCAGGAGGGGTTTTCACGGCACTACATCGAGACACTGCCTATGGGCAATGCTCGTTATGGTCATAGCCGCACGACTTTGGAATGATCGCCGACGACGCCACGCAAGACATCACGCGTATCGACGATGATTTTTGCTTCGTGGAGCACGCGCGTGTAATCGACGCGCTTGTGATCCGTCACGATGACGACAGCATCATAATCGGCATAGGAGACGGGATCGGATTGGGACTTCATGACGATGCCCCCTTCTTCGGCTTCCGGCACGTGTGGATCGAAATAGTGAACGTCGGCACCGAGATTCTTCAGCGAATGAATGATTTCGAAAGCTGGTGACTCCCGATAATCCGCCACGTCGCGCTTGTATGCGACTCCGAGGATCAAGAGGCGCGATCCATTGGGGGCTTTCTTGACGCTATTTAATGCTTGTTGCACGAGTGCGACGACGTGATCGGGCATCCCGCTATTGATCGAATCGGCCAATTCGATGAAGCGCGCTTGATACTTCAGCGTGCGCATGCGCCAGGACAAGTAGAGCGGATCGATGGGAATGCAATGCCCACCAAGGCCCGGTCCGGGAAAAAAGGGCATAAAACCAAATGGTTTCGTCGCCGCCGCGCGAATGACTTCCCACACAACGATGCCCAATTTGCGACTCATCAATGCAACTTCATTGACGAGCCCAATGTTCACCGCGCGGAAGGTATTTTCGAGCAACTTGACCATTTCCGCTGCGTCGGTACTCGATACCGGCACGACCTTGTCAATGATCTTGCTGTAAAGAGCAACCGCCACTTCGAGGCAGCCCGACGTTGCTCCGCCCAACACTTTGGGGGTATTGCGTGTACCGTAAACCATATTGCCCGGATCGACACGCTCGGGGCTAAACGCAATAAATACGTCTTTGCCGAGTTCATAACGATTCCCCGTGAGTTTTGGGACCAGCACTTCTCGTGTCGTGACGGGATACGTTGTCGATTCGAGCACGATGAGCATGTTCGCATGCTGATGCTCGGCAATCTCTCCGCTCGCCGACAAGATGAAACGCATATCTGGTTCTTTGGTCTTGTTGAGCGGCGTCGGAACACAAACGACGATTGCATCAGCCGTCCCAAGCACCTTGGGATCCGTCGACGCACTCAATCGCCCTTCGCTCACGTGCGGAGCGAGCGCCGAAGACGGAATGTCACCGATATACGACTCGCCTAAGCCAAGCAGCCGAACTTTCTCGGGATCCTTGTCGTACCCGGTAACTCGAAATCCAGCTCGCGCAAATTCGACGACCAATGGCAAACCAACATATCCGATACCCACGACGACCACGTGCGCCGTGCGATTTTCAATCTTTGTCAGCAACTCTTGCACTTGCGTGTGTCCTTTCTTAGAGGGTGTTCATCAGGCTGCTACGCGTTGCACTGCGTCGGTCGGGCTTGCTCAGCGTACGACAATCGTTTGTCCAGAAAAACCATTGGCTCCAAAACCTGTCAATCGAGACGACCTTCCAGGATGTCTCGAGGGCCATCGATCAACATGGCGCGAGCGTCTTCTGCGCCGATGGCTTCATGCAATTTTTCGATTCCTAGAGCGACATCGTCGACGTCACGCGGTGCATGCGCATCGCTGCACGCCGCATCGTAATACCCCTCGTCCAGGAGTTTTTCGGCACAAGTACGCACGGATCGACCGTATTTGCCTGCCAAAGCCGCCACATCGAGAAGCATGACCCCGCCCGCATCGATGAGCGAATCAAGAACCGTGAGATCATCCCAAACCCATTCATACCGTTCGGGATGCGCGACCACCGGACGTAAACGTTTACGTCGCAAGTCGAAAAATCTGGCCGATAGCTGCGCGGGAAAAGCGCGCGGGTAAAACTCGACGAGGATCGCGCGACCTCCAGGATAGGGAAGCCCTTCACCGCGCATGATCCGTCCAAAAACGACGTCATCGAAATAATGTTCCGACGACAAACCTCGCTCGGGCAAACCCGTCAGGTCCCCAAGCGCTTGTTCCGTCGCTTCATAAGCTTGGATGAGGCTGTCTTTGACGTTTTCGAACATGCCTGGACGCATGTGAGGTGTCGCCAGGACTTTCGAAAAACCGATCTTTGCCAGCCCTTCAAGCAAGTCTCGGCTATCGCGCACGGTTTTTACTCCGTCGTCGATGCCTATGACCCAATGGCAATGCAAATCGATGTAACCACCTACCATGCGTGCGGCGAAACCTAGCAGCTTGGTCGTGGACGCGCTTGCTCCATAGCCCTCTCCAAGAAACGTGATATGAGGGCGAGCGCGTGACGCTAATCGACGCAAAACGTCCAACATCGCCGGGCGGGCTCGGCTCGCTCCTTTCCTCGCGACGAGTGCTTCTCGTTGTCGGATGTGGCGGCGTTGGAAAAACAACGACCACTGCCGCCCTCGGACTCGCCGCTGCACGTCGAGGCAAGCGAGTTCTTTGTCTGACCATCGATCCTGCACGCCGTTTGTCTCAAAGCCTCGGCATCGAAGAGATGAAGACCGAGGCACAAACGATCGACCCCGCTGTCTTCGAACGCGCTGGTCTTCACGTCCCCGGTTCAATGACCGTGATGATGCTCGACACGAAAAGCACGTTCGACGGGTTGGTTCGTGAACTCGCGCCAACGCCCGAACAGCGCGATCGCATCCTCAACAACATTCTCTACAAGTACATCTCTACGTCGCTTGCTGGCACGCAAGAGTACATGGCGATGGAGAAGCTCCACGCGACGAAAGCTGATGGCCAATACGATCTCATCCTGCTCGATACGCCTCCAACGGCCAACGCACTCGACTTTCTCGATGCGCCTGAACGTCTTGTTGGAGCCATCGACAGTGCGGCCACGAAATGGCTCGTCGAAGCGGTGCAAAATTCCGGAACGTTTTCCCTGAACCTTCTGGCCAAAGGTGCCGCGGCCATCGTGCGTGGCATTGGCAAAGTCAGCGGCAGTGGGTTTCTCGAACAGATGGCGGCGTTTATCTCCGAGATCAACGCGCTCTTTGGTGGCTGGAAAAAGCGCGCCGATGAAGTGAGCGCAGCGTTGCGTGGACCCGACGTTGCGTACGTTCTCGTCACCACGCCCGATCCACTCGCCGTACGCGAAGTGCTCTTTTTTGCCGAACGTTTACGACAGCAAGACATGCATCGCGATGCCTTCGTGGTGAATCGCGTCCATCCAGCTTACGGCCAGATGCCGGACGTCGCGGACGTGCAAGCGTTGCTCAGCAAGCGTTCCATAGAGCTTGGCGCCAACGCGGCACAACGTTTGTGTCAAGCCACCGAGGACGAACGGCGCATGGGCAAACTCGATGCCTTGCACTTGATCGGCCTGGAGTCGGCACTCGAAGACGAAGCCCTCGGAGGAAGCCTGTTCGCTCACGTTCCGGCGTTCCCCTACGACATTCACGACATCGATCGACTGGCGCGCATCGCGGACGTACTCGCGCCCTGAGGGTGCTCAGCGGGCTGCTGCGCGTTGCGAAGCTTCGGTCGGACTTGCTCAGCGTACGATGTACGCTTCCG
>JANORL010000760.1:0-5108 GCA_031415295.1 Polyangiaceae bacterium | reverse complement strand
ACGTCGAAAAAGACATCGAAGTCGAAATCAAGAGCACCGAAATCGATGAATCCCAGTTGGCCGAAGAGCTTAGCAAAATCCTGTTCACCGATGTCCTTCGCGATCAAAAAATTCGTTATGAAACGAATGGGCAGGATTATGCGTATGCCCGGAAAATCGACGGACAGGTCATCGGACGTGAGTTCGACATTGCCATTCACATCATCACGACCGAACACCCCAGCCATGCGGATGGGGCCACGCTTGCGAAACACGCCTTCGGCAAGCCCGAGCTGACCGTCGTTCTTCCTGCCGATACACGCCTAGCCGACCAAACGCGGCTTTATCTCAAGACGAAGAAGTACGTCCAGCAAAACAGCGGTCAAGGGGATGATACCCGCAAGATCATTCTCGAACAACGCGGCCAGCAAAACATCGCCCGGCGAAACGACATGCAAGCGCTCGCCGCGGAATTCTTGAGCAAGGCGCCGTTGTACCTCAATGCGCAACGTCTCGACACCATTGGGGAAGGTGATCCACGGAATCGTTTCGCCAAAGCTTGCCAGGACGTCATTTCGTTTGGCTTTCCGAACTTGCGCATGCTGCGCGGAGTTTTCGACGAAACCACGCTTTCAAAAGCGCTGCTCGACCCAGGCGATCTTTTTGGCCAGACGACGACGCCCTCCGAGCCCGAGCTGGAGCTGCTCACGTACATTACGCGAAATCAGAACAGCGGCGAACGGACATCGATTGATGAAATAGTCCGGACGTTTGGCCGCCGCCCGTACGGGTGGTATCTCATGGCCATTCTCACGTTGATTGCGCGCTTGTTTCGAATGGGAAAGGTCGAGCTTCGCGGGCCAGAATTGCTCGATGCGCGCGAGGCGCTCGTGCGGCTCAAGAATACGCGGCAGCATGGAGGTGTACGCGTTCGGCTGCAGGAAGTGATCGATCCGGCGCAAATGGATACGCTCAAGGCGTTCCATCACGATTTCTTCGATCGCGCGAATACCGGAACCGATGCGCGAACCCTTGGACAGTTCACGGCCGAGGCTCTTGCGGACGAGGCTCGTGCGCTCACGGTGCTCGTCGATCAAACGTCGCGATACCATTTTCTGGCGCCTTTACGCCCCATCGTGGATCGACTCGCCAAACTGGGTGAAAAAGACTCAACGTACCTTCTGGGTCACCTGGCCGAGTTCCAAGACGAACTGCTCACGGCCAAAGAAGACGTCATTGCTCCGATGAAAGCGTTCATGCATGGGGCGCAACGCCTCGCCTACGATGAGGCCATGACATTTTGGCGCGAGGAACAAGCCAATTTTTCGGAGCTTCCGCGAGACGAAGTTCAACCGTTGCTTGCGCTTGCCGCGTCCAAACATCCTTATCGTGGCAATCTCGTTCCCGCCGCGAAAGCCGCCGTAGCGAAACTTCAGGGGCGACTCGCGGACGTTTTGAAAACGGAACGCGAGCAAGCCCTTGCTGGATTGGCCGACCTCGAAACGCGTATTCGTTCGATTTCGGAATTCAGCGCGCTCGACGATGCTGGGCAGCAGCAAGTCCTTGCGCCGACGCTGGCGACACGCAAAGCCATAGAGATCGACCGGTTCGTCGCGGGCATTCGCGATCGTATTCAACGTTATGGCGCGCATGAATATCCGGCGCAGCTTGCGTTGGCCTCACGCCTCGCCACGCCATTGCCGAAAAAACGCACGGGGACCAAGACCGGATCCTCTTCGGTTCCACCGCCGCCCCCGGTGACGTACACGCCCGCGGCGAGTTTGCGACCGCAATGCGGTTTGACGTATATTGCGACGAAGGCCGATCTCGACGAATGGCTCGAGGCATTGCGGGCGGCGGCGCAAGCCGAATTGGACAAGGGAAATCGCATTAGTCTTTGAGGCGCGAGGCGCGGAGCGGGTGCGAGATCGTTCCAAAACGACTCCGCGCAGGCGGAGCGTGCGCAAAAACGTCTTCGAGCTCGTTTCGCCGCGGCGGAGCGTGCGCAAAAACGTCCTCACGTCGGCTCTGCACGGGCGGAGCGACGACGAAAACGTTTTTTGCACGGTTGAACCGCTGTGAACTGTAAGTAAAAAAGTTTTTGCCGATATTTCGCATCGGCAGAGTGCCGCAAGACATGGTTCCGCCACGACTCCGTTGCGGCGGAGCGGGTAAGGGAACGTTTTTGACGCCGCTCCGCGTCGGCAGCGGGTCATAAGGGGCGTCCGACGAGACATTCCCTGCATCCCAAGTTGCCTGCATCACGACGTGCCGCAGGCCAAGCGCGCCGAACGCGTCGAGCGCGTCGCGTACACGTGGTTCAATCGTCTCGTGGCGCTGCGGTTCATGGAAACGCGCGGGACACTCAACATGTGTTTCAATCTCCTTCAGAAAACACTGAAAAAGGTGCCGGGCACTTTTGGGGGATGCGGTGCGTACGCCTCCGCGCCGGCTTTTGGAGCGCAAACGGCACGCATGAACATGTCAGCGTATTCGCGGGCCAGGCGAGGCAGATCCTACGCGGGCTGCGCGTAGTCGTATTACCACGGTCCGCGCACGTTGTCGGGGATGATGGCCTCGTCCTCGTAGTCGGGGATCTTAAAATCATGCCCCTTGCGAAACGCGAATGCCCAACAGACTATGGCGTCGATATCGGCCCGGCGCGTGCAGTCCACGACTTCAGTCCATGCCCGATCGAAACTTGCGTACGTAAGGTACACACGGACCGCTATGAGGGGGCTCGCCTCAGGAGTCTCTCGCCGGTAATCTGCGTAGGCGACCGCATCCCAGTCCGCCAGGGGCTCTCGATCCGCTGCTTCGATGCGCTCTTTGATTGCATCGGCTTCGCTTCTGTAGCGCGTAGCGATCTCGACGATCCTTCGAGCGGTGTCGCTGGAAATTTTGTAGCGCGACACGAGCATGTCCGGCTCTTCCTTCGATAGATGGTAAAACAGGGCGCACCACGACCGAGACGAATAGGGCAACTTGACGGCTGTATGCACTGGCCCCAGCATCCATCGAGCGACGCATTCCGCGTCCGGCGTCCCGGCTGTCTCGGCGATGTTGGTTATGCAGCCTTTGGGGAGCGTCTGGATGCGATTCCTATAAATCATATCGACTGGCGCATCAGGGTTGATAACGACTCTTGCGCGGTGCGCCGCGTCCATGACGTATTTGGTACGGAGCGCCGTGCGCACCGCGGATTTGACCGCTTCGCCATTGGAGAGGGCCAGCCCCGCATCCGGCCAGAAACGCTCGAACCGGTCGAGGCTCAACCACAGACTACCATCCGACCATGCACGATACCTATTCCATCGGCAGAATTTCTTGAGCAGTGCGTCGATCATGAACTGTCTCCGTGTTGGCAAATGAGCTGGAAAAGGTGCCGGCACTTTTGAAAAGGTGGGCGAAACATACATACAGGGTCGTGGGATCAAGCAGGACGTGGCAAAAGGAAATGCGTTACTCGAGAAAGCCTGTGCTCAGGGCACCGCAACGGGCTGCTTCAGGTTGGGCGCACGAATTTGGCCGACCGATCCAGGCAAAGCCCTCGAGCGATTGGACAAGGCTTGTCCCACCGTCAAAGCGGCATGTGAAAAAGCGAAGGAGCTTCGGTTGAGGGTAGGGCCTTGAGCGCCGTATTGTAGGGCGTTGCGTGACACCTCTCAGTTGCGCCACGCTTGGTGCCAAGCGGCACGCACGTCGTCGGGAATGGCAACCTGTTCATGGACGATATTGTTCGGGCCATACTCTGCGGTGCCCCACCGGATCATCGCGTCGATGTAGGTTGGATGCGTGCAGCGCAGGACCTCCGGCCACATCCGATCGAAACTTATGTACCAAAGCAGCAAACTAAGGCCAATGAAAGGGCTGCCCTCGGAGTTTTCTCGCCAAATATCTTCATACACGACGAGATCCCAGCCCTCCCGCGACTCCATATCTGCCGCCTCGATTCGTTCATCAATCGCCTCGACTTTGTCTCGGTAACGCTTGCCAATCTCAACGAGCTTGTGCGCTGTGGAGCTAGGGATTCCATGCGACACGAGGGTGCGTGGAGCGTTGCTCGCCAAACGGTAAAGAAGGGCTTTCCACGAGTTGTGCCAATGCGCCTCCTTGTTCGCTGCAAGGACAGGCCCTGTCAGCCACGCCGCAACACGCTCCGCGTCCTTGGTCCCGGCGGTCTCGTTGATGGTGCGAAAACAGGTCTTGGCGAGGTCCTCGAGGAAGTCCATGTAGTTTAAGTCATCTCCTTCTTCCGCGTCCTTGGCGTATTTGGCGCGAAGCTCCGCTCGAACCGCAGATTTAACGGCTTCACCGTTTTCGAGAACAAGTCCAGCGTCCGGCCAAAAGCGCTCGAACCGGTCGAGGCTCAGCCATTCTCTACTTTTGGACCATGCCCAGTCCTCTTTGTCGTCACGTAGGTTGAGGGGGAAATTGATCATCTTTGTCTCCGGCGTATGCAACAAGCCGCAACAGGCGGCTGGTTTCATTTCGATGCTTTCTTTGGCTGAGGTACGATGGCGGGTGCAATGATGGGGGGATAATACTCGGGCGTAGGGGCGGGTTCAAGGGGTTTGCCGGGGCCATATTCCGGCTTTTGAGCCGCGTATTGGCGAGCATTGTGTGGCAACCCATGTTCCTTGTCGTCGCACCCTGCGACCTGCCAATTAAGGAGTTCCTTCATGATTTCTTCCTTACCTTTCACATATTCTTTCAGGTGGCCCTTCATTTGCTTACTTGGGCTACCGTCTGGCTGTGGTCCCCATTTGCCTTTGTTCTCCCCAATTTCCCACCAGCGCCACTTGATCCCCTTGCGGCCTTGAGGTTTGCCACCTGGGGGCGTCGCATCCCGCTCCTTGGTGATGATGTCATCGATCTTCTTGGCGAACTTCGCGCACCGCTCGCGTGTTTTCTCCTTCTCACGTTGTTGCTCCGGCGTCAACGTGGGAGCTGGTGGCGGTGCAGGCGTTGGCGTTGACGCAGGTGGCGGTTGCGATTGCGTAGCCTTAATTTGCGCCGCTCGTCGTTGCTGGATTTCCTCCGGCGACAAACTTTGCACATCGTCGTACTCCAGCCGATCCTGATAGGGCTGCCGCGTGATCGGGTTCACTTCGGATGCCCAAGCGGGC
>JANORL010000759.1:0-13048 GCA_031415295.1 Polyangiaceae bacterium | reverse complement strand
TCTGCCTGGTCCGGGTCCAGGGGTGGATAACCCCTGGTCGGGTCCGGGGTGAAACCCCGGTGTTTGTCGTGCCAATCACGCCAATTTTTGCGCGCTAATCGCCTGATGCATCCAATGTTCGTCGGTTTGCACGTGGTCTTTGCGTACCCATTTGGCGACGTTCTTGCCGAATGCACCTTCGGAAAATTCACCCGCTATTCGAGCGACTACGCCTTCGCGCGAACCGCCCAGCGCTGATTTTTCTCGCGCCAGCCGCTCAGTCAACGATTGCAATTCATCCGCTGATGCGACAACACCGCGAAACAAAACCGGTACCGTTGGCAATCCCAAATCCGCTGCTTGCGCCACGACCATGTCCCAATCCCAGAACAGCCCCGACACGTCGTCGCGAACGCCAAATACCAGCGAATAATGGGGCAGCGCTTCATACGCAATCGAATGAACCGCATAACAATATTCGCAAAAAATGGAGATCCCCTCAGAAATCAGATGCCCAATGCGCCCGTGCGTCGCTTTGGCTAAATCGAAACTCGCGTGAGACGGCGGCCCCGAATGCGACCGTGAAAACACATTCGTACGCGTATAAGTCAAATTCGACCCGTCACACTTCTCCGTCACGACAATCTCGACGCCCACCAGCGAAGACACGTCCGACAGACGTTTATCATCCGATGTCCCACCAGGTGACCAAGGAAAATGAAAGGTTCGCGGATACTTTACCGACACGATACGCGACACACTAGCACAACGGGCCTCATTCATGCCATACTCCTGAGCGTCCTATCTCCACGAGTTTCCCATGTCTTTGAATTTGCTCATCAATCCTCCAGCGGCGCCTCCGTTTCCCATCCCGTGGAATGAACTGCAAGTCTTCGAATGGGTCCGCGCGCTCGAACCTTGCCCGCAGGACCCCATTCACCACGCCGAAGGAAACGTATGGATACATACGCACATGGTGCTCGAGACACTCGTGGCAATGCCTGCGTGGCAAGCGTTGTCGGAATTCGATCGCGCCGCTGTGTGGCTTGCGTGTTTGATGCACGATGTTGCAAAACCGTTTACGACGAAGGAAGAACCCGACGGGCGCATTACGGCCAAAGGACATTCCCGGGCGGGCGAAATGCTCGCGCGACGTCTACTTTGGGAACTCGGTGCGCCGTTTGCCTTGCGCGAAATGGTTTGCGGTCTCGTGAAATTTCACCAGATTCCGTTTTACTTGATTGAACGAGATGATGCACAACGCCTAGCAACGGAAATTTCTGTCATTTGCCGAGCCGATCTGTTGGCGCTTGTGGCCGAGGCCGACATCCGCGGGCGAGTTTGTCAGGACATGCAACGTATCATCGATAACATTGATCTTTTTCGAGCATTCTGTGCTGAAGAAGGATGTTTCGACAAACCGCGAGCGTTTCCTTCGGACCATACGCGGGTGGTATATTTTCGTTCCGAGAATCGTTTGCCAGATGTTCACGTGCACGATGACACGCGGAGTGAAATGATCATGATGTGTGGATTGCCCGGAGCGGGCAAGGATACGTATGTGCGCGACCATTTTGGAGGTTTGCCTATCGTTTCTCTGGACGAACTGCGTTCCTCCATGGAAGTCGATCCTGAAGACAATCAGGGCGCGGTCGTTCAAGCGGGCAAGGAACGAATACGCGAACACCTGCGGCGCGGAGAACGCTTCGTTTACAATGCGACGAACCTCAATCGACAACGGCGAGGTCCATTGATATCGCTTGCGGGAGACTACGGCGCGCGCGTGCACATTGTTTACGTCGAAGCACCCATGCCCACGCTTTTGGCGCACAATCGCGCTCGTGCAGCACGTGTTCCCGAAGCTGCAATTCGACGTATGAGCGAACGCTGGGAAATTCCAAGTCTTTTGGAAGCACATCGATTGGATATCGTGTTACGGTAGGTTTGTTCGCCTCATTGTATCACATTAGAAAACGAAGTCCGTGATTCTCCTGGAGCTATCTCATGAATACTCAAGAAGCACAAAAAACCGAGACCACACGCTCCGAAAATACTGCCTGCATTCTTTGTTCTCGCAATTGCGGTTTACGCGTGGACATCGACGGAAACACGTTTACCCGTATTCGTGGTGACGAGGATCATCCTGTTTCCAAAGGGTATCTGTGCCAAAAGGCTGCACGCCTCGAGCATTACCAAAATCACGACGATCGCTTGCAACATCCTTTGAAGCGCCAACCTGACGGATCGTTCGTTCGTGTAAGCTGGGACGAAGCATTGACGGACATCGCCGAGCGATTACTCTGTATTCGCGAAAAACACGGTGGAGACGCTTTCGCGTTCGTGGGAGGCGGCGGCCAAGGGAATCACCTTGGAGGGGCGTACGCGAGGCAGATGCTCACCGCAATGAAAAGCCGCTTTGCGTACAATTCGCTGGGTCAAGAAAAAACGGGAGATTTCTGGCTCAATGGGCGACTGTTCGGACACCAAACCTGTCACACCACGGAAGACGTCGAGCACGCCGATTACGTACTGTTCATCGGTACCAATCCTTTTCAGGCGCATGGGATAAACAACGCTCGCGATACGTTGCGTGACATCCGCAAAGATCCGAAACGCACAATGGTCGTGATCGATCCGCGCCGCACGGAAACTGCAAAACTCGCCGATATTCATTTGCAATTGCGCCCCGGTACCGATGCGTTTCTCATGAGCGCCATTTTGGCAATCATCATCCGCGAAGGATTGTTTGATCGCGAATTCATCCGCAAGCATTGCACGGGTTTCGATACCATCGAGCAAGCATTATGCAACATTCCCATTGAGGAATACGTAAAGCGCGCCGATGTACCCCTCGCTGACGTGCAAAAAGTCGCCCGCGGGTTTGCCACGGCGAAAGCCGGCTGCGTCCGTATTGATCTCGGCATCCAGCACACGCTACACACGACCCTGAATGGTTACCTGGAAAAACTACTGTACCTCGTCACCGGGAATTTTGGCCGGCGCGGTGGAAACAATTTGCATACGTCCATCGTGCCGATTCTGGGCCATACCGACGAACGCTTAAAGAAAAAAGGCAAACCGCTCAAACGCACGGCGCACCATCAAATGTTCCCCATCTCCGGCATCTACCCGCCGAACATTTTACCTGACGAAATCGAACACGATGGCGAAAATCGACTCCGCGCCGTACTTGTCGACAGCGTCAATCCTCTGTTGAGTTACGCGGATACAAACGCTTACGAACGCGCGTTCAAGAAGCTCGAGTTACTCGTCGTCGTCGATGTCACGATGAATGAAACGGCGCGCTTGGCGCATTACATCTTGCCGGCCGCATCGCAATTCGAAAAGTGGGAAGCTACCGGGTTCAACCTTGAGTTCCCTGAAAACGCCTTTCATTTGCGTCATCCGCTGTTCTCGCCACTCGCGGAATCATTGCCCGAGCCTGAAATCTACACGCGTCTTTTGGAAAAAATGGGGGTCATTCCGTCGGCGTTTCCTACCCTGGAAAAAATCGCCCAATTGGAACCTCCGGCTTCAGCGCACTCGGTATTCCTCGGCGCATTCGGTTTGATGATTGCACGACGAAAAAATTGGCTCCCGTATGCCGCGTCCATTCTGTACCGTACGTTGGGAAAAACATTACCCAATGAAGCCGCTGCAGCCGCACCGTTCTTGCCGCTGTCCGTTCTCTACGCGCAAAAGCATTATGACGCGGTCAAACGTGCGGGGCACCGAGGCAATCGTTTGACGCTTGGCGCGTCACTCTTTCACGCCATTTTGGAAAAACGAGCGGGCACGGTCATTAGCCGTCACGAATTCAAAGACATGTGGAGCTTCATTCGCTACGACGACGGTCGCATTCATCTCGAGATTCCCGAAATGCTCGAAGAATTGCGCGCGTTGCAAAGAGAATCTCCACCGGACGACGAATTTCCGTTTATTCTCTTGGCTGGTGAACGGCGCAGCTACAATGCGAATACAATTTTTCGTAACCCTGCCTGGCGCAGAATCGATCCTCACGGGGCGATGCGTATTCATCCCGAAGACGCGGCCGCGCTGGGACTCGGCGATGGCCATAAAGCGGTTTGTGCGTCGACCACTGGCGAAATCGAGGTTGTCGTGGAAATTGACGATTCGGTTCGTCGCGGAATGGTTACGCTGCCCCATGGGTATGGCATGCGTTACAAGGACAACGCTCCGACAGGTCCGGCGATCAACCGACTCACAACGGGTTCGCATTGCGATCCGCTGACTCGCACACCTTATCACAAATACGTGCCCGTCCGATTACGCGCTTCTGGTAGCGTCGAAACATAAAATTGGTTGTCGTTTGCCCAATCCGTGCTACATGCGGGCTTCTGCGCATGTGGATCTTCGCCTATGGATCGTTGATTTTCCGCCCCTCGTTCGTACATATCGAACGTCGCCGCGCGTTTCTCCCTCATTTCATGCGTCGGTTTTGGCAAGGTTCGCCAGATCATCGCGGCGTTCCCGAAGCACCTGGCCGCGTCGCCACGCTCGTTCCCGCAATCAACCAATGGTGTGGTGGTTGCGTTTACCGCATCGACACGAAAGATGCCGCGACCATTCTTGCCGAACTCGATATTCGCGAACAAGCTGGTTTCGAGCGGCACCTCTTATCGGTTTATGATACGCCAGATGGTGCTGCATTTGCCGACGCTATCGTGTATGTCGCGCGTCAAGGCAATCCGCATTTTCTGGGACCGCTCGACGAAGCCGAAATCGCCGCTTGGATCCGTCGCAGCTGCGGACCTAGCGGACCTAATGCCGACTATGTTCTCGCCCTTCGCGACGCTCTCCGAAGCCTCGATATCCAAGATGTCCACGTCGAGGAAATTGCGCGACACCTCACCTGAAAGCTCGGCGCAAAGCAAGAGTTCGTCACATGATAACCTCACATTTGTACTTGATTGCGCTACAGTGCCGAGATGACTTTACATCTTCGCCTCCAATCTATGGATCGCCGCGCATTGCTTGGCACGCTGGCACTCGGAATGCTCGTAGGCTGCAACAACATCGATAACTTCGAAGTCCCCGTGGATGCAGCCGCAACCATTCCCGCCGCAACCATTCTCGATCAATTGCTTGACCCGTTTAGTTTTGGAGCACTCGAAAGCATCGACTTTACGCAAGAGCTCAAGAATCAAGGGGTAACCAAATCCGATGTCGATTCGGTGCACTTGAAGAGTTTTTCACTGACCATCACCGCTCCTGCCGGACAAACCTTCGATTTTATGGACTCCGTTTCGTTTTCGATCGAAACGGATGGCCAACCCAAAGCGCTGGTGGCCAAACTGGATGCCGTTCCCAAGGGGGCAACGAAAATCGAACTCACGGTCGAAACAAGTCTCGAACTCGCCCCTTACGTTGTTGCACCGAGTATGCGGATGAGCACGTCAGTCAAAGGCAAGCGGCCGATGACAGAAACGAAGATCGCCGCCCATCTCGTTTTTGACATCGATGTGAACGTGACCGGACGCTGAGTTTCGCAGACCCTTCCTTTTTTCCCTCGAGTGCGATACGGTAGCGGTCGTTCGACTTTTCGTCACGCCGAAAGGCCACGCATGATCCGCCCCGCTGTCGTTTCATCCAACAAGAACACGTCACCGCAATACGATGTCCTGGTGATTGGTGCTGGTTTTTCCGGCCTAGGTGCAGGAATCAAGCTGAAAGAATCCGGCATCGACAATTTCGTTATTTTGGAAGCGGCTCATGACCTTGGCGGAACCTGGCGTGACAATACCTATCCGGGTATTGCTGTAGATATCACGTCGTTCAGTTATTCCTTTTCATTCGAACAGAATCCATTTTGGTCGCGTGTTTTCGCTCCTGGTCGAGAACTGCAGGAGTATGCCCAGCATTGCGCTGAAAAATATGGGCTGCTGTCCCATTTTCGGTTCCGGTGTCGCGTCAAACAGGCTCGTTTCGACGAAGTCCAGCACGCGTGGCACGTCGAACTCGACAGCGGCGAAACATTGACCACACGGTACCTCATTTCAGCAACCGGTGGTTTGACGCAACCGAAAATGCCTGACATTCCCGGTATCGATACATTTCAGGGCAAAATCATTCACACCGCGCGCTGGGATCACACGTACGATGTACGGAACAAACGAGTTGCGATGATTGGCACGGGAGCCACGGCGGTCCAGGTCGTGCCAACCATTGCGCCCGACGTGCAGCAACTCTACGTTTTCCAAAGAACACCGATATGGGTCGTACCCAAGCCGGACCATGAAGTACCTCCGTGGGTCCAGCAGATGTTTCAGCGCGTGCCAGGCACGCAAATGGGCGTACGTTTGGCCGCTGGACTCGCGACCGAAATGGTCATGGTCTTCGGGGTCATTTACAACAAGCAATTGCCGAACATCGTGAAACGTTTGGAAGCATTGTGTTTGCGCCATATCAACAATCAAGTGCACGATCCGATTGTCCGCGAAAAACTCACGCCGCAATATGGATTCGGCTGCAAACGTCCTAGTTTCTCGAGTGATTATTACCGCGCTTTCAATCGCCCCAACGTCGAGCTCGTGACCGACGGCATTCTTCATATCGACGCTTCCGGCATCGTAACGAAAGACGACGTTCGTCGCGACGTCGATACAATCATTTGCGCCACAGGATTCAAGGTTTTCGAGAAAGGCAATTTGCCAACCTATGAAGTGTTTGGTCGTCACGACGTCGAACTGGGCGACTTTTGGGATCAAAATCGCTACCAAGCATATGAAGGGGCGACCGTGCCTGGATTTCCAAACTTTTTTATGGTGGTCGGACCGTATTCGACCACCGGCGCCTCATGGTTTTCCATGATCGAAGCGCAAGTCGGGCATGCGCTTCGTTGCATCGTGGAAGCACGCAAACGCGGATCGACCTGCATCGAAGTCAAGCAACGAGCGCACGACGAATTTTTTGCGGACATCCTAAAACGACAAACCAATACAGTATTTTTTAATAACAACTGCTCGAGTTCCAACAGTTACTATTTCGACAAACATGGCGACGCTCCGTTCTTGCGCCCCGCTTCGGGCCTCGAAATGTGGTGGCGCAGCCGTCATTTTCCCTTGGACGATTATCTTTTTGAATCGTAACCAACATTGCAAACTGCAACGGGCCCCGCTGATCCGCACAAGGTTTCTCTTTCGGAATTTTCTTTCCTCCGCCGACAAACTCGTGTTAATGTGATGAACGGACGACCGGCGCCATGCGGGGTTCGTCGAGAGGACATGAGCGATGAAAGCACAAACGAGTATGACCGTGTTGGCGGCCAAAGTAGTGGCCCGAATCCAGGAATTCTGCCTCGCCCGCGGTTTGTCAATCGAGCAACTCGCGAAAGCGGCTGAACTGTCCTCCGTCGAACTTTTGATCATCCAAGAAGGTCGCGAAGAAATCACGACTGAACTTGTGGAACGTATCGCGCTCGTGTTTAACGTTCACCCTGCAGTCCTGCTCATGTGTCCCGATGAAGACCCCATGGCTAAGCTGCTCGAGCAATACCGAGACGTGCCCAAAGCGGAGTTTCAGCGCATTGCAGGCGAGCTGATGTCGCGCGGTTATCGTCGATCGAGGGGTTCGGCGTGAATCAACACGGCGTGGAATTGTAAATGGCGCAAGTGCGCAAGTGATAGAGGCGTGATTTGTCACGCTCTCTTCGAAACGCGCCTACATTTTGGTCCCGCGGTTTTGCGGCACTCTTTTCGCCTGCGAAAACGGAGCGCGCGGATAACCGCAATCGAACCACTTGGCTATTGACAGGACCTTGGCACTTCCGGCATGCTACGCGTCGTGCATCCACGCCTCGCATTCCTATGGTTCCGCATAAGCCTCGTGGGTGCGTTGGTGCTCGCCGCTCGGACGAGCAGCACGTACGATGTACCGCTTCCCGGTCCCGCCCCACGTGGACAACTCGAACCAGTCGTAGGCATTGGTTTGCCCAAGGATGATCGCTGCGCTACATGCCACACGGAAATTGCTTCGGAATGGAAGCAATCGTTGCATCATCGGGCGTGGGAGAACGAATATTTCGAGCATGCATACGCTGTGGAACCGCTCGCGTTTTGCCGCGGATGTCACGCGCCTCTTGCGGATCCCAAAGCGGAACCTTCGGCCGAAGCGCGTCACGCGGGAGTAGGATGCACGTCGTGCCATGTCGTCCCCGCCGGAATCGTCGGCACGCATGCGATTGCCGCTCGAGAAAATGGGCACGAAGTCATTGGCGATGCTCGGCTTGCCACCACCGCAGCTTGCGGCCGCTGCCACGAATTTGCATTTCCCGGTTCTCGTCGGCCCGATGTCGACAGAATGCAAAAAACCATGAGCGAACATGCTCAATCGGTGAATTCCTCCAAACCTTGCCAAGAATGCCACATGCCGCTCGTCACGAGTCAACAAGGGCCGCCCCATCGAAAACATGATTTTCGCGTATTCGGCGATAAAGATTTCATGGCTCGCGCGGTCGTCATCGACAAAGCCGAAATCAAGGACGATGCATTGCACCTCGATTTGTCGCTCGGCACCATTGGTCATGCGTTTCCTACAGGTGATTTGTACCGACGAGCGGACGTACGAGTCACGGCGGTGGACGCTCATGACAAACCCATTGGAAAAGGTTCGTCGCAGCTATTACGACGAACGTTTGGTCCGGCATTTGAAGGTCCGAACAAGACGGTTCCGATTGAAAGAGAAGATGGACGCCTAACCGGACCGAAACACATCGTCTTGCCGCTGCCAAGAGGCACAACGCGGGCGCGTTACGAAATTGTTTGGCAACGATTGCCACCCGAGATGGCCAATAAATTTGGCATGAACATGAATGATCAAGAAATGATCGTCCGCGAAGGGATTGTAAAACAATGAACCCGTATCTTGGATTGTCGACCCTGGCGTTTGGCGCAACGCTGCTTACGATCGTTGCTCCGGCAATGGCTGATCCGAAGGAAGAAGCCCTGCTTCCGATCGAGCGGAAAATATCGACGTTCACCATTCGTGTCACCAAAACGGGCTATACGCATTTTTCCTCGGCGGACAAAGCGCCCATTGATTCGGTACCGGCCAAAATCATCGCCATTGACGGCCGAAATTCGAAAGACATCTGGATGCTGACGGACAGCGGCGTTGTCCTCCAAGACGACGGCAAGGAGATCAAGTTCCGCCAAGCCAAACCGTGCGGCTGGGGGAATTACGATCGCGAGTCCAATGGTATCGGCATCCATTTGTACAACATCGTCGTGGATGAAAACGAAGTGCACGTTTTGGGCCAATTCCGCGACATCAATACGCGTATTGGAAGCGAACGTCGGGCAACACTGGCCCGCAATGGCAAATGGAATTGTCAAGAAAAATCGCTCGTTCCTGACCACACACAAGCTTCTGGACCGCTCATGTGGCGTGCTGCCTACAACATGGACGGCGATGCTTGTCGAATTAGTTCGTCCGCAGGTCATTGCACGTCTGGGCCTCGGTTTGCCCCGACGCACGTCGACCCATCACGCGACTCGATCGACATGGGCATCCAAAACGTGGGAATGTGGATGCTCGGCCCAGATGACGGTTGGGTCGTCACAAATGACGAAACGTTTCACCCGGTGTTGTATCGCTTTAATGGAGTGACGTGGACGAAACAAGCGAAGTTCGACGAAGACTTACGCGTACATTCGATGTGGGCTGACGATCAACATCAGGTCTGGATCACGGCAGGTGACCGATCGAAATGGGACGCGCCGGCCTCGACGATTCTCCGTTATGACGGGAAACACCTGACCCAACTACCCACACCTAAATCGTTCTCGACAGGTCGCGTGCGAGGGCACTCGTCGCGGGACGTATGGTTTAGCGGCGTTGGCGACGTGATTTACCAATGGGATGGCAGTCGTTTGCGCCAAGGAAAAGTGCCTGGTGACGTGTCGGACATGTGGGTTTCCTCGGATGACGTGGCATTCTTCGCATTGCCAGAAGCCGTCGCCTTTGCAGCACCTCCCGGGGAGAAACACTGATGCCTCGCCAAACCGTTTTCTTTGGTGCACTATTGCTCGCGGCGTGCAGTTCCCCGACGGAAGCGAAAAAGCCAGTCAAAACGCCCGTCGTTTCGGTCAAACCTGAAGCGAGCAACGTATCGACAGACAAACCGCAGACTGTACGCGCAAAACGCGAGCTGAATGAATCTCCGAATGGCGACGTCGCCACCATTGTCATTCCTGGCAACCGCGTGGAGATTCTCGACAAGACCAAATCCAGCCGCACGCTCAACCCTGACACCCTTCATCCGCCAGCCGGCGAACGAGGTCTTATTGGCATCAGTCCGCAAACCACCACGTTCCTTGACGATGGAAGCTTGCTCGTCGGCGTGGGCGACGGCACGCTCGTCTTGCTCGATATGCACGACCTTCCGAAGTGGTCAATTGGCTTTCGAGGTGCGGTGACGGGTATCGTTCCTGCCGACGATAATCGAGTCATCATTACAACACAACGCGGCGTCGTGGCCAGCGTCAATACGAAGAACGGTCAGATCATTTGGGAAAAACACTTGGTCTCCGGCGCATTGACACGTGCCGTCATTGGAGCTGACGATCATATTTACGTGGCCAATCCCCGCGGAGTGCTCGCTTTCTCGGAAGACGGCTCGCTCGTTTTTTCCCACGCCGTCAACTTGACCGACGATATCTGTTGCAAAACCGATCCGAAGGAGGCATTCAGGGTCGACGCCTCCGGACACATCACGGCCAAAGGGCTCGATATTCGTGTGAGCGATATGCATCCGCCGATCGCGGATACGACTCCGACGTATGTCGTCGATTATGAGAGAATTCTCGACGAAAAAATATTTGCCGTCGTCTCGACGGGCCCAGACGAACTGTGGCTGAATGTCACAGACGAGAAAAAGGAAGAATTGCTGCGCTACGCTGGAGGGAAACTCCAACGTTTTCTTATTCCATCGAAAGGCGCGAAACTCGATCGGCGCAGCGAAGAAGACAAACCGGAAAAGCCGGTGCTGGTCATCGATGATGTTGTTTGGGGACCCACTGGCAATCCTTGGGTCCTTGCTCGCGCCCATTTTAGTCCATCCGAGGGCGAGTTCGGAATGTGGAGACGACCCGCCAAAGCCATGATCCTCGAACTTACGGGAGCGACCGTTCGCGAGCGAAACGATCTCGCGACAACCTTCAAAGAACATTGGGTAGACACGTATGAAGGTTCGCGCATTCGCGCCGCTGACAATGGTACGGCACGTATTTTCTGCTTCGGGAACGATGAGCACGTGTGTGCACTCTACAATGGAGGGCAACACGAAATCATTTCGCGAAAAAACCAGACCGCTTCCATTTCGGTCATTGGAAAATATACGTATCTCGTGTCGGAAGAGGGAAAAGTCGAACGCCTCGATGGACGGCAATTGAGTCCCGTCCCGGTGCCGCCAGAAGCAACTTCCAGCATTACCGCAGTCGGCGGCGTCGACGAGAACGACTTGTGGTTCACCACGGAAGGTTACGTGGCCTATCATTGGAACGGAAAGACGTTTGTCACGACCAGCGCCCCCGATTCCATGGCGAGCGGAGTGATTGCAAATTCATCAACGGACGTTTGGAGCCGAAATGGTCGGATGCATTGGGATGGCAAACGTTGGGCCATCGTGGCCGACGCGCAAGGAGCCGCCGGGATCGTCGTTCGCGGTCCGGACAATGTCTGGGTTGGCAATCGTCGGGGATTGTTCCACGGAAAACCCACAAAACGAACCTTGGTACGCGTACCCGACGCAAAGTCCGTCGATACGAAGCCACTTGAAACACCCAAATCCGTGACGCTCGGAGCCACACAAGCCGGGTATACGATCGCGAAAACGTCGCTTGTCGTCAAAGGCGGTGCCCCTATTTCAACCGCCAAACGCGTAGAGGTCGCCCGCGATGGCACTTTGTGGATCGAAGCGTGGGACCGACTCGTCGAAGTAGATGCAGAAGGAAAAACCACCGTCATCGATAGCCAGGAAAAACGTATCGCATTCGACCGTTGGTTTTACCCCGAAGGGCCGGGACGTGGCCTCTTTTCGCACCGGGCTCGGGAATCGGAAGACTACAACGGGCGGGACGAATTGCGACGATTCGAGGGCGGAAAGTCTGTCGAATCGAACCTGCGTCTCGATGGACACGATATCGTCGCCATTTCCGGTAATACGAGCGGCGTGACGTGGATACTCGGATCCGTCGAAGCGGGAGTGCCCTATCAATTGCAAAAAACGAGCGCCGAAGAATTGGGGATTCATGCACTCGTCCGCACAGACGAAAAGTCTGCATTCCAAATCGTAGCGGGTTTGCCCGCGGTCGCTTATCGCGACGTCGCCGTAACACCCGACGGTGGAGGGTTCTTCGTTGGTTCCCTCAATGCTGGTCCGATGGGCGAAGGATTCATCGTACACGCACGAGGACGCTTGGGCACTGAATCGGTCACTCGTTATCGTGCACCAGCGACCATTTTCGCAGTCGCCGCCATCAGCAACGACGAGGCCTGGGCCGTCGGCGCCATGGGGCTCATCGTGCATATCAAAGGCAATGCCATCGAACGTCAAGTATTGCCGTCCGGTGCGTGGTTACGCGCAGTCATCGCCAATGGCCCAAACGACGTGTGGCTCGGCGGCGATGACGGAAC
Source organism: Polyangiaceae bacterium (assembly GCA_031415295.1). GTDB lineage: Bacteria > Myxococcota_A > Polyangia > Polyangiales > Polyangiaceae > Polyangium. The sequence continues at coordinate 415 of JANORL010000759.1, read as the reverse complement.
CCTCATTCATTACGACGGCCAAGCATTTCACCCCGTCACCCAACCACTGGGGCCACGTGCCGCATTCTCGGGGCTTGGGTTTGCCCGCGGCGTCGTGTGGGCAACAAGCCCTTCTGGGATTTTGCGCATCGTGAAATAGGCGAGCAGGCAGAACGAGGGCTCCTCGCCCTCGACCCGCGCAAGGGGCGGAGGCCCCTTGACCCGTGCATTGCATCGACCGCGATGCGGTCAATGCAAAAAGGTTGCAATTGACTGGGCGGCGGCGATAGTCTTGACGCATATGACGTTTTTGCCAATCGCTGATCTGCACCGCCATCTCGATGGGTCCCTTCGTCCTTCGACATTGCACGAACTTGCGACTCGGCAGGGTTTGAGTGTGCCGCGGGATTTGCCATTTCAAGTAGGCATGGGGCTC
>JANORL010000758.1:0-3931 GCA_031415295.1 Polyangiaceae bacterium | reverse complement strand
CTTGACGACCACTCTTGCCAAACATCAACCCCGTCGGGGCGCCGCATTCGTCGCATCACCTCCACGAAGTATTCCGGCGATCGAGCGAGTTTCTGATAAAAGCGGCGAGCTCCACGCGTCGCATATCCCGCATATTGGCGCGAATCAAGCCGGTCGGCGAGCGCAATCTCGAGTTCGATGATCTCGTCCTCGCCAATATCGGAATGTTTGTCGAGTTCCCCAAATAGCTCCTCGACTCGGTGTTGGTCGATGCCCTTGACGCGTTCTCGCGCGTCGGCATCGCCTAATGCGCGAAGGACTCGCAGAACCAAGCTTGCATCAATGCGCTCGTAATGCATGGCTGTTTGCGCGGCCTTCACCGCCGCATCGACTCGGTCAAACTCGAGTAAATACTCTATACCCCGCGCATAGCCTGATGCTGATAGCGAATCAAACCACTCGTGCTTCTTCCAATACGTCTCACGCAATGGGTTCCTAATGCGATCCACCAGGTCCCATATCTGTTCCGTCCCCCGAAAGAGCAGCAGCACGTTGGCCGCGTCGTTCACACGCTCGCGCTCGACCAAAGTGCGCAACAATCGCTCGAACCATTCCCATCCCTGCGTCTCTCGACGCCATGCCCAAAAGGAAGCGAGCGACGCGCCGAGATCCAACGTCGGAGGTTGTTGAAGCAATGCGGCCTCGATGTCCTCGACATAGGAACATTTTGCCAAGGTATGCGAAAGGATTTGAGGCTGCTTGACGTTGGAAGCCAATCGGCCGAGCACCGCCGAGCGATCGGGCAGTTTTCCGAACTCCTCGATAGCGCCTCGTCTTAGATTCTCTTTTTCGTCAATGTTTGCTTTGGATCCGCCAGGAACCGGCTCGGGTAGATCGTCATCACCATCGAACAACCATCGATAACCCAAGACGAAATCCGACGGCGTGTGGGCATGGTAGAGGTCACGGAAACGCCGTTGTTCTTCGTGTAACTTCTCACTCCATTCATTCGGTGCTTTCTTCTGCTGCTCAACGCCCCAAGATGCGCGTATCAATCGGATTCGCACGGCATCCCATAACACGGCGTCGTCGTCTTTCTGCACGAGCCTGGGATAGGCGTCTTGCAACGCATCCACAACCCGCCAGCCAATGCGCTTGTGCGGTAGCTCGACGAGCGCCGCCCACCGCGTCGGGTTTTCGGCGGCGTGAGAAAGAAGCATTCCGAGCATGGCGTCGATCTGCTTCGCGATATCGCCATGCGTGACCCTGGGCTGTTCGGCGGTGTCCACCCACCGTCGATATTGCGGTCGTGGCGTTGGAATGAGCATCCCACCGCCCCGCAATTCGTTCACGAGCGTAATGGTCAAACGCCAAGCGACCTCTCCGTGCCGTTCGAACATCAGTGCCAGCAATTCACTCCGCCGAGCCGCAGTGGTTTTCGATTGCGGCAGCAAGGGATGCAGAATCTCACGCAAGGAACGAAAGGGGCGATTCGAGTGCCTTTCGGGCAGTTTGTCGTGCGCATCGAGTTCTGCCAATGCCAGAACAACCTGTGGTATCCATTCTGCGCTCCACGCAAGCGTTTCCAGGGCCCACAACAGCTCATTCGAGCCCCCATGTCCTGCATGCCAAGCGAATCCATCGGGTATCATGCGCTCGGTGCGACCCGACAACAATGCAGCCACTCCCTCGGCGCTTTGCTTCAGGCTCGCGAATAAACACTCGAAAAATGCACTTGGAGCCGCCTCGGCCAAGTCTCGAACAATCGCCGAATGCGACCACCATGCATACCAGTCCGGGCTGAGCAAATGGAAGACCAATACACCAACCAATTCGCTCCCGCGGCCCCGTCGATGTGTTGGTTCCAAATACCCTTCCTCGTCTGCAACCGCAAGCCATGTTATCGACGCTGCGATGCCTGTGCGTAATGCACCCGATGGGAACCCCACCTCGCTTTCAATCCGCGTCCGAGGAGCTGTCCAATCTTCCCCAACGGGCGGAGCAGAGACGGCCGCAAGCACCTCCTGTGTAACTTGGAAAAACCTCTTCAAGTCGCTTTCCGTGACGTTCTTGCCAAGTTGTTTCCATGCCGCGCGCGGCGCTGCGACGCGATAAATCAATCCCTCCCGTTCGTCCTCCTGTGCCTCCAGCATCGGCTCATCCCCTTGCGTCAACGCCGCCGACAACCGCTCCGCCTTGTCCGGATCCGCCCCCAATTGTCGCATCACGGCTCGATCCGCTTCTTGCGTCGGTTTCCATGCCCCCACCAGCAACAACGCGATTTGCTCGGGTGAAATGTCCGACATGCGTTGCCCTCGGGTCGTCCCCATCAAAAGCACCCGCAACTTCGACCAACGCCCATCCGCATCGCGCGCCAATCGACCAGGATCCGCAAAACCGGCCGCCGCCAAAGCTCGTTCGAGCGGCGCGTACGGAATGAGATCCAGCTTCAATCCTTCACCTGCGCCGATTTCGTCCTTCCACGAGACGGGCAGCACGGCCTGCACTCGTGGCCCCACCGTTTTTCCTGGCAATGCATATGCAAACTTCGGCAAAAGCAGCAATGGTTCCAAAGTCTGCGCGTGCAAATAATAACGAAATGCCTCTTGCGTCTCGACGATCAGCGTTCGTTCACGCAAATTGGCCGCTTCATCGCCCGGCATCGACAACGTCGCCGCGACGAACAACAATGCCTCTTCAGCCGATTCCGCACCTATTCGCCATGTGCGCATGGGCAATGGGCGTTGCTTGGACATGCCCCGAAGCGCTTCATCCGTCTTCACGAGCGCTTGCAACAATTCGCGCGCTTGCTGCGTGCGCTTCTCACCGCTCATAAAAATGCTCGGCGATAAGGACGGGTCCGAGGTCCGCGAAAACTCGTGCAAAAAATCTTCAATGGTGCGGCTTTCATGCGTCAGCCGCCCAAGTTCCGTACTGCCAAACCACATCCCCACCACTGGCGCTTGTTCCAGCCACGTCGCCAAATCATCCGCGTCGTACACACGAACGTCCGCCCAAGCCCCTTTCGCCTTTTTCTCCTTCGCCCAGCTCTTCTTCTTGTCAAAACTCCGCGCCGTCACCGCGATGTATGTCACGCGTCTTGGATCCACCGACAATTCAGGCGCCTTCGTTCGCTTGTCGAAATCCTCGTCCAGCTTCTGTTTGACGTCGTCCCTGACGGACACCTCCCACACCGACATTCCGCTGGGACACCACGGCGTCTCGCCGCGCGAAAGGACCTCGCCATCCCAGCCCCCGAGACGCGTTCCGCTATCGCCGCGCATCTCGATCGACGCCAGCGGCGTGGTTGCCAAAAGCAATCGCCGCATGAGCACCGGAAGCGTTCCCGATGCGTCGTAACGATCGGCCCAGTGTTCGATATCGGTGCGGGAAATGCTCAGTGGTCGCGCCATGACGGCCTTCTAGCACAACGATTCCTGGAGGGGAAAGAAGCTTGACACCAGCGCGTTTCCGCGCGTGGCCAGTTGTCCCGCCAATTCCCCGCGCCCGCCCCGTTTGTCCGCGGGTTTTGCCGAAGCGCACGAGATGCGCACCTCGATCCAGGGGGAAGTGACGTCTTGTGCAGACCTCAATCCCGACGTGGAGTGGCGTCTCCGCGTCACGTGCAGACCCCGGTCCAGAAGGAGAGTGACATATGCGCCTCGCGTGGAGCCTTCGAACCAGATTCGGATCGACCTACGTCCTACTTCGCCTTCTTCCTTGCCGCGGTCGCCTTCGCGTTTGGACCAGCCTTCTTTTCTGGTTTGGGCCAGGGCATGAACGCCACCTTCTTCAGCCCCACGAACACCAATACTCCTGCTTTCAATGTAACTCCTCGCCCCGCCCCGTCGTGACGTCGTTTTCATTTCATGGTTGGCGACGACCTCCACGGACTGGCAATTTTACCTCCAAGCACGTTTTTATGCCCGCCGCAAGCCCCAATTGCGTATTC
>JANORL010000757.1:0-3973 GCA_031415295.1 Polyangiaceae bacterium | reverse complement strand
CAATCGGTCAACGTGCAGAAAAGTCGACACGAAAAGGTCGATGGTCGCGTGGCGATGGTTGCGAAAGACGAAGTGCATCATGTCGCGGGAACCAATTGGGTCGGCGAAGCTGGCGGATCGGCGACGATCAAAGGACCAGGTGGATTCATCTCATTGGGCAGCGGCGGCGTGATCATTTCCGGAACGATGGTCTGGATCAATGAACGCGGGGAGCCTGGGGACGGGAAAGTGGCCAAACCAGAATGGCCCTTCGACAAACAAGAACCCGAGGAGCCCAAAACGGGCGTAAGCGAAGATGACCATGCTCCAGCCGCGGGATTGGGTATGGGCGAACTCGAAGAATTCATGAATTCCGAAAGCAAAGATGTGCTGACATGAACGTTTCGGAAAAACAAGAAAAGGCTGTCGCAGGGGCCCAACCTGGCGGAGCGGTGCAAAAATGCGCCGTTATCGTCGTGATCGATCCGGGGCACGGAGACAAGTTGAGTGCCAAAGCGCCCGTCGATCCAGGCGCTGTATCAGGCAAAATTTACGAAAGTAACATTGCCTTGTCCTTTAGTAATCTCTTACGCACGAAGTTACAAGCGAAGACGGAAGTCATCGAAGCGGTGTATTTGACGCGGGAAGGCGAAATCACCGAACTACGCAAACGATTAAAGTGGCGTGTGGATGTCGCGAAGGCAAAAAAAGCGAACATCTTCGTGAGCGTGCACCTCGATGCAGCGGCCGCTACGGCGTCGGGGCAATCTGTTATCTATCATCCTTCGTACAAGAATTCGAAAACGCTGGCGTCATCGATTTCCGCGCAAGCGAAGGTTATCAAGACGCGCGGAGCGAAACCGCGTGACAACTTGTACGTGATCAATTTGTCTCGATTTGGCCCGGATACGAAAGTATCGGTGCTGATCGAGCTTGGATTCATTACGAACGATGCGGATCGTACGGCCTGCCAAACTCGAACGAGCGAAATCGCCGACGAGGTTACGGAAGGTATCGTGTCGTTTGTCCAGGCGAACAAGGCGATATTCGCGAAGTGACGTCAGCCTTTGGCTGGTTTTTCCGCTCCCGCATTCCGATCCAAATACGTCACGGTGCCAATCGCTAGCGCTCGCAATGATTCTCGACGCGCTTCGTATTGATCCTGCCACGGATGCAATTCGCCAATGATTCGCGCGCGGAATTTTCGAAACATCGGCAATTTCCGGGCAATTTCTTCGGGAGCGTACGCGACGAGCGGTGGAGCTTCCGCCGACATACGCAAAAGCAAACGTATATACGTTCCGCCAAGTACGTCGCGTTTTTGATAATGCCGCCCGCCAAGGAGCGCGCGTTCGGCTTGCACGTCAAGCGTATCTGGGGGCAAACTCTTCTTGTTTAGGGCAAATGCTTCGCGAAGCCGGTTCGACAAACCTTCGGGGACCACCGGCGCAAACGATGAACCCGCGCGACCCAGGAATTTCTCGGCTGCTTCGACCGCACTTTTTAACGTTTCGTCCGTAGGTCCAACCAGAGGCGAAGCCGCTGTCGATAACGCGCGTAATATTTCCATTTCGTCAAACGGCGTTTCGACTTCACAACCCACGAGAATAATGGGCGTCGCGAATTTCCCGTCGTCAAGGACCGCTTCATCCATCAATTCAATGACCCGCCGTTCGTCGGCGCGATCGCCTTTGGCGATAATCTCGAAAATTTCACGCCGATCTTCGATTTCCCAAGTTTCTTTGCCCGCCAGTACATCGTCGATCGCTTTGTCAGAACCGCGTTCCTCCAAATCCGCAAGCAGTTTTTTCCACGCCGCAACGCGACGAATGCGAGGAACAAAAGCTGCCTCGAACCAAACGAGATGCAACAGTTCACGGCTGACCGTAGGTTGTTTGTCCGCGGACTCTTCAGGCGCTATAACGGTGCGTAATTCGCGGCGCGGAGCACTCCACGGACGAATGCCCGCCGCTTCATTCGATGCCGCAAGCGCGCCTCCATCCGACGACGCATCTTTGGGGACGACCAATGCGGCGGCTGCCGCGGCTGCTGCTGCCGTACCGACTGTTTCACGCTGCACGACCGGCCCTGGTCCACCGCTGCCAGCCCACGGACTGCCAACAGTCGCATTACGTTCCGAGCTTGGACCGGACAAACCAACGGGCGCATTCAAGATATGCGCTTGAGACGTGACGACGGGCGGAGGTGGCGCAGCAACAACAGGTGGGGCATGCACGGCGTGTACGGGCGCGGCGTGTATGGGCGCGGTGTGTATGGGCGCGGAAGGTGGTACTGGTGGGACAAACGGTGGTGTACCAAGAGAAACGGGAAGTGCTACGTGAGTCGGTGCGATGGGAGTTCCAGGACGTGGGACCGAAGGGAGGCTCGGCGAGGGAATGGGTGGAGGCTTGATGCTGGGCGCGCGCGGGACAGCTTGCGTCGTCGTTGCCGACCATGTTGGTCGTGGCGGAGGTGGAGCTGGTTGAGGTTGCGGCGGTGCTGGATTGTTTGGAGCATGGAACGGCAGATCCAGCGACGAACGCATGTGTTCACGGGGCGGATTTTCGATTTCTTGTTTCGCGGCAAAAGGCAACGCTGCACCGATACCTAACAACGATCCGGTTGTCGTGATCGTATCCATGATCTCTCCGTCATCGTCGTCGTCACCTCGGCCGCCAGCCATTGCTTGTGCAATGGCGGCCCACGTCATTTCAAGGCCCGGTGCTTCTATTCCGACAACGACACGACCTTGTTCATCCCGATGCGCCAGTGGAATGTGCGCGCGCCAAGTGAGCGTTGCAATGCCCCGATCCGTATCGATCCACAATGCATCTGCACGAGGAGCTAAGCGTTGTGCAGCGCCTCGACCACGATCCACGAAGATTGCTGGGCGGAATCCCGGAAGACTTGTCACGAGCCGAGCATGGTCTGGATGCAAGTTTTCCAAAACGATACGTTCATTGTCCCGCAACGTCGTGAGCAATTGGTCCGATGGAGCGGCGTTGTAATATGCGGCGCTCGGTCCATCGAGACCTTCAATGGCTGCTTGTGGAGCACGCGCGATGAGATCCGCGCGAGATGGCCAGCTTGCGGCAATCGGCCCAAAACCTACGGGCGGAATGAAATCATCGACGCTCGATACATGCATGCCGAGAGGTTGCAGGTTGGGTACAGCTCGACGACCATAAGAATCGCGCGCGTCGGATCGCATCCCCACGGGATTGTTTGTTTGTGCTCCTCCGCCGGCTCGTTCCCAGTTCAAGCGCATACGCGAAAAGCGCTGGCCATCTTGCAATGAACCATCAGGAAGAAACGTTCGATCACAAAAGACTTCGATGGACTTGTCGACATCGCCTACGATCAATCGGGCGACGAGCGAGCGTACGAGTTGTTTGTTTGGCGCGTAGGCGTACCCGACGAGCGTGACTTCGGGCCGGATTTTGGTCGGCATGATGTCACTTGGTGCGCGAACGCTGCGATTTGGATCGTCGTCCCAGTGATCATCGGCTTCGTTGAGCGCTTCTTGCTCGGGGGCAATGACGGCTTCGCCAGGCCGCAGCCAGTAGGTCGCTTTGCAAATGACCGTAAAGACGAAGGTGCCGCGTTGTTGAACGATACAGGAGCCAGTGCGGACGGGACCAACCGAGAGAACTTCCATCGCGCGCAGCATACCTCAAGGCTGTTGGGATTGGTGGAGAATCATCAGGGGTGATGGTCATGATGCCAACCACGCAGGCCTTCGCCCCCCGAAAACTTGCCCCCTTGCGCCGGCGGTGTTTCCATCTGCGACATGAAGCATCGGATCCCCTTGTTCCTGCGTTTTTTGCGTGGCGTGCTGGTCGTTGTATTTTCCGTGCAGTTCTTGTGCGTTGTGCCTCTGGTGGTGGTGTCGTCAACCGGTTGCGTGTCGGCCGAGACAGCCGAATCGGTGCAGGCAAGCAATCCCAAAGCGCATAAAACCACGATATGCGTTTTACCGAAGTCATTACCACCG
>JANORL010000756.1:0-6562 GCA_031415295.1 Polyangiaceae bacterium | reverse complement strand
CCGTGCGTAAACTCCGTTAGTGAACGGCGTAGATCCCGTAGTCGATATGGTTTACTCATGTACGCGTTCATGCCGGCGGCAAGGCATATCTCGCGATCTTCGATGGTTGCATTGGCGGTGACGGCAATGATGTATGGTTGCGGGGAAAGCGCCAATGATCGGATTTGTCGTGTAGCGGCGAGGCCATCGAGTTCGGGCATTTGTACATCCATGAGAATGACGTCGTAAGGGCGTGTGCGTGCGGCAGTAACGGCTTCCACCCCATTGGCGACGGCATCGGCGCGAATCCCGAGGCGCGACAAGGAGAGCGCCGCGACTTTTTGGTTGGTCATGTTGTCATCGGCCAACAAGACGCGAAGCGTGGAGGGAATTTCATTGACGTTGCGCTTGCGCGAGTCGACGGCGCTGTCTTTTTCTTCGGGAGTAAATACACTGAGCAACGTATTGTACAGGCGCGAAGGTTTGAGGGGTTTCGTCAAGAATGCCCGGAAGAGATCCATCGTGGGCGACTTTTCATGTTGACCAAGCGAAGTAAGCATGAGCAAGGGCAAACCTTGTATCTTGAGTTCTTCGCGGATTGTGGTCGCGAGCATGAGGCCATCCATTTCCGGCATATGCATGTCGAGAATGGCGCAATCGAAACGTAAGTCAGGATCGCGAAGGGCGGCGAGTGCCGCGGCACCACTATCGACAACGACGGATTTCATGCCCCACGCATCGAGGTAACGGCGCACAATTTCTCGATTGGTGGCATTGTCGTCGACGACGAGCGCACTCTTTTCAGCCAATGGTGTATCGTCGTCCATGTACCTCGGGCGCACGTACGGGGCGACGGGCCCGACAACGGTGAAACGCATGCTGGTGCCTACGCCGAGTTCGCTTTGGGCGTCAATGGTGCCACCCATGGCTTCGACGAGACGTTTGCAAATGGACAAACCGAGGCCCGTGCCGCCATATCGACGCGTCGTGGAAGCGTCTTCTTGAGTAAAAGGTTCGAAGAGAAAAGGCATGGCCGACGGCTTGATTCCGCGGCCGGTGTCGCGCACTTCGAAGGACAAGGTAACGCGGTTGTCGCCTCCGCCGGATTCGACGTCGACCGTGATGACGACTTCGCCTTTATCGGTGAATGTAACGGCATTGCTAATGAGATTGACGAGCACCTGTTGGATTCGCGTAGGATCCCCCTCAATGGCAACAGGAACGTTACGCTCGATTTGTACCGCCAATTCGATTTTCTTCTCGGCCGCTCGTGATGACAGGAGTTCGACGGCGTTTTCCACGCATTCACGAATGCTCATGGGTAACCGTTCGATTTGTACTTCTCCCGCTTCGATTTTGGAAAAGTCCAAAATATCATTGATGACGGCAAGCAGCGTTTTACTCGATGTGCGAACGATATCGGCAACGTTCCGTTGTTCGGGGTCGAGGTTCGTTTCGAGCAAAAGTCCGGTCATTCCGATGACCGCATTCATCGGCGTGCGAATTTCATCGCTCATGTTGGCCAGAAAATCCGTTTTGGCAGCACTCGCTTTTTCCGCTCGCGTTCGAGCTGCCATAGCGTCGCGCCGTGCCTGCTCCAACGCTTGCGTCGCGCGGATTCGCTCGCTTTCGCTCGTCACCAATACGGCGGTAGTGATCGCAAGTACGACGAGACAACTAATAAGTGTGGAGAGGCCACTTTCATGCGGCTTCCAAACGTACCAGCCCGTGCAAATAATGCCGGCAAGCGGGCCAAAAATCCATCCACGACGCGGACCGATTACGATGATTCCGAGGAGCGGAATGATTTGGAGTGCCTGCGCTGTGAGAAAGTCGACACCACCGCGACGCACGGCTGCGGCGCCGATCATTACGGTAGTGAAAGAACACAATACCCAACCCAGGCGCAGGCTGGACATGCCTCGGCGAAGCGCTGACCAGGTGAAATAAAGGACGATTTCGCTTATTAGCGGCGGCGCTGCTTGTTCGATTTCCCCGTGCAGGAGATGATTGAGGGCGGCCACAGGGGCGATGAAAAGAAAGCTCAGCAAGAGCCAAGACAAAATACGAGTGCGCCGGCGTTCCTCCGGGTCAGTCATGCTGGCAGGAGGTGCCACGAGACCCTCGATGCGGCCTACAGATTGCGCAGTCATGCGCGCCCCTGGGGCAACAAGCAACGTGCTGTTCGCGTAACGTTCAGTAATTGCAGTCGTTTCGCGGCGATTCCAACGCGAAAGAATACGGTCAAGGCCATCGAGGCAAGGTTACTCGGGCACGTGGTGAATGGAAAGAAAATCGCCATGTGCATCGATTTTCCGCATTATAAATAAAGCGGACGATGGGTCCTGGTAAAGACTCATCGTCCGCCGTTGTGCACACTGACTTACGGAATCTGGTTGGTCACCAACCGGAGCCTCCGTAGTATCCACCGCCGTATCCGTGGCGATATCCACGGTACCCATGGTAGCGGCCATATCCGTAACCCGGATGTCCGTAATACCTACCGTATCCGCGATACCCGCCGTAGTATCCGGGGTGATATCGTCGATACCCGCCGTAGTATCCGCCGCGATATCCAGGGTGATACCCGCCGTAATACCCGCCGTATCCGCCGCCACCCCACGATGACAGCGCAGATTCGTCTTCCGCGGTGGCATCGTCATCGGTCGCGGTGGCGTCGTTCACGGCAGCCGATTCGTCGGCGACTGCGTTTTCGTCGGCACTGACGACGTCTTCGTTGTCGTCTGAATCCGTGACTTCGGTATTACAACCGATGGCGGAAATCGACGCCATCACGGAGATAGCAAACAACGTTGTATATTTCGAGAAATGGGTCATGCTGGCCTCCTGATTTCCTTTCGGATCTGACCATCCAACTTCTGCCATCAAGGCGAATACGCCCCGGCAGATTCTGTCTGGTCACGCGTTCTCTCTTCGGCCTGTTTGGTCGAACGTAAAGCGACCTCGACGGTTGATTTTGTCGAACGCAGATTTCTTTTTCTTCGCGTTTGTCTTTGCGATCCGAAGTTTGCATTATTTTGCTGGTGTTCCGGACGTACTTGCGCTACGCCGCGATTGATGACCGCTTTGCAGATACAAGAGGATGCTGTACGGGGGGGCGACGCGACCGCCGTCAAATCAACGGCGCTTTCGCGTATCGATTCGATCGATGCTTTGCGGGGCCTGGTCATGATTCTCATGGCTATCGATCACGTCCGTGATTTCATCGGACATTCGGTGGCATTTCGAGGAATCGACGTGGTCAAGGCGGGCGCGCCGTTATTCTTGACGCGGTGGATCACGCATTATTGTGCGCCGGTTTTCGTGCTTCTGGCCGGTACCGGCGCGTTTTTTCAAGCTGCGCGGGGCAAGTCGCCTCGAGAATTGTCGAAGTTTTTGTTGACCCGCGGCCTGTGGCTCATTTTTCTAGAAATTACTTTCGTGCGTCTGGGTTGGCAATTTAATCTCACGTATGCGTTTACGGCTTTGCAAGTGATTTGGGCCATTGGTTGGAGCATGGTGGTGCTGGCGGGCCTCGTACGGCTTCCGAGTCGCGTGGTTGGCGGAATTGGCGTGTTGATGATCGCGACGCATAACTTGCTCGATGGAATTTCCCCGGATCAATTCGGATCCTGGGGTGCGCTTTGGGCGATTCTCCACGTATCGAAACCCCTGCAGCTCGTTCCTGGCCATTCAGTATTCGTCGTGTATCCGCTCATTCCGTGGATCGGCGTGATGGCCGCAGGTTATGCGCTCGGCCCGTTCATCGACGTCGCCCCCGACCTGCGCAAACAGCGTTTGTTGCGTCTTGGGGCAGCTTGTACCGTTGGTTTTCTCGTCCTTCGAGGATTCAACGTGTATGGTGATCCGTTCCCTCGCGTGTATTACGACAATCTGCTGCACACGGCCTTGTCGTTCCTCAATTGCAACAAATACCCTCCCTCCCTTGCCTACTTGCTGATGACGATCGGCCCAGCCCTTCTAACGCTCGGCTTGATGGACGGACGTGACTATCCGGGCAAACGAGTGCTCCTCGTTTTTGGACGAGCGCCCCTCTTTTACTACATTCTGCATTTGTTCCTGATTCATGCTTTGGCCATTGCCTTGTTCATTGGCACATATGGCATCGACAAATACCAAACGAGTTATACTCCGTTCGGTTTGCCCGAGGATATGCTCTTCGGTTTACCCTTCGTTTATGGCGGCACCGCCCTCGCTGTTCTGATGCTCTATCCGCTTTGCCGCTGGTTTGCGGATCTCAAACGCCGTCGTCGTGATCTATGGTGGTTGGGCTACCTGTGACATCCCGGCCGTCGAGTGTGGGCAGACGCAGAATCGACAAAAAACCGTGCGGAAGTACTTGGCATCGAGGCAGGTTATGGTGCACATTGCGCGCCGACCATGAAGCCTCTTCTCGTTACCAGCGCTTTGCCCTACGCCAACGGCCATCTTCACCTCGGTCACGTGCTTGAATACACGATGACGGACATCTTCGTGCGTTACCAAAAAATGACCGGGCGGCGTGCCATCTATATCTGCGCCGACGATACGCACGGCACGTCGATCATGATTCGCGCGCGTAAAGAAGGCCGAAGTGAGCTCGACGTGATCGGCGACATGAGCGTTGCGCATCAACGTGACTTCGATGCGTTCAACATCGAGTTTGACCACTACGGCAGTACGAACTCGGATGCGACGCGCGACGTGTGCCACGAAATCTGGCAGTCTCTTCGAGACAACGGGCGTATTGCCAAGCGCGACGTGACGCAGCTTTTTGATCCTGATGCCGGAACGTTTCTTGCCGATCGTTTCGTCAAAGGAACCTGTCCCAAGTGTGGCGCTGTGGATCAGTACGGCGACAGTTGTGACAAATGTGGCTCGACATATGCCGCGACGGATTTGGTGGATCCGAAAAGCACGCTTTCCGGTGCTCGACCTGAAGTTCGCAGCGCGGCGCATTTGTTCGTCTCCATCGAACCCGATCGTCCTTTCTTGACCGAGTGGGTGCAATCCGAAGGACGCGTTCCCAAAGAAGTCGCGAATTACTTGGCGGGTCATTTCCTTGCCGAACCATTGCGTGATTGGGATGTATCTCGTCCCGCTCCGTATTTCGGTTTCGAGATTCCCGATGCCCCGGGAAATTATTGGTACGTTTGGTTCGACGCACCGATTGGGTACATTGGCACGACGCGCCAATGGTGTGCAGCGCATGGCGAAAACGTCGACAAATGGTGGCGTAGCGACGAAACGGAAATCATCCACGTCATTGGCAAAGACATCGTTTATTTCCATACGCTCTTTTGGCCTGCAATGCTGAAAAGCGCGGGGTATTCTTTGCCCAACCGCGTGCAGGTCCATGGGTTTCTCACGGTGAATGGCGAAAAGATGTCCAAAAGCAAAGGGACATTCATTCTCGCCCGCACCTACCTCGACCACCTCGATGCGTCCTACTTGCGGTATTATTACGCGAGCAAACTCGGGTCACGCGTTGAAGATTTCGACTTGAGCCTCGAAGAGTTCGTGCAAAAGGTCAATTCGGAACTGGTCAACAAGATTGTGAATTTGGCCAGTCGTTCGTCACGTTTCGTGGCCAAATCGGGTTTGTCGGCGGAATATCCCGACGATGGTGGGTTGTTTGCGTCGGCTGCCAAAGCCGGAACGGAAATTGCCGAAGCGTACGGATCGTTCGATTTTTCGCGGGCTATTCGTAACATCGTGGCTCTGGCCGATCGCGCCAATGAATACGTCGATCGGGCTGCTCCGTGGGCCTTGGCGAAACAACCGGGCAAAGACGCGGAAGTACAAGCCGCATGCACCGTGGCGCTTAATTTGTATCGGCAAATCGTGTTGTATTTGCAGCCTGTTTTGCCGAAGCTCGCGGCGGCATCAGGGGTGCTCTTGAATTGTCCGATGGATCGTTGGGACCTCAGCCAAACGCCAATCGTCGGCACGCCGGTGGCGAAATACGAACATTTGATGAAACGTATGGAGATGGAAGCGGTGGAAAAGATGATTGAAGCAGGACGAGCTGGCGCAGCAACGGAATCGGAAGCCGCACCGACAACCAGTGGCGAAGCATCCGTTACGGTCGAAGATACCGGCGACGCGCTCGCGAAAGAGCCGATTGCTGCCGAATGCACGATTGAAGATTTTACCAAAATCGACATGCGCGTCGCGCGGATCATCGCCGCGGAAGAAGTGCCCGGCGCGAAAAAACTCCTCGGTCTTACCGTATCCCTGGGCGGAGGCGTGACGCGTAAGGTGTTTGCAGGCATCAAAGCGCATTACGATCCGAAAACATTGATCGGAAGGCTCGTCATCGTGTGCGCGAACCTCAAGCCGCGGCAAATGAAGTTCGGTACCAGCGAAGGCATGATTTTGGCCGCAGGTGATGGCGATTCGTCGTTCGTGTTGTCGCCCGACAGCGGAGCGAAACCCGGCATGCGCGTGCATTGAAGGCGAAAAGCGGGGGGTGCGCGCCCCGGGACCCGCGCAAGGGACAAAGTCCCTTTTAACCGACATTTTATTTAAAGCGGTGCGGGACATAAAAAAAAAGGCGAGGGATATTTTGTTGGTATTAAAC
>JANORL010000755.1:0-4813 GCA_031415295.1 Polyangiaceae bacterium | reverse complement strand
GTCAACAGCCGTCGTCTGGCGGAACGTCTCGTGTCTGCGCTCAATGATACGGCCGGCGCAGAGATTGCCGCAGCTCATCACGGGTCGATGTCGCGGGATCATCGTGCGGTCATTGAAGCATCGTTGAAGGCGGGAGAACTCCCGTGTATCGTTGCGACATCATCGCTCGAATTGGGAATCGATATCGGAGCGGTCGATTTGGTCATTCAGGTCGAAGCTCCTCCGAGCATTGCGGCGGGTTTGCAACGAATTGGGCGGGCAGGGCATTCCGTGGGAGCGGTTTCTCGAGGGCGCATCTTTCCGAAACACCGCGGCGATTTGCTCGCTTGTGTCGCGGCTCGGACGGGAATGCTCGCGGCTGATGTCGAGGAAACGTTTTACCCTCGAAACCCCCTCGATGTATTGGCGCAACAAATCGTGGCTATTACGTCGATGGATTCCATTCACGAAGACGTATTGTTTGATTTGGTGCGCGGGGCAGCTCCCTTCGTCGAATTGCCGCGGACCAGTTTCGATGGCGTGCTCGATATGCTTTCGGGCAAATATCCGTCGGATGAATTCGCGGAATTGCGACCGCGTATCGTGTGGGATCGAAAAACCGGAATGATTCGTGCTCGAAAAGGGGCCGGCCGCATTGCTGTGGTGAATGCGGGGACGATTCCGGATCGAGGTCTGTATGGAGTTTTTCTCAATGTGACGGAATCTTCGGCGGGCACCGGGCGGCGCGTGGGGGAGCTCGATGAAGAAATGGTGTTCGAAGCGCGCGAGGGCGAGGTATTCGTTTTGGGCGCGTCATCGTGGCGTATTGCGGAAATTACACATGATCGAGTGCTCGTGACGCCTGCGCCCGGACAACCAGGCAAAATGCCGTTTTGGCGCGGGGATCGAGTGGGGCGGGGCGCGGCTTTGGGGCAAGCCATGGGGGAATTGGCGCGCGAAATTGCCACCAAAAGTGAAAGCGCCGCGGAAAACTATTTGCGTGTGCACCACGACCTCGAGCCACGTGCCGCGAAAAACCTGGTTCGGTACGTTCATGAAGAACAACGCGTGACGGGGCAGGTTCCAAGTGACCGCGTCATTGTTGTCGAACGATTCGTCGATGAAGTTGGTGATACGCGAGTTTGCCTGCTGTCGCCTTATGGAGGTCGCGTGCACGCTCCGCTCGCGACGGTGCTGGCGGAACGCTGCCGTTCAGAACTCGGACTCGAAATTGAATGCGTGTGGTCAGACGATGGTATCGTATTGCGATTTCCCGGGACGGAAGCCATTCCGGAGGTGCGTCGCCTATTTCCGACGGCGGACGACGTCGAGGACATCGTGGTGCGTGCCGTGGGTGGATCGGCATTGTTTGCGGCACGTTTTCGAGAATGCGCGGGACGAGCGCTTTTGTTACCACGTCATAGCCCTGGAAAACGTTCGCCCCTGTGGGCACAACGCAAACGCGCTCGTGATTTGCTTAGTGTCGCATCGCGATATGCCTCGTTTCCGATTTTGCTGGAAACATATCGAGAAGTATTACGCGATGCTTTCGATTTGCCGACGTTGAAGAAGATCCTCTCCCGTATCGAATCGCGCGAAATCATTGTGCACGAAATCGAAACTCGTGCTCCGTCGCCATTTGCCGCATCGCTGCTATTTGGGTACGTCGGCAATTTCATGTACGAGCTCGATATGCCGCTTGCCGAACGCAAGGCCCAGCGGCTGGCTGTCGATCACACCCGTCTGCGGGAACTTTTGGGCGAAGCGGAATTGCGTGAATTGCTGGATCCGGCATCGATAACTGCGCTCGAGGGTAGTTTGCAACGTACCGACGGCAAACGTCCGCTCGTGCACGAGGACGACGTCCACGATTTGCTGCTTTCAATCGGAGATTTGTCATTGGAGGAAATGGTTCCCCGCGCGGGTAAACCATTGGACGCGGCTTTGCGTCGGCGCGTGGCAGGCCTCGCGAATGAATGCGCAGCATCCGGACGTATCGTCGAGCTTACGATAGCCCAGGAAAGAAGGTTCGTTGCAGTTGAAGATGCCGCGCGATATCGCGATGCGTTGGGTCTTCGTCTTCCTGATGGTTTGCCCCCGGCATTGCTCGAGTTTACCTCGGAGCCGCTCGTGGGGCTGATTGCGCGTTATGGTCGGACGCACGGTCCATTTCGTCTGCACGACGTCGCCAAACGGTTTGGCGTGGGCATTGATCCGGCGCGTATGGCAATTCGCGAGCTCGTGGAGCGCGGACGTGTCGTCGAAGGAGAAATGTTGCCTGGAGGTTCAGGTGCGGAATGTTGTGACCTAGAAGTTTTGCGCATTCTCAAGCGTCG
Organism: Polyangiaceae bacterium; assembly: GCA_031415295.1. Taxonomy (GTDB): domain Bacteria; phylum Myxococcota_A; class Polyangia; order Polyangiales; family Polyangiaceae; genus Polyangium. Next base: position 2,498 of record JANORL010000755.1, on the reverse strand, counting down.
TTCGCTTGCAAAATGGTTTGCCGAAGTCGAGCCTGTGCGTCCAGAAACGTACGCGCGTTTTTTGCTTGAATGGCATGGAATCATGCACCCTCGTCGGGGCCCGCACGGATTGTTGGCGGTCGTGGAACAATTGCAAGGGGCGCCTGTATTCGTGAGTGTTCTCGAAAATGAAATATTACCAGCACGTATCGAGGGGTATCGCATTGGGGACCTCGATGGTTTGTGTGCCGCGGGTGAAGTCTTTTGGCGAGGTGTGGAGCGGGGCGCTGACGGTGCGGGAAAAATTGCATTGTATTCATCACCTGCGTATCCGTTCCTCGCGCCGCCTCCAGGGAAAGCCGAGGGGGTCCTCGTGGCAAAAATTCGCGACGTCCTCGAACGGCGAGGTGCTGTGTTTTTTCACGATTTGTTGCGGGAAACTGGAGGGTTTGCCCCGGACGTCGTGACGGCATTGTGGGATTTGATCTGGGCGGGGGAAGTCACAAACGACACGCTTGCGCCATTACGATCGCTTGGGGCGGCGCAGCGCCAAGACAAACGGCGTTCGACGCACAGAGGTCGGGGGATGATGGCGCGGCGTCATGTTTTACCAGGAACCGAAGGACGCTTCTCACTATTGCCGAAACAATTCGAGCGTGGTCCGAATGAAACGGAAAAGCGAGCGGCCGTGGCTCGTTCGCTGCTTGATCGTCACGGTGTACTTGCTCGTGAATCGGTTCTTGCGGAAGGTATTCCCGGTGGTTTTTCCGCAGTATACGATGTGCTTCGGGCCATGGAAGATGCGGGAAAGGTTCGTCGTGGTTATTTCATCGCTGACCTCGGAGCCGCACAATTTGCATTACCGGGCGCCGATGATCGTTTGCGGGCGTTACGTGAAACGTCGACTGAAGCACGGTCGGTGGTGTTGTCCGCGGTGGACCCTGCAAGTCCCTGGGGCGCTGCATTGCGATTTCCCGGCGATGATGGAGCGGAAACGAGTCGCGGGGGGCAAAAGCCCAAACGAGCTTTGGGAGCGCGGGTCGTCGTGCGCGACGGACGAATTCTTGCGTGGCTTGGTAAAACAGAAAAACATCTCCTCACGTTTGTCGAAAATCGAGCTATCGATATGGACGGCGAAATGCGGGAAGTCGCGATCGCATTGGCCAAACTCGTCGATGAAGGGCGCACACGGGTGGTCGTCATATCGACAATCGATGGTTTGCCGGCAGCGCGATCTCCCTTCGCCTTGGCATTACGTGACGTGGGTTTTGTCGATACGATTCACGGGTATGCGAAACGCCGGGCGTTGGTGCCGGCCATAACGCCAAGTTTGTCCGGGCCTCGAGATGGCTGGGCCAGACCGTGGGAGACGCCGCGAGAAAATGAACATCGGTCGCCAAGTGGTACCGCAGAGGACGACGAATTCGACGACGTTTTGGACGATTGAAGTGCTCGCGTCATCGCAGATATCGTGCTATACGAGCGATTGGTGACGATTGGCAACGAGTTTTCCACGCGGACATGGCGCGAACGCTTCAGTGATACGCTGACCTGGCTGGCGTTCATTTGCTTCTTGGTGACGCTGCCATTGAGTTTTCCGGGTTTGGTCATTTACAAGAAATGGCGCCGAGAAAAATGGGGCGGCAAAGGTATGGCGCTGCTCGTCCCGTTGTGGGCAGCTATGACGGGCGTTTTTGCGTTGCTTGTTGCGGCATATGCCAAAAAGGGATTCGCTGGGTTACGCACGCTGTTTTGGATTGTGCTCGTGTGGGCGATTTGGGTGATTATCGTATTTGTGGCGATGCGCTTGATTCTTGAGGTCATCGTCCTGATTGGCAGAGTCCTACGCTTGATCGACAAACGATCGAAAAGATAGAGTCTCGCGACAAACGGGCTTGCTTGTCATGCTTTGATCTGCAAAATACATCGGCTCGCAACACGGAACCACCCATGAACAACGACCTCCTGACGATTGACGCTCATCCGCTTCTGCATGCGGTTACTTTTCTAGCCAGATTTCCCGAATCGCTCGGGCAATTGACCACACCGGCCCGGATTTGCGAAGGTTTGTCGCTCAATTCGCCCGCACCGCTCACAGCCGACGATAGCGTACGTGGACACGTGCGCGACCTTTTGCGCCACGGTGGTTACAAGCCAACGGGCCGGGGCAAACCATCTTCGGAATATTTGTTACGAGCCGTTGGAGAAGGAGCGTTGGGAGCCATAAACGTTGCAGTCGATGCATGCAACGTGGTTTCTTTGCATAGCGGGTTGCCGGTGAGCGTCATTGATCTCGAACGAGCCACGCACCCCTTACGGATTGGTATTGCGCCCATGGGGACGAAATACATATTTAATGCATCGGGGCAAGAAATCGATGTAGGGGGATTGTTGTGCCTTTTTGATGCCGACGGGCCGTGTGCCAATGGTGTCAAAGATGCGCAACGGACAAAAACGTTTGCCGGTACGCGGATGACGTTTGTGGTTGTATGGGGAAGTCGAGTGCTTGGGGATCGGGC
>JANORL010000754.1:0-1620 GCA_031415295.1 Polyangiaceae bacterium | reverse complement strand
GCAAGCTTTTCGAGAGGCCGGATACCCCTCAACGTGCCGACAATACGAAAGGTTAAACGTTTTCGCCCGAGGTCAGACAGCGCGTTTAGAATTTACGTTAATTCCAGGGTTTCTGCGGTTGTAATGCGTCGCCGCCGTGCTACTCTCGCGCATGGCTTGGGTCCGGAAGATTCACGCGTTGATCTATATCGTCCTTTCTGCGTTATTTGTCGTGTGTGCGCTCGGCCTTGTCGTCTTTGCCGTGCATGACCTCGCCCGTGGGCTCAACCCAATGAGCGGCGCGTCCTCTCGTGAGCGCTTCAACATGGTCATCGACAGCGTGGGTGTTTTGACCATTGCGATAGCCGCACTCGAGCTAAGCCAGATGGTGCTGGAAGAAGAAGTGCTTCGCACGGCGCACATGAGCGGCCCAACACGGGTGCGCCGGTTTCTGTCGCGGTTCATGGTCGTTATCGTCGTGTCGCTCTCGATCGAGTTTCTCGTTGCAGTCTTCACGTTGTTGCACGCTGACCCGAGTAAGCTCCCGCATGCCGCGACGATTGGCGTCGCTGCGGCATTGATGCTGGCCGCGTGGGGCGTGTTCGTTCGACTCAATCGCAGCGCTGAGGAGCTCGAACCAGAGGCAATGGCGCGCGTGAAGCAGGAAGACAAGACTCAACTGTGAGACAAACTGCTCGAAGAGGATGTGCGTATGGCGTTGCAACAATGCGCTGCTCCTGTGCGCAAAGCTCGTCCAGGAGCCGTGGCGACCCGTGCATGGCAATCAGCCGAGCCCAGCAAATCTCGACGATTTGCGTCTCTGTCTTCATTCGTTCGGCCCTATTTCGAGCGTTGCCACAATAGGGTAATGATTCGGAAACCTCGTCCGTTGGCGAGCGTTTTACCACCTCCGCGTGCAGAACACGAATATCTTGTGACACGAAGATATAATCGATCCGGATCTGGGCTCCTTGCGTCGCTTGCCCGCGATCGAGCCGCGTTGGTAATGTATACGTGCGATTTTGCGGTGCGAGTGTATCGACAAGCACACGCGCCCGAACGCTGGCGAGAAGCTTGCGATCGATCATAAACGTAAGGAAATACGTTTGGCACGGCATGCGCATAACGCGCGCGTTTGCGAACGCACCGTCCTCAAAATTCGTAATGGTTCACAGTGAAATTGTAAAAGGTTGAACGCGCTGCGTTCAACCTTTGTCAGGAAAAGTGATTCGACGTAAACGTCGAATCACTTTCCCTCTATCCGAGTTTACGATGGGACTCCGCCCCATACCCCGCCCAGAGCCTGATTCGCTGGCTGATGTGATGGTGCGTCCAAGCAAACGATTACAAATTTGGTGGATCAAGTACGAACAGCGTCTCGTGGCGCTGAGCTGCAAACGTCGAGGGTTCTGTCCATCGTGTTTGGGACGTCGAATGAGTGACACGGCGGTTTGGCTGGCCGAACACATGCTCCCGACGGTGCCGATTCGGCAATGGGTTTGCCATGGGAAAACGCTCTGTCTTCCCCCTGTTATGAAAGCCGGGCACGTTCTCGCTTACGCTCGAACGGCCCTAGTCAGTGCATTCGTCGGGCTCGCTTCGCGACCCGACTCTTGCACTCTAGCCAGTTTACGATGGGGG
>JANORL010000753.1:0-7729 GCA_031415295.1 Polyangiaceae bacterium | reverse complement strand
CAATGGGACCTTGTGCACCCGTTGCGCCGGTCGCTCCGATATCACCTTGTGGACCCGTTGGTCCAATGGGACCTTGTGCACCGGTCGCGCCAGTCGCGCCGATATCACCGTGTGGACCTGTTGGTCCAATGGGACCTTGTGCACCCGTAGCGCCAGTCGCGCCGATATCACCTTGTGGACCCGTTGGTCCAATGGGACCTTGTGCACCCGTAGCGCCGGTCGCGCCGGTCGCGCCAATATCACCTTGTGGACCCGTTGGTCCAATCGGTCCTTGCGCCCCGGTAGCACCCGTCGGTCCAATAGGACCTTGGAGGCCAATCGGTCCTTGCGCCCCGGTAGCACCCGTCGGTCCAATGGGACCTTGGAGGCCAATCGGTCCTTGCGCCCCGGTAGCACCCGTCGGTCCAATAGGACCTTGCGCGCCCATCGGTCCGGCTGGCCCCATCGGCCCCGTATCACCTTGTGGACCCGTTGCCCCCGTTGCCCCCGTCGGGCCCGCGAGGCCTTGCAGACCCATGGGACCCATCGGTCCAATATCACCCATCGGACCCGTTGGTCCGGGCAAACCATCTGCTCCCGCCGCTCCCGTGGCTCCCGTGGCGCCCGTAGGTCCTACGAGCCCCGTCGGAGGTCCCACCCATTCGCCGTTGTTGTTGATGACTTCCGTGCCACCAATCGAAACACTCGTCGGATGAATGTCCCCGTTGACATCCTGCGCGAGAAACGCATAAGGCACGCTCTGCACTGGCGAGCGCGGCAAAAGTTCCGGCTCGTTACCAATCGTGATGCCAAAATATCGCAACGACCCGTCGAATACTTTGTCCCCAAACGGTTCGATCGACCCGAGAGAAACCGAATAATAGCCGGCCTCGAACGTGACCGAGTGCGTTTCCGTCCAAATGGGCGTCGTTGCATCGACCGTGTCGTAGATAGAGAAAACGACATCGAGCGATCCATCGATCGGCTTCCCATCGACATCAAAAACGCGACCTTGATTCGTGATGGTTGGAGGGACAGCCGCAGCCGCATCCGGCGCCGCCGCAAGCATGCTCGCAACGAAAAGGGTTGCTTGGGCCCAATGCCGAAGTTTGCGAATACTCATGCCGCGCTCCATGCCCGAAGCATCCGTGGTGAACCGGAGTTTGCTCGAGCGTTCCACGGAGCGTACGAGGAAACTTCGCGTGGGGTCAATCATAACGCTTGGTGCAGATCGAAAAACCGACATGTGCGACATCGAACACGTATGCCCGCGTTTCGTCACGGTGCGTTTCAGCCCATCTTGATCGAATAAACCCCGTCAGGTCGCACTGGCTCTTTACGACAGCGAAAAACCCTGAGAGTGTATCTTGTATCCACGTATTCAGGTCATGAATGACGCCTAGCGCCATTGATGACTCGTTTGCGCCACTATCACAAAGAAGAGTCCCGGCTCAATTTTCGGAGGGCACGATGCGTTCGACTTTTTCTGCGGCCATGATTTCGCTTTCTTGCGTGGCGTTCTTTGCCGCTGGTTGTGTTGCTGGTAGTCCCAACAAACCGTCTCCAGGTAGCGGCGGAGATGGCGCGGGTGGTGGAGCTGGCACGGGAATGGGCGGTAGTGGCCTCGAAGGGCAAGCGGGGCAGGGAGGTGGGGGAGGTTCTTCGTGCACTCCCGCCACAGAGCAATGCGATGGAATCGATAACGATTGCGACGCGCTGGTCGACGAAGATTGCGCCTGTACGAATGGTCAAACGCAAGCTTGTTATTCCGGCCCGGAAAACTCGATGGCCCAAGGTCTGTGTATTGGAGGTCAACAGACATGCGACCTTACGGGCGCGTGGGGCGCGTGTGTGGGCGAAGTGCTTCCATCGACGGAAACGTGCAACAACGTGGACGAAGATTGTAATGGCCTGGTCGACGATATGGGCAACACATCGTGTGGTGTCGGCGCTTGTCGGGTGACTGTAGTGACTTGCGAAAATGGGCAAATGAATGAGTGCACGCCGGGTTATCCCGTTCCCGAGCTTTGCGACGGTCTCGACAACGATTGTGATCAGCTCGTTGATGAAACGTACCCCGGCAAAGGAATGACGTGCGATACTGGCCTTGCCGGCGCGTGTATGAATGGGAAAACCGATTGCGTTGCCGCCAATCCTGCGTGTGTGCAAATCATCATGCCGATCATGGAGACGTGTAATGGCGTCGACGACGATTGTAGTGGCACCGTGGACGACAACATTCCCGGAACGGGTACTTCTTGCGGAACAGGAATTCCAGGGGTATGCAACCAGGGCACCTATTCGTGCAAATTCAATACGCTCGATTGTCATCCCGACACGCCGCCTTCGCCTGAAAAATGCAATGGTTTCGACGACAATTGCAATGGGTTGAACGACGAAGACGACCCCGAAGGCGGCGCTGTATGTATGACGAATCTGCCCGGAGCGTGCGCCACCGGCATTCTTCATTGCGGCAATGGCAAGTTGAACTGCATTGCGGATGCATTGTCCACCGCGGAAACGTGTAACGGCATCGATGACAACTGCGATGGAATCGTCGACGAAGACAACCCCGGCGGCGGCGTCGCATGCGGCTGCGCCGGTATCTACCAATGTCAAAATGGCGCGCTGAATTGCGTCGGCGGCCCCGTGACGTATTTTTCCGACGATTTTTCCGACAACGCTGCCGGATGGACACTCGATACCGAATGGCAAATCGGAGCAGCTTCGTCGGGTTGCGGTGATCCAAGTACGGACACGACGAATACAAACGACAACGGTGTTGCCGGCGTCGTTCTAGGCGGATGCATGTCGATCGCGTTGCATACGAACTATTACTACCTGACGAGTCCCGTGTTCGATTCGGACAATGCAACCACCGTCATCTTGCAATTCCAGCGTTGGCTCAACAGTGATTACACGCCTTACGCGAACAACACCATCGAAGTGTTCAATGGTTCGTCGTGGGCCATGATTTGGCAAAGTGGCTCCACATCGGTTGGTGATACCTCTTGGCAAAAAGTAACCTATGACATTTCGGCCCACAAGAGCGCGAACATGCGTATTCGATTCGGGCACAACGTGGGTTCGGGCTTTGCTTTTGCCGAAGGTAGTTGGAACATCGACGACCTGCTCGTCGCAAGCGCCGGGTGCCCCTGATTGACGAGTTTCCCATGGTCAAACATTTCACATCGTGCCTCTTCGTTGGGTTATCGTTGGTCGTCTTTCCGGCACCTGCGCACGAGGGAGTCAGTGCGGAAATCGCTGCCCTCGGCACCAGAATTCAAAAAGAGCCCACCAAAACGTCGCTCTATATCGAACGAGCCGCGCTTTTCCGGCGCGAAGCGAAATTCCCTGCCGCACTCGCCGATCTCGCCATTGCCCAAAAACTCGACCCCGAACGTCGTGAAATCGTCCTCGAGAAAGGACTCACTTTGGCCGCGAAAGGCGAAGCCAAAGAGGCCGAAACATTATTGACGGCGTTTCTCGCCACGGGAATTCCTTCGGCCAAAGCGCTCGACGTGCGCGGGAAAATTCGCGAAGCAGCAAAACGGTTTGTCGAAGCGCGAGCCGATTATGCAGCAGCTTTGGCATTAAAGGCAGATCCCGAATTGTTTTTGGCGCGCGGACGTATGGACGAAACGCTCGCCCATTGGGACGACGCCGCACGTGGGTACGACGAAGGAATGCGGACTCTTGCGGGCGCCGTCGTCCTTCGTTTGGCCCTCATTCGAGTCGAAAACAAACGCGGTCGATACGATCACGCCATACGTCTCGTCGACGAAATTCTCCCCAACCTCCCCGTCAAAACCGAATGGTTGCTGATCCGCGCCGAACAACACGCGGCCGCGGGCAGATCAACGAATGCGCGCCAAGATCGCGAAGACGCTTTACGCGAAGCGGATACGCGTATTGCCGTGCGGTCCACGGATTTTGCACGAATGGCTCGCGCGAAAGCTCTGCGTGCTCTCGGGCGCCACGAGGACGCGATCAAAGAACTCGAAATGGTCGTCAGTCATTCCCCCAAACTCGATGAAGCCCGCATGTTGCTGGATGAAATCCGGGCGTCTATTGTGGCGAAGTCGGCAAAGAGGTAGAAGTCATTCATGAAAAACGCGATTTGGACATTAGGTTGTTTTTCCGTCGTTGTGGGGGCAACGATGTTTTGCGCGTCTCGATCTCGAGCCGAAAGCCTTGTTCGTGCTCCGTTCATTCAATCGACCACGCCAGATTCGACGTACATCGTGTGGACGACCGACGTGGAGACGGCGAGCGAAGTTTGGTATGGATCGAGTGTCGGCACGTTGGACAAGGTGATCACGAAGGCGGTTTTGGTCAAGCAGCATGAAGTGAAGATTTCTGGGCTTTTGCCGAATACAACGTATTATTATGCGGTAGGATCGGCGGGAAAAAAACTCGCTGGAGGAGATCCTGCGCATTATTTCGAGACGAACCCGACGCCGGGGACCCGTAAGAAGTTTCGAGCGTGGATTTTGGGGGATTCGGGCGATGGCAGTTTACGTCAAATCGCCGTGCGCGATAAGATGCTTTCAGCCGTCGGACCTTACCGACCGCATTTGTTCTTGCACATGGGAGACATTGCGTATTTCTCGGGATTGACGTCGGAACTCACGAGCCATTTTTTTGGCGTGTATTCGAATATTCTGCGAAATACGCCCTGCTGGCCGACGATCGGCAACCATGAAGCGGTGAGTTCGGATTCGGGTACGCAAGTGGGACCTTATTACGAAGCGTACGTGTTGCCCAAAGGCGGGGAAGCTGGCGGAGTGGCTTCAGGAACCGAAGCGTATTATTCGTTCGATTATGCCAACGTGCATTTCATCGTCCTCGATTCGCAAGATTCACCGCGTACTGTCGATGGCGCGATGCTCACGTGGCTCAAAGTGGATCTTGCGGTGACGAATCAAGAATGGATCGTGGCGTATTGGCATCATCCACCCTACAGCAAAGGCACGCATGATTCGGATATCGAGACACCACTCATCGAAATGCGAAAGAACGCTCTGCCTATTCTCGAAGCTGGTGGAGTGGATGTGGTGCTCGCCGGTCATTCGCATATCTACGAGCGCTCGTTTTTGATCGATGGGGCGTACGGCACGCCCACGACGACGAATGGGCATATCGTCGATTCGGGGGATGGCCAACTGCTTGGAAATGGTCCCTACGTGAAATCCGCGGGAAATGTTGCACACGACGGAACCGTGTACGTCGTGGCGGGGCATGGTGGAGCGGTGACTGGAGGTTTGGGCGGGCATCCCGTCATGTATTTCGACGAAGTGGCCAACGGGTCGTGTTTGCTCGATGTGCAAGAAAATCGTTTGTCGCTCATGAATTTGCGTTGGGACGGCGTGGTGACGGACCGATTTGTATTGGTCAAAGGTACGGGAATCGTCGTCGCAGCGCCGGACGGTGGCGAGACGGTTCAGGTTGGGAATCCATTCGACATTCGTTGGGCGACCGTAGGAAATATCGCGAACGTCAAAATCGAGGTTTCGATCGACGACGGCAAAACCTATACGACGATCATTGCTTCGACACCCAATACGGGTACCCATCCGTGGATTGTTCCGGGCGCCAGTTCTCAACGAGCTATCGTGCGTATATCGGACGTGACGAATGCAAACGTTTTCGACGAGAGCAACGCTGGATTCAAATTAAATCCGACGGCGTCCAGTGCAGAGAGCACCGGAGCAGGTGGCGGAGGCGGGACCGGTGGAAATGGTTTTGGAGGAAATGGCCAAGGAGGCACGAATTCCGGCGGCCATCGACCGCCCAGCGTGGCAGGATCCTGCGCGTATCGGGCGCCAGTATCGACGCGCGATTGGAAACTCTGGGGATTGGGTTTGATTTCTGCTACGCTGTTGCGTCGTAGGAAAACTGCGGTCACTTGACGCAAACAAAAAACGAGGAATAGCCATGCGAATATCGATACTTGCTCCAGTTCTTGCGGTTTTTGCCGCTCTGCCCATTGCGTGTTCGGATGAACCTGCGACGACGGCGACATCAACGGGCGTATCGTCCGGAGGCGCTGGTGGAGTGGGTGGAGCTGGTGGAGTGGGTGGATCGGGAGGCGATACCAGCTCGTCTTCCGGGGCTTCGTTTTCTTGCGCGGGCGACCTTTTACCGCTCCAAAATCCGCGCGCCCATACGCTTGGCGAAACGTTTTATTTGCCGCGTATCTTGACGCATCCCGCATGTTCGCCCATTACCGAATGGAAAATCGCGCTTGCACCCCAAGGAAGCGAGAACCTATTGTGGAAACAAGGCGCGCCCGAGCCGCGATTTACGCCGGACCTGCCGGGTACGTATCTTTTCACGTTAAACGATCCCGCAAATTCAGCCGTCAAGTTGGTCGTCGTCGAACGAACGCCTGCCGAACGATTCCGCAATCATTACCTCACGCCATTGTATGGTGCTGCGAATGTGGACGGAGAACTATGGATAACCAATGGCGCATCGTACACCGTATCGAATCTCATTGTCGATGGAAACGGGAATTGGAAAAAGTCGACCGATATCACCGTCGGTCGTTGGCCGGCAGCGATTGCCCATCATCCGCAAAGCAATGACGTCATCGTCGCGTTACGTGGGGGTGATACCATTGGATTCATCGATCGCACGCGTAAAGTGCTCACCGATGCGTTATGGGTTGGGGACGAACCGACGGGATTGGCCATTTCGTCCAATGGCAAACTGCTTTACGTATCGCTCGCGACCATGCGTAAAGTCGCCGTCGTGGACGTCGAAAAACGCCTTCTCGTCACGCATATCGACGTCGGCTTCGATCCCCGCGCACTCGTCTTGTCGCCCGATGGCAAACGGCTTTACGTGGCGTCGTATCGTTCGGGCAACAAAATCAAAGACACGCGTGGCACGTATGGCCCCAATGATGATCAAGACGTCTGGATCATCGATACGGCGACAAACAACGTTACCAATACGATCACGGGTATTTCGGCCGATTTGCGCGCTATGACCATTTCCGACGATGGAGCGGAACTTTACATCGCCGCCACCGATGGAGATCCCGAACCATCGCAAGCCGCTCCAATGGCCAAACCTTTCGTGCACGAAGTCGTCGTCGTCGGGGCTGACCCCGGTAAACCTGGATTCGCTACCGTCTTGCGTCGAACTGATTTGACGCGGCAAATGAACTCGACAGGCCCCGTCGTGAATCCCTCGGGCGTTCTCGCCGTCGGCGATACGTTATGGGTTTCGTCGGAATCGTCCGATATCGTCGTCGGTCTTGACCGGTTGACACTGGCCGAAAAAACACGCACCGTTGTCGGAGCAGGCGCTCGGGCACTCGTCAAAATCGGCGATCGTATTGCCGTGCATTCCTACCAAGCTTTTGACGTCGGTATTTTGGATGCGACGGGTACACTCGTACAACAAGTGCCCGTGACGCAGGATCCGAGGCCCGCGGACGTGGCTTTGGGCGAACGAGTCTTTACGCGACCAGGTGGTTCGTTTGCGGTCAATCATGCATGCTCGAGTTGCCATGTCGAGGCGCAAAATGACGGAATGGTTTGGCGTTTTGGTCCAGCGATTTGGCACAACGTGCGTCCTTTGCAATTGCTCGATGCCACCACGCCACTTGAATGGGGCGCCTACGTATCGAGCTCCGATAATTTTGGGTATCAGGGTCCGTCGTCCATCGTTGCTCGACCGGCCACGCCCGAGGAAGCGTTGGGCCTCAAAGGATTCTTGAGTTCGCTGCTCGGAGCAC
>JANORL010000752.1:0-26164 GCA_031415295.1 Polyangiaceae bacterium | reverse complement strand
GCCGGGGCCCCGCCGCACGGCGCCAAGAAATCGAGACGACCAGGGCTTACGTCATCGTCATGGCGAAAGGTGCCGGGGCCCCGCCGCACGGCGCCAAGAAATCGAGACGACCAGGGCTTACGTCATCGTCATGGCGAAAGGTGCCAACCACTTTTGGAAAAGGTGCCAACCACTTTTGCAAAAGGTGCCAACCACTTTGCTCCTGCTACGGCGCGAACTCCCAGCCCCACAAAGCCGGTGTTCTCGCGCGATGTCGCCCCAAGTTTTCCCCGACGAACCCTGGTCCGTCCGTTGCCCATCGCGCAGTAAACGCGTCGCGCAAAATCAATTCGGCCAGCTTTCCTCGCGGAGAAAACCCCCACTCGGATTCTTGCGATACGTCATCCGGATCGGCGTAATAGCGCCACACGAAAAATCCCGCGGCAGCCTTTGAATCGAGCAGTGGGGCAATGATCGCTTCGTACGCTTGTGCTTGCGCTTCTTCGTCGACCTTGACGTCCTTCATGCCGTCGGGCCATTCCCACGGCTTCACGGCAGGATCGGTGCGCGTCGTGTATCCAATTTCGGTCAACACCACGGGCTTTTGCCATTGTCGCGCCAGTTTCTCGATGCCTTCTGTCACGCGCTTGCCGCCCGCCATCAACGTCTCACGTCCAGCGCCCTTTTTGTCCGCGAGTGGGTAGAACGCATTGATGCCGATGAGGTCGAGTTCCCCCAGGATGAGCGTGTCGTCGACATCGTCCCAATTGGCGGAATACGTGAGCAGTCCCGAATAAATCCGACGCACGTCTTGGATGATCGGAAAAAACATCGCTGCTCGGTTTGTGGTTACGAAACTACGTAACTCGACACCCACGCTGAACATTTCGACGCCACCTTCCGCCGCGACCATTGCCCAGGTCAGCAAGAAGTGTCGATACGCTTCAGCCCATCGCGCCCAAGCTTTGTCGTCACCCGGATCAATGAGCGCACGCCAATCTCCTTTTTCGACCCAAAGATGCGGGACGAGAAAAACCTTGAGGCCTCGCGCATGCGCTTGGGCAATCGCGGCCAGAACGTTGCGGCGGTTTTCCTCGAACGGAGCCTCGAACGTGAGGTCGATCCCGGTGGGTTTCAAATCCCAAACTCGACCAAACGGCGTCAAACTAATCCACGTCGCTCCAATGTCGCGCGCTTCGTTCATCGCTTTCGCACAAGCTGGCGATCCGTACCCTTTGCCAGCATGACGCAAGCTCTCGATAGGCCCGATCGTGATGCCACGTATGCCCCCTCGAGCTTGATCAGCCCACGACGAAGCGTCCGGTAATGTACGCGTTTGGGATAACGAACTCGTGTGTTTGACGGCTGCCGGCAAGTCGAACGCATGTGTGATAGAGACAAACATGCTGAACGTCAGGGCAAACGTGGCCGCTTTGACGATCATTCGTGGTGTCGGTGCGTCTGTCTCGACCAAAGGCACACGCCCGCATATAGCGCGAGATGCGCGGAGTGTGATTTGCTTTCGCTAGGGGGCATGAGGGACGTGATGGACAACGAAGGTGTCGCGGGCGTTTTGGAACAACTGGCAGACCTGCTCGAGATCGAGGGAGCCAGTCCTTTTCGCGTGCGTGCGTATCGAGGCGCGGCGCGTACGGTCGGAGCACTCGCTTCACCGGTGGGGTCGTTCCCTGAAAAAGGACCAGGGGCGCTCGAAGAACTTTCGGGCATCGGCAAAGACTTGGCTGGAAAAATTCGCGAGATTGCGGCGACAGGTGAGCTTGGTCTTTTGCACGAGTTGAAAGAGCGCACGCCGGAGAGTTTGCTCGGCTTGTTGGAAATTCCGGGGCTTGGTCCGAAACGCGCCAAAGCGATTCACGAAGGGCTCGGCATCGACTCGATCGCTGCGCTGGAAACGGCTGCCAAAGAAGGACGTTTGCGATCGCTGAAAGGTGTCGGTCCGAAACTCGAAGCGCAGATCCTCGAAGGCATTTCAGTGCGAGCGTTGCGCGGGAAACGGATTCCGATTTCGGAAGCTGATGCGGAGATCGATCCCATTCTCGAACGCTTACGCGCGGCACATGGCGTCGGATCTGTCGAAGTAGCGGGGAGTTATCGACGACGTCGCGACACCGTGGGCGACGTCGACATTCTCGTGACGGCGACCGATGGGGCGAAAGAGATCGGCAAGTTGCTCACGTCGTATGCGGGCGTGATCAAAGTGTTGGCCGACGGGGACACGAAAACGAGCGTCGTGCTTGGTTCGGGTTTGCAAGTGGACTTGCGTGTGGTGCCGCCAGAATCGTTTGGAGCCGCGATGCATTACTTCACAGGATCGAAGGCGCACAACATCGCGATCCGAATGCTTGGTGTACGAAAGAATTTGAAGATCAACGAATACGGCGTGTTCGACGGCGAAACGCGCGTAACCGGAGAACGCGAAGAAGACATATTCGGCTCCGTTGGTTTGATGTTCGTTCCGCCGGAGATGCGCGAAGACCGAGGCGAGATCGATGCTGCGCGTGAGGGCAAGTTGCCAACGCTTTGTACACCAAATGATTTGCTCGGCGATATCGTCGACGTTCCGACGACCGACCACATGGATAAGGTCGTCACGAGGTTGGCCGAAGGTGCGCACGCACTTGGGTATTCGTTTCTCGTAGTGCTTGGTCCTCGTGAAATGGCGCAGCCTGGAGGTACCGATGTGCGGAAAAAATTCTTGCACGCGGTCGCGCACGCAGCGGCACATGTCAAAGGCGTCGCGTTGCATGCAGGTGTGACGGTCGATGTGCTTGACGATGGATCGCTCGATGCGGCGCCCGGAGCGCTCGATGAGATGACGATCGTGCGTGCGGAGCTTTTGAATGCGCAAACGTTGGAAGAAAAGGCACGCACGGCGAAGCTGATAGCGGCGATCAACAGTGGCAAAGTGCACGTGGTTGCTCGGCCGACGGCGGTGTTCCAGAAAGAAAAACTCGCGCAAATCGATGCCGAGGCGATCGCGAAAGCAGCCAAAAAACGAGGCGTTTTGCTGGAACTCGATGCGCGGCCGGTTCGGTTGGCGAGCGCCGATGGTTACGCACGCGTGGCCCGAGACACGGGGGCGAAGCTCATCGTGGCCAGTCACGCGACGACGTCCGATGAATTGAGCAATGCGCGTTACGGCATCGATCAAGCTCGGCGCGGTTGGTGTGAAGCGAAAGACGTGGCCAATACGGAGAAGGTGCCGGAGTTCGTCAAGGCGTAACGGGTTCTATTCGCCAAACGCTGCGACGATGAGCTCATCGACGAGCACGAGCACGACGGTGATGAAACTCGCGGCCAAAACACCCAAAACAAGCCCCTTTCCTCTTCGCGTGACCCAGCCCCAACCGAGCATCGACCAAGGTCCGAAGTTGAGCAGAGCTTGGCCCAAGGTGGCCGAGTTCCAACTGCGCTCGCGTTGCTCGTCATTCAGCCGTTTCCGATCCCAACGTAGGACGACGAGAGTCAGGAGGATCCCTAGGATCCAGGTCGTGAGAAGCCGGAGGGCTTGCATGGAAAGTCGCTCATAAAGCTTCGATGGAGCGCTCCCAAAGGGTGTTCTCAGGGCGTCGCGAGCGGTGTGAAGCTAGGGAGGACGACGGAAGCGTACACCCTACGTTGAGTACGTCCGACCGACGATTCACAACGCGCAGCAGCCCTGGGAACATCCTTTCCCCTGGTAAGGATGCACGAACACGGGTAGAGGGAATAACCGCCCTTCGATGGAGGCGCTGGACCTCGTACGCGTGAGGGGCGTGGACAGGAACCAACGATGACACCCACTGCGCCTAGCGACATTCGCAACGTTGTCCTGATTGGCCACAAAGGGTCCGGCAAGACGTCGCTTGCTGAAGCCATGTTGTACGTGGCGAAGGCGACGCCCAAGCTCGGAAAAGTGGACGATAAGTCGAGCATTCTCGACGAGACGGCCGAAGAAAAAGACCACGCCTGCTCGCTTGAAGCGAGCGTTGCCTACCTGTCATGGGGCGGCAAAAAAGTGAACGTGATCGACACGCCCGGGGAAGGCAGTTTCCTTGCGGAAACGCGTCTTGCTCTTGGAGCTGCCGACGCGGCTGTGCTTGTCGTGAGCGGCAAAGACGGCGTGCAACCGATCACCGAACGCGTCTTTGCTTGGGCTCGCTCGCAAGGCCTGCCGGTGTTTGTCGTCGTCTCGAAAGTCGATGTGGAAAATGCACAGCCAGACGATGTAGTGAGCGAGGTCAAGACGCGTCTGAAGGCGCCGATCGCGGTGATGGAACATCGCGTGGGCGAGGGGCTCGACTACCAAGGCGTCATCGCGTTACGGACGAAGAAAGTATGGCTCGGCAAAGCCGAAGCGCCGAATGCAATCGCCCCGAGCCCCATCCCAGACAAACTGACGGGTGAACTCGACATGGGTCGTGCGAGGCTCGTGGACGATGTTGCCGGGACAAACGATGACCTGACCGAGAAGTACCTAACCGAAGGTGACTTGACGCAGGAAGAACTCGATCACGGTCTGCGCGATGCGGTGCGCGACTCCAAACTCGTTCCGGTGTATTTCGCGTCGGGTACGCGTCCGAGCGGCATCGCCGCGCTTCTCGATGGCCTTGTCGAACTGGTGCCTGCTCCCACGACTCATGCCGCGTGGAAGGGCACGGTTCCTGGTGGCAAAATCGGCGTAGAACCCCCGAAAGCGGAACGCGCGAGTTCCGTTGATGCCCCCGTTTCTGTGTTCGTGTTCAAGACCTCGATCGATCCGCATGTGGGTCGTACTTCGTACGCACGCGTATTGTCGGGCACGCTAAAAGCCGACAGCACGTTGCTCAATGCGAACACGGGTCACACCGAACGCGTGGGTAAAATCCACAACATCGTCGGCAAGGACTCGAAAGCGATCGACGAGGCCAAAGCAGGCGACATCGTTGCTCTGTCCAAACTCAAAGCGACGTCGAGCGGTCAAACGCTGAGCGATGAGAAACACCCGTTCGAGTTCATGGCGCCGGAAGTGCCGCCGTCGTTGTTCTCGCGTGGCGTGAAGTTCGAGGGCAAAGGCGCTGAAGAAAAAGTCAGCACTGCGCTGTACAAACTCGCGGAAGAAGATCCGGGTTTGTCCGTGGCGGTCGAAGAAACGACGCGCGAACTCGTCGTGTCGGGTCTCGGATCATTGCATCTCGAGATCACAGTCGAGCGTATTCGTCGTCGTATTGGGATCGATTGCCGCCTTGGTGCACCGCACATTGCGTACAAAGAAACGATCACCAAGAAGGTCACGGGTATCGAAGGCAAGCACAAGAAGCAGAGCGGTGGACACGGCCAATTCGGTGTTTGTTACATCGACATGGAGCCTGCGGCGCGGAACTCGGGGTTTGTCTTCGAAGACGCCATCGTGGGCGGCTCGATTCCCCGCCAGTTCATTCCTTCGGTCGAGAAGGGCGTCGTGAAGTCGATGGCGAGGGGCCACTTGGCAGGCTTCCCCATCGTCGACTTCAAGGTTCGCGTGTACGACGGCAAGTACCACGACGTTGATTCATCCGATGCCGCGTTCCAGATGGCTGGAAGCAAGGCGTTCAAAGCGGCCATCGCGCAAGCTGGTCCGGTGTTGCTCGAGCCGGTCGTGAAGCTCCACGTGGTCGTGCCGACGGTCGCGACGGGTGATGTCATCGGCGACATCAACAGCCGCCGCGGACGAATCCTCGGTACCGATTCCATTGATGATCAAACGATCGTCAACGCCTTCGTCCCGCTGTCGGAAATCCTCGAGTACGAGTCGAAGTTGAAGAGCATGACGCAAGGCAAAGGCACTTTCTCGATGGCTGTCGATCACCTCGCGATCTGCCCGCCAATGGTCCAAGAAAAGGTCATGAAGGACAGCGGCTTCAAGGCTGCCGAAGAAGAAGATTGATCCTTCCATTCACGACAAAAAGGTTGGTCGCTACCAACCTTTCACGGTCGTATCGTTTGTCATAACGTACCCTACCTCATGGCTGCTCCATCCAGCCGATCGCTTCGTAGTCGCCCTCGAGTTCGCTGGTTCCGTTTGCGAATCGCGATGGCGGGTTACGTGCTCCGACACCTCGGCGTGCCGCTCGTGTACGCCGCGTTGTATCTGCTCGGCGCGTCGTTCTTGCTTCGTTGGGACTTACGTCGCAGTGGCGCAACGTTGCCCGACTTTGCTTCGACCGTGTGGTCGCTCTGGACGCTGCTCATGTTCGAGCCGACCGAGGCGTTTCCTCACACGCTGGTGGCGCGGGCCATCTTCTGGTTCACGCCGCTGGCAGGGCTTTTCTTGTTGGCGCAAGGCGTATTCAAGATCGGTGCATCACTGCTCGATCGCGACACGCAACGTCAGCTTTGGACGTCGATCATGACTGACATGATGAACAATCACGTGGTGGTGTGCGGCATCGGGCACGTCGGCTACCGGGTGAGCGAAGAGCTTTGTCAATTGGGTGAAGACGTTGTCGCCATCGAACAAAACGAAGGTGATGCGTTTGTCGAGACCGTACGCGCATTAGGCGTACCTGTGCACATCGGAGACGCTCGTCGGGACGAACTGCTCGTAAAAGTGGGCGTTGCACGTGCAAAAGCGATCGTGTGTGCAACAGGCGATGACTTGGCAAACTTGGAGATTGCGCTCGATGCGAAACGCATGAACCCGAAAGTGCGGGTCGTGATGCGCATGTTCGATCAGCGAGTGGCTGGGAAGGTGGGCGGAGCGCTCGATCTCGACGAATCGTTTTCGACGAGTGCGTTGTCGGCGCCGCTGATTGCGATTCAAGCGACGCATGAAGGTGTTCGTTCGGCGTATCGGCTCGAGGACGTGGTGCGGGTGACGGCTGATGTGGACATGGGTTTGTCGCAACGGGACAGCGCGGTGATGGACATCGAGGAACGAGTGCCGTGTCGGATCGTCGGTCGTAAGCCCGCGAAAGGTGAAAGTTTTGCCGCGGTACGTCCGAAAGAAGTCGTACACGCGGGAGACACACTCATCGTCGATTGTGCGGGCGTGGATTTGTCGTCGGTGAGGTTTCAGTTGGGTTAAGCGGGTCTTGATTTGGAGGGTTGCACTTCACCCCCCCGGTGCACTGAAAGCCGGGCACGTTCTCGCTGACGCTCGAACGGCCCTATTCAGTGCATTCGTCGGGCTCGCTTCGCGACCCGACTCTTGCACTCTAACCAGTTTGTGATGGGGGGCTACGCCCCCCAAACCCCCCGAGATCGTTGTGATGCGCTTTCATTTCTGGTGGCTGAGGCGCCACCAATCTTCAGCGAGTGCCGCGTCTTCGGTGGTGTCGATCTCCATGTATCCGCCGTGCATGTCGACGCGATGCATCGGCTCGCCTCGTTCGAGCATGCGTTGGAGCAGATCGATCAAGTAGGCCTTTTCAAAGGTGCGTCCTTCGCGGAATTCGCCTTGGGGGAACGCGACGCGCGCGTCGTCGTAGGCCTGGACAAACTTGCGTGAACCGTCGGCCGATAGCTTCATGACACCGATGAATTCACCGGAAGCTCGTTCGGATTCGATGCGTCGGGACAGTTCGACGATGCGGCTTCCATCAGCACGCATTTTTTCAGCATCGGTTTCGGGGTGTTGCGATCGGCCGACATAACGACGCCGCCAGTCGGTATCGCAAGCGAGCGTGATGTCGTGCGGTGACTTGACGATGTCGCTGACGATTTGCGGACGGTAGACGATGTCCGCATATGTCGAGACGAACCCGTCCTGGAGAAACTCGCGAGCGCACAAAAGGGACGCCAGGATGTTGTTGCGTTCCCAATTGGTGTTTTCGACGTACGTGAAGTCGGGGTAACGAGCGCGAATGACGTCGGCTTTGTAGCCGCAGATGAAGATGATGTCTTTTGAGGTGAAACCACCTGCAGCGAGGGCTTCGAGGATGCCGTCGAGCATGGGTCGTCCGAGAATGGGGACGAGGGTTTTGGGGATGTCGTCGGTGAGGTGTTTGAGGCGGCTACCGCGGCCAGCGCCGATGATGATGGCTTTCACGCGGGGCGAATTAGCACGGCGTACAAAATGCCGCGAGCGGCCGGATGAGGGCCGCTCGGGTGATCACATGAATTCCGGCCTGCAACTCACTTGTTGCAAATGGTCGGATCGTTGTCGCCTGCGCACGTGTTCACTTCGCTGCCGCAACCATCCACCTGGTTTGTCAAGCAATCGTTGCACTCCTTGCTGGAAGGCATGCCGGCGCAGCGGTTGGTGCCACAGACGGGCTCGCACTTGCCGCCCATGCCGCAACTACAATCCACAAGGGCCTTGTAAGTGTCCTGCGAGCCTTGCGACGCGGTCATGCAGAGCTCCTGAGCCGCATCAATGACGATGTCGGAGCAGCAGTTCGAGCACACAACCGGTGCGCCGCCAGTTCCGCCGGTTCCACCCGTTCCGATGCCACCGGTGCCGCCCGTGCCATCGCCACCGCCACCACCTACGCCAGCGCCGCCCGAGTTGTCCGTACACGCTGCGTTCGTGGGGTCTTTGGTACAGTCCACTTGCACCAACACGCAAGCTTCCAACGCGTACAAGCCCATGGCACCAGCAAGCAAGAGTCCAATCTTCTTAATCATCTCGATCTCCTTCAGGTAAGCACCCGAGTTCCACAAAGAACGGGCCGACAGTAGCAGAGGCGCTTCCGCGGGCCAACCCTACGCATTCGCATCATGTGCACGCACCGTGGGCATCGGAGTGACCACGATACGTGTCGTGTTTTTGCAAATGGCAAGCAAACGTCTCAGCTAAGAAACCATCGTGTGCATCGAGTGTCGGGTGCATCGACACACAACGAAAGCCAGGCGTTTTGGACGAGGCGTTCGAGCGTTGATTCACGCACGATCCAAGATTCTTTTCACTGAGAGTAAAGCGCGGAAAACGACGCTTGTAGGTCGTCCGGCCCGAGAGCGTTTTCACGCCGATGAAATTCTGGCAACGCGGCTTGGTAGGCATCGTCGAGCCGTAAAATGTCGGACGCGAAACCCGGCTCGAACATCTTCATGGTGGCCGCTCCAAGGTCCATGACGTCTTGGTATTGGCCGCGTTCTTTCAGAATTTGCGCGGACAAACCGTACATCAGCAAGCCTCCAGGAATGGCTCCGAGAGCTGTCGTCGCTACCGCGGGGTAACAAATCCGCACGGTCTTGGCGCCGAAACGATCGTGAATCTGCGCCATCGTTTCGCGTTGAAGCTTCTTCGCTCCAGCCAAGGGCCCCATCGCGTACACCGGATCATCCGGCTCGAAGTCGTTGTCACAAAAACCAACAATGCTTTGACCCGCAACGAGTAACCCGGCATTGGCCAATGCTTCGGCCCACATGAGCGACGAGGTGCCCATGAAGCGATTGGTCCGCTCGATGTCGCTCTCCGTCGCAACTTCGACCTCGACAAACCCGACGCGACGCACGTTTTCCGGTCGGCTGAAGTCGGGCACCTGCAAGATCGGATCAAACGCGACGTCGATATCTTTCACTTTCGTAGGACCGTGCTCGACGTATCGCTTGGTCGCTCCTGCTGCGATGCCGTTGATGAGATGCACCGCGCGGTACTTGCCTTTGAGTTCAGCAATGATCTCGTTCGGAACGTTCGGCTTCGTAGCATCGTTGTTCCAAAAACGCGCCGTGAGTCCTTGCGCGGTTGCTCGTTCACTCAGCGCAGCCACGTGATGCACACCGATTTGCATTTTGTCGCTGTCGTAGTGAACGCCGAACACCGCAGCGCGCGCGCCAAAAAGAAGCTCGATCGCAATGGCTCGCGTGATGCCATTCGATCCGCCCAAGATGATCACGGCCGTATCGTTTGGAATGACCGCACCACGCGACTGAACTCGACCGAGCTGCGTATCGAGCAATTCACGCGCAGTTCGTGAACCGTGCTCTGCCAATCCGGAAACGATGCTGCGTCGATCCGTGCCACCAAGAGGGAGTTTTTTGAAGGTTTCGAGGTCCACGAGCACGCTTTACCACGGGAGAGGCCATGCTAAGGAGCAACGTGGTCAAGTCAGTCCTGCTCACGGGTGGAACGGGTTTTATTGGGCGGTCATTAACGACCGCGCTGCTTGCACGAGGTGATCGGGTGACGGTGTTGTCACGCGATCCTTCGCGCACGAGTGGTCGTCTGCCGAAAGGCGCGATTGCTGTCGCCTACGATCCAGAGCACGAAGGTCCGTGGCTCGATGAACTCGGTCGTGCTTCCGCAGTCGTTCACTTGGCTGGCGAAAATGTCGCGCAACGATGGACCGATGAAGTGCGCAAGCGGATCGTCTCGAGCCGAGTTGAATCGACGCGGCTCGTGGTCGAAGGCATGCGTCGCGCAGAAAAAAAGCCTGACGTGTTTGTCTGTGCGTCGGCCATTGGATTTTACGGAGCACGACCGGGAACTGAACGCCTCACGGAAACTTCATCGCGCGGGCAAGGGTTTCTCGCGGACGTCGTCAATGCTTGGGAAGCTGCGGCGACACCTGCCGAATCGTTTGGTGTTCGAACGATCCGTTTGCGTATCGGAATCGTGCTTGGCGAAGGCGGCGGGCCGCTCGAGAAAATGATCCTACCGTTCAAGATGTTCGGTGGAGGTCCCATCGGACGAGGTTCACAGGTGATCTCGTGGGTACACGCAGACGACATCGTGGGTTTGATCCTGTACTGCTTGGACAATCCCGCTGCGCAGGGGCCCCTCAACGCGGTTGCTCCCAACCCCGTGACGAATGAAGCACTCGCCAAATCCATCGGTCGCGCCATGCATCGACCGTCATGGTTTCGGGTGCCCGAAACGTTCCTCAAGCTCGGGATGGGTGAGTCGTCCCAGATCGTTACGACCGGACAACATGTGGTCCCGCAGCGCGCCCAGGAGCTTGGTTACGAGTTTCGTTGGCCAAACCTCGACCCCGCCCTCGCGTCCATCCTGAACAAGTAACGTTCGTCAAAAAGAATCCGGCCACCGGGAGTCGCCGAAACGTCGACCTTGTCGAGCAGCGATTCTCCCGGGGGCCGTGACAGCTGTAAAGCGCCTCCCCCCCAGGAAGCGCGCCGTCTTCGCTTCCTTGAATAGCCCGAACGGAGTGTGTGGTCGCTCGGGATGAACTTGAAAAACGGTACAGGAAAGGCCCTACGCAACTTACGTAGAATTCAACGACACCGCAAAGTTCAGCCAACACCACGTGCACGTAGAATTTCGCGAATGGTCGTTTTCGAAGTCTCGGACAAACCGGGAAGCGCGTTCTTGGCAGTGTCCACAAACTTCATGCCACGAGCTTTTTTGAGCGAATCGACGGCTGCTTTCTGCTCTTCGCGCCCATCGTGCTGGATGATCGAAAGAAGAAGTTCCGCGGCTTCGAGCGTATCGATGTGGGCCAAGGCGCGCACGGCGGACGCGCGAATCGAGGCCGTCTGGGATTCGCGGTAGATGCGCGCGAGCGGATCGAAGGCGTGCGGAAATCGTAAATCCTCGACGGCTTTTGCCGACTCTTGGACAACGGTCGCATCAGGATCGCCAAGCGCATCACGCAACGTGATGAATGTACGCTTGTAAAGGAATCGCGAGAGCGCTCGGACAACGGAAACACGCACTTGCGGTTCAGGCCTGCGGAACAAACGTTCGAGCGGGGAGAGGATTGTGTAGAGCTCGACGAGAGCGAGTTGTTCGGCGAGCGTGCCGTAGAGCTGTGCATTCGCGCCTTGCATCGGAGCTGCTTGCTCTTGGGTTTCGATGGTGAGAGCTGTCAGGCGTGCAAGCAGCGCTCTGCGGCGAGTCACTTCGGCCCACGCTGTAGGGTCGAGGATGACGTCTCCCGTTGCATCGGCCGCGCTGCCTCGTTGTTCCCACTCGACAAGATCAACGTGCCAAACATCGGGGAAACCGACTTCATGCCGTAAGTGCGCAGGCAGCGGCTGACTGTCGATACGTCCGTCGGCTGCATCAACGTAACGTTTGCGTGCAGTCGAATAATGTTTGCGCCGCCCTGGCTCGACGTCGAGCGTGGCGAGTTTGTCGTAGACGTGTCCGACGCGGCCGTATTGTCCCACTTCGGCCAGAGAGATGACGGCGGCGAGCAGTGCGTTTTCCGCGATCGACGGGGGTGAACCTCGAGCCAGGGAAGCATCGGCGACTTCTTGCCAGAGGCGCGCTTGGGCAAATGTGGCGAAGTTGGCCACGGCCACGAGTCCCTCTTTGCGCGCGTACGCGCTCATTTCGCGCGCGAGTGTTGCTGCAGCAGAAACCTCTTTCTGTTTCTCGGCTGCGGCAAGCGCCTCTTCATACGATTGGAGTGCGTAATATCGAAGGTGATCCTCGCGCAGGATGCGGATGACGTTGACGTAGCCTTCGAGCACGTGTTCGAACTCGCCGCTCTCCCGGCCGATCGCGATGAGCACTTGGTAGCAGTCGAACGCGCGTTCGCGTTGTCCTACGGTTTCGTAACGATCGGCCGCTTCTTCGAGCAAGTGGACGGACGCAACGACGGCTTCGCGTGCCGCGGCGGGTTCACCAGTTCGTAAAGACGTACGGGCGAGGTTAAAACGAGCGAGTCCTGCGGCGTAGAAATCTCCGCCCGTCCCCGTGAGGAGCTGGGCGAGACGTGACCACAACGCACGTGCTCGATACAAATCGCCTCCACGCTCACGCGCGATGGCCGCTTGCGCAACGAGTCCGGCAGATTCGAATTCGTCGGCGGCACTCGCATAAAGCGACTGCTTGCGGCCAGGATCCTCGGCACGATCAGCCCACGCCAGTGTCGTGCGTGCACGATCGATCGGGGGCACGCGACCCATGAGATCCCTCTGTCCTCGATCGTTTCCCGCGTACCAATCGAGCGTAAGGGCACCGCGAAAGTCGCCAACGTGCACCAGAATCTCGCGCAATTCGCGCGTGACCGAGACGTATTCTTCTTCGCGAACTTTCGTATCGCCGAGAGCTCCAAGCAACGCATGACGTGCGCGTTCGAAATCACCACGAGCAGAGGAGGCACGAGCGTCTTCGCGTAACTCCTGCAGAGACCGCGCGCTCATGCTTCAGCCCCTTGCGTCGCCGCTTGCTCGCCGGTCGACAGGCCTTTGGTTTGGTCGAGGATGGAGCGAGCCGCATTCGCTCGAGCTGAACCACTCGACAAAGTGGCGTGATCGATAACCCAGTGGGCATCGAGCAGGTCGAGGTAGTCGAGGTCGAGTTTGCCCCCGGAGGGGAGAATAAAAACACCGGCGATATGTGCAAATTTGCGTACGGCTTGGACCATCTCGCGCGGAATGTAGAGCGCGGCGTGCGTGAACAAATGAATGACGGGCGAGCGAGGATCGCGTTGGCGCATCAACTCGAGGTCCGTCGACAACTCTGCAAAAACACGTGCCGGGTTTCGACCTCGTTCACCTTTGAACGAAAGAATGTGTGCTGTCGGGAGTTTGTCCCCGTGTGCGCGATGGATTTCGTACAAGCGTGCGTCGAAGAATCGAAACGCAACATCTTCGCCTTCGAGTAAAAGTTTCTTGCCTGTGGCGATTGCCATGCCACGCGCGAAAGTTTGTCGATCTCCGCGCATCGATGCCGAGGCGTCAATGAGCATGTAGTGGACGCGACGCTGCTCATCGCGACTTTGTTCACGCGCGTAATAAAGTACTTCGTTGTCGGCAAGACGTCGGGCGAGTTCGAGGTCGTCCCACGCGAGTTCGGTAAGCACGAGGCTGTCGATGGATCCTCGCGTGCCGATGCCGTTGTAACCATGGGCTGCGGTGGTGCCGGCGGAGCGTCGGGTTTTCGTTTCGAGGACACTCGGAAGAATCTCGAGCGAGAAGTTCACGACGTCGTTGGCTTCTGGAGATTGAAACGCGGCGAGCAAGTCGACTTGAGCAAGAGCCCCGCCGGTGCCGTCAGCGCCGAGCATTCCGAAGAGGCGCAAGGTATCGAGGTCGATGGCATCGGTGATCGTGAGGACGTAAAGGCGCGAGGTTTCGAGGGCTTGGAGTGCAGACATCTCGAAGTTCCGTCGCGTGGTGACGAAGAGAGCGGGCAGTTGTTGTTCGAGGCGTTCGAAGAGGGTCGCATCGATGGGTACGGCGGAGCGGTAGGCAGGTGCGACGTTGATGCGTGAGGTCAGAGTTCCGAGAAGGCGGGAAAGCAAGACGATGACGAGGTCATCACCCATCTTGAGTTCGGACGCGCGACGCACGATTTCACTTTGCGCGAGTTCGTCCAGGATACGTCGGTAGGAGTCGGACAAACGCAGCAAGTCGGGCAAACCGCGGGCGATCGACGATGGTTCGCATCGTGCGGCGATCTCGAGGTGATCGCGTGGTGCGGCGAAGAGCAGGCCGACATCGTGTACCAGGGAAAACGGGAGCACGACGCCGAGACGGGTCAAGCCTTCGTGCCACCTCGCGGCGCGCAAAGCGAGCACTGAGCTGCCCGGACGCACGTGGGACAATGCGAGGGAGCCGAGTGGTCCCGTCACCGACGGGTCGGCGAGAAGATTATCGGGGACCGTCACGGCCGCAGAAGGTAGCAGCTTGTG
This sequence comes from Polyangiaceae bacterium, assembly GCA_031415295.1. GTDB lineage: Bacteria > Myxococcota_A > Polyangia > Polyangiales > Polyangiaceae > Polyangium. The sequence goes on along the minus strand of JANORL010000752.1, from coordinate 11,681 downwards.
CTTTGAACCCTTTCAAAGATTCATCGCGCAACGAAAGCCGATGACTGGTGTCGTCGCATCGGGAACTTGGTGGAAGCGAAATGCTGGGTTGAGCCACAGGATGTTTCCGCCGTTGAACGCGCCGCCACGAATCGCTTTCCGATCGCCCGTACGTGCGCCTTTCGGATTGATCACCTCGTCGGGCTTGTAGGTTTCAAACCAGTCCGAGGTCCATTCCCACACGTTGCCGATGAAGTCGTCCGCGCCAAACCGCGTTTGCCCCTTGGGAAAACTTCCGACGGGAGCCGTTCCTTCGTATCCGTCGTCGCTGTCGTAGAGGCGTGGACTCGTGGCGAGACCGTGCGTTTTCTCCCATCGCGTGAACTCGGCACCACCTGCGTTCATGCGACCGGACGTTCCAGCTTCGTCGCCCCAGGGGAACTTGCGCCCATCCGATCCACGTGCGGCAAACTCCCACTCGGCCTCCGTGGGCAATCGTTTTTTCCGCAGTGTGCAGTAGCTATCGGCGAGCAGCCAACTCACGCAGTTGATCGGATGTTTGTCGCTGTCAGCTTTGCCGAACGTGCAGAGCTCCGCATACGCAGCACGTTTCTTTTCGTGCTCCTCGTCCGTCGATCCAGTGGTCTTCGGCCAGTTCGGCGCGTCCGGTGGACGTTTGCATTCGCCTAGGTCGGAACATGCTTTGTAGTCGGCTGCAGTGACCTCGTGTTTGTCGATGCAGAACGTATCGATGATGGTCTTGTGGGCCGGTTGCCAGAGTTTGAAATCGGCTTCATCCGAGCCCATGAAGAACTTGCCACCCGGTACGAGCACCATGCCTGCAGGGCATTCGTTGGGTCGAGTGACGGCGTTGATCAATGCCGATGGTGCGGCGCTCGGTTGTACGGCGATGGAAGAATGTGGCCGCGGATTGCTCGGCGTTTTGGCAAGCAATTTGTAGATTCCGAGTCCCCCACCGACGAGCACGATCGCCGTGACCGCAACGATGGCGATGAAACTCCCAGCGCTACGTCTTGGTTTGCCGAAGTCTGGTTCTGTGGGCACTTGCGTCATCGGCGTCGCGACTTTTGGACGCGTGCCGGAGTTGGCCAAAAGATCATTCGGCGACAGCAGTGGAATCGTTCCCGCGTTGGCTGCTCGTGAAGGCGCGATGCTCGCGAACGGCATCGACACGAGCGATGAACGCTGCAAGCTTCCTTCAGCGACAGACGATGAGCTTTGTCCGGACAATGCCCCAGGTGCCCAAATCCCGCTCGTGGTGCCCGGATTCCAAGTCACTCCAGGAAAAACGGCTTGGTGCAGTGCTGCCCAGAACAGCCCCATGGATGGGAAACGATCTCCCGGAGCGACAGCGAGTGCTTTGGCGAAGACGGCTTCGACTCCCGCAGACACAGGCACGCCAAACGTTCGTGGCGTGGGCCTGCGCGAAGGATCTCGTGACGCAACGGCGAATTGGATGATGTCTGCACCGTCGAGTGCGGGGATGCCGCCGCGTAATACTTCGACGAGGATGAGGGCCATGGCGAAAACGTCCGTCCACGGACCTGTGGCGCCATGCGATCGGCTGAACTGTTCGGGGGCGCCGTAGTTCGGCGTAAACGCAGTGATTTCTGTGCCCGTTTTTGCAGAAGACGACGAGTCCGCCGCGTGGTCGGCCATCACTTTGGCGATGCCGAAATCGAGCACTTTCGTGAACGGTGTCGGTGATGAAGGATCACCAATCACAAAGATGTTGGCCGGCTTGATGTCGCGATGCGCGATGTTTTTCCCGTGCGCAATTTCGAGCGCCACGATGACCGGTTCGAGCAGCGCCATCGCTTCGTTGATCTGTCGCGCGGGTCGGCCCGAAACTCGTTCTTCGAACAGCACTTGCTCGAGAGGTTTGCCGTCGAGCCACTCGAGGACCATGTACGGGATCCATTGACCATCGGCGGTCGTGAACTTGCCGATGTCGCGAGCCTGCACGATGGCGGCCGATCGACTGGACAAACTCGCGAGTAGCCGACCTTCTTGGATGAAGCCATCGAGTAGTTCGTCGCGTTTCTCGATCGGAGCTTGCGCCAAAATGCGGAAACACTTGATGGCGACGAGCTGCCGCCAGATGAGGTGTTCGGCGCGATAGACGATGCTGAAACCGCCTTCACCGATGATGGCATCGACGCGGTACTTCTCGGCGAGGGTTGTCCCGACGATACCGAGAGGGTCCTGTTCCGGGCTGCTTGTCATGAGAGAGCGTTCAGGTCTGCGAGCGCAGGACGTTGTGCAATGTCCCCGCGCGTCAGGGTGCCACGGGATCGGACGAGCACAAAGTTCATCGCTACGTCGTTCATCAAGGCATGGCTTCTCTTACAGATTGCCGGATCCGGCGACGTGAGTGGCAGCGTATCTGGACTAGCAGCGAGACGTACGGGCGCACTGGTCTCGACAAACTTCCCTCACATGAGCTCTTCACAGATAAACGTGTGGTTTGTCGCAGCTGACGCAGTCTCAGCCGCAGCCGCCTTCACCGCACGCACTACTCGCGTCTTTTTTCTTTCCGGTGTTATTGCCGGTTGTTTTTGCCGCCGCAGTTGATTTTTTCACCACGGGTTTGGCCTTGGCTGCAACGGGCGCTGACGTTGTCTTCGCTGGCGTTGCTCCCGCAGGCGTCGCTTCAGCAGGCGTTGCTCCCGCAGGCGTTGCTCCACCAAGACCACCGAGCGTTGGCAATGCCGCCATCTCCTTGGTGCTTGGTTTTTCTTCGGATGAGGCAACGGCAGGAGTTGCCATCGGAGCGTCCGCTTCACTGCCGCTCGCTTCTTTCATCGCGCTTGCTGGCGCCGTTTCTACTGGAGGCGACTCGGCTGTGTTTACGGGTGTTTGTTGCGCGCCGCAGCCAACGATCATGGCGCCAGTGCCGAGCGCTGTGAGGGTTTCGTAGATCGACTTGAGGTTCATCGACAACTCCTACGACGAATGTCGCACTGTGCGAACGCGCCGACCACAGTCATGTGGAGTTTTCACGCAGTCACGCAAAGACATCGTGCAAATCGTGTTCGAGTTTCCACGGCGGTGGATCGAGGCGATCGAGCGCTGCGCAGTTGGGTGGTTGAACGGTGGCACCTGGCCTGCACAGCATCCACTTGGCGCGCTGCGTGCAGAGACGCGACCGTGGAGGCGACGAGGGTCTCCGAGGCTGTATTCGCCAACGATCCGAGGAGGAAAACAATGAGAACTGGGTGGGTTGCGGCCCTTGTGGCCGTCGTCGCGATAGGAGCGCCCACGTTGGTCCGCGCTCAAGAGTTAGCTCCAGCGCAAGGACAAGGGGCTCGAGTGCAAACGCCTCCCGCACAGGGACAGGGACGTGTTGCGGGCTTACCGCCTGCAGATCAACCAGTGCTGCGGCGAATTCCTCAACCGGTCATTTCCGTCGAAGGAGGAGGCGGTGTGGTGGGGTTTGTCGGTGGCGTCGGTGCGCCCGGACCTGCGTGGAATTTGCGGGTCACCGGAGCCATGTCCGATCGATTTTCGATCGAGGGCAACTACTTGGGAAGCGTCAACGAACGTAGTGACACCAAAGATTCGCTCGTGATGACAGCGATCGATGCTGGCCTTCGGTACAACGTTCTTTTGCCCCACGAATTTCCCGTGCAACCGTTTGTTGTCGGAGGCGTCGGATATGCAGGATTCGCTGGTCGCAACGGAGATCCCGCGATGCTCATCGTCCCGCTCGTCGCGGGCGCCGAACGGCTCTTGACGCCGAACATCAAGGTTGGCGCACGCTTCAGTTATCGACCTGCGTTCTTTGACGATCTGTCCACGCCAACGACACGTCGTGGCGACAAGGTCGGTGCAGACACATGGTCCTTGCTCGCGCAGATCGGTGGTGGCTTCTGACGCCGTAACGACATCGACACGAGCCGCGCGCGACGACCTGGAGGATGACGATCCATCCCCAGTCGCCGCGCGCGGTTGCGACAAAGTGTTTCCAACACGCCCCGCCTTGAAGACACCAAGCCCTGAAAACGCATTTCGTACGGTAACTGGTGCGCTTGCCGGAGCGTTTTGCGTCCGTTGTGTGCTCGGGACGATTGGCGACTCTTGCAACGCGTCTCGTCTGGTGGCACGAAGGCTGGATGCCTGGGCTAAGAAAACCGATACCTTCTACACGCGTCTCGACCCAGCGCGTGAATTGCAGCGAACGCTTCGCGAACGACGCACATGGCGAACGGGGGCAAGTGGACTCTCGACGTGCGCATCGGGAGCGGCTAGCCTTGCCCCGCTGACGCATGGAAGCCGTCGAGGTTCCAATGTCGATTGCCAAAACCAGCACACCGACCGCGCCACAGGAACTCGAGCTCGCGTCGAACCGATACCGCATGATCATGGCGGCGAAGTTCACCGGGAACGGTTTCGCACGGCAGTGGAGCCACTGTCATCTCGTCGCAAATTACCTTGCGCGGTACGTGAGTGCGAACGAGGGCGATCCCGAGCGCCACGCGACACTCCTTTCGACGTTCGTCAACGAGCTTTTGGAGGTTGTGTTTCGTAATCACGCCGAGGATGGTGAGATCGAAGTCATCTTTCGTAAGCGTGGACGACACGTCGTGCTTCAATTAACAATTCCTGTCTCGGACCAACATCGCATTTTTTATCGAATGGCGGTGAAGATGGTCAATCAGCCAGATTTGAAGAGTTGGTTTCGGGCGCGTCTCGAGGAGCCTGCGGAGGGCGAAGATACGATGCTGGGAATGCTCGAGTTGGTCGCGGTGTATACGTGCACGTTTACGCTTGCCGAGCCCGCGGGGAGCAATCGATTGAGTCTATTTCTCGAATTGCCCGAGGTAGATGAAATGGGTGAGGTATGAGCAGCTCGATTGCGCCTCCGTCAGGCTCGGGAGTGCCGTCCTCGGGAGTGCCGCCGTCATGCATGCCGGTTGCCTTGAACATGAAGGTATCGGGCGAGGGGCAAGACCAGCAGGAGATATCGCTCACTGGAACGCTTCGTCCATTTGTAGCTGAGGAAATGTCGACGGTACGAGCGTCGCTCGAGCAGGCGGCGTGGAGTACGCGCGGCACTTTGTGCGTGAACTTGAAGCGGCTCAAGTACATGAACAACGTGGCATTTCTCGAGCTCAACCGTTTCGTGCGGTGGGTGGCGACGTCACGGCCTGAACTGAAGATCAAGTTTATTCTTTCCAGCGTCATTCCGTGGGCCATACGGAAGTTTCAGGTCATCGCCGAGCTTTATCCGGCGGTCTCCATCGAGGTATACGACAAGGCGTTTTACCCGATTCAGGAGGTTATCGAGGACGACGAATTCATCAACGTTCTTCGGACCCAGGAGAAGATCGTTTGGGAGCACGAGCAGGAAAAACTTGCTTGGCACGGTTTACGTCCGGGTTTGCGCATCGCGGACGTTTGTTGCGGCCTTGGTGATTTTGCGATCCTTTTGCAAAGGGAATTTCGACCCGAATACATCGTCGGCGTCGACCACTCGAAGCCATTTTTGCGCTACGCGCGGCAGCACATTGCTGATTATGGGCTCGAGAACATCGAATACCAGTACGGTGATGCCGCGGCGCTTCTGTTGCCCGACAATTCGTTCGATTTCGTTTCGTGTCGCCTTGGGTTGCAGGTTTTTAATGAGCCGCAGGGCATTTTGCGCGAGCTTTTGCGAATATGCCGCCCCGGGGGACGCATTTACGTCACGAATGAGCTCATGTCGGGCATCATCGGTTGGCCTGGAAAAGAGCTATTTCGCTGGACCTACGAGAAGGTCATCGAGATGGGGCATATCTTGGGCATGGACATGGATACGGGTCTCAAAACGAGAAGCATGTTGCTCAATGCGGGCCTCGAGGACATCAAGGTTCATCTTATCGATATCAACAACATGAACTCGGATCCTGTCGGACTCGCGAAGGTTGTCGACAGTTGGAATTACGTGACGCGGCAGATGTGCCAGCGTAGTGATCAACCTCCCGAGGTATTCGAACGAATCCGCGAAGGCTTGCGGGCGCATATCGATGCGATTCAAGGCGAGGGCGGATTCGCGTCGTGGCCCATCTATGCAGGTTCGGGTCGTAAACCTTTTCGAGCTTGATCGTGAGATGGGTGTACGATTGTCTTGGTGTCAATTTTGGAGTCCGAGTGTGAACCCGCCTCACGGCGGTTGGATTCACAGCGGAGTGTGTTGGAAATTGCAAGAATTGGTATGGCTTTCGTGTTCGAAACAGTTTACGACTGACCCGCACACAGGTACGAGTGTCGTGTTCGAGGAGGAAGCTGGTCGTGTCGTCTGATCACCGCAGCAATGGATCTCCGAATGCTCCAAGCGGCATCATCGCGAGGCTCAATAAATTCAATACCAAGTTTCTGCTCGTGACAGGCGTCAGCGTCGTTCTCGGCGCTGTGCTCAACGTGATGGTTGCGCAAACGGGCCTCGTGCAGCTCAGTGACAGTTCGCGACGCGAGATCGAGAGTGGTCTCACGACGGCGACAAAAGAATACTTGACCAACCATCTCAACGACAAGGTCAAGTACACCGATTACCAGCTCGGCCATACCGAGAAAGACATCGAGACGCTCTCGGCGGTCGTGCAGAACATGATCGACCACGACACGGATCTCGATCCGCTCTTTCGCGAAGCAGCAAACGTTCCGGCACTTAAAGACAAACTCGTCTACAACAAAGAATCGAACTGGTACCAGAACGGTCCGGACGAACCTGCGGTCGTTGCTGCGTGGGGGTATTTAGGTGACAAGGCGACGGGAACACTGAAGTCCGAAACGCAGGCATTGATCGATCGCACCGCGATCCTTGATCTGATCATGCCGGAGATGGCGTCGCATGGTGCGAACAAACTTCAGATTTATTTTGTTGGCCCGTACGAGATTCCCATCGCGCGTCTCACGCCGTATGTCGACATCGGCAAAACGCTCGACGCCTACCCGCATAACGACAAGAACTGGTACGATTTTTTCTATAAGGGGCTTCACGATGGTTGGCAGAAATGGCTTGCCGATCCCGAGGGGCTGAAGAAACGCACGTCGCTTATTACTATCATTCCTCCCTATGAAGATGCAGCGGGGGGAGGGCTTGTAATGACCCTCTTTCACCCGCTTTGGACGAAGGATCGCAAGGGGTTTGCGGGATCGATTGGCTTTGACATTGCGCTTTCGAAAATCGTCGACTCGATCAAGGACGTGAAGCTCCGCGAGACAGGTTTTGCATTCCTCGCGCAAGCAGACGGCAACCTTTTGGCCGTGAACGATGCGGGCGCGAAAACGCTTGGTCTGAAGAGCAGTGCCGAAAGCAAGCAACCTGCGCCGGACGGCAGCCTTCTGATCATCAAACGGCTCTTCAAGGACAGCACGGAAACCGAGGTCAAGAACCTCAAGCTGCCGGAAGGGACGAGCGTCGACTATCACGAGATTACGTTGAATGGGCAGCCGCACATCATCGTTCTCCAGCCACTACGCAAGCTCGACGCGGTCATCAATGAGGTCATCGTTCCTGATCAATGGATGCTTGGATTCGTCGTACCGAAAGAGGAGTTGTATCGTTCGCTTGATCGCGCGCAGGCTACGATTGAGGATTCGCGAACGACCATTACGAACAGTCAGGTGCTCATCACGATTGGTTCGCTGCTCATCGTGATGCTCGGCGTGTACATGGTTGCTCGTCGTATGACCGGAGCGCTCGTGGCGCTTTCGGAAGGTGCGGCGCGCATGCGTCAAGGTGATTACGGCGTGCGGATTGAAGCGACGACGGGCGACGAAATTGGTCAGCTCACGTTCGCATTTAATGACATGGCCGCCGAGATTCGGGCGCATACGAATAACCTCGAAGAACTCGTTCGAGCACGAACGGTGGAACTCGAGGAAGCGAACAAGGAGATCACGAGTCTCAATTCGCAGTTGGCGCAGGAAAACCTTCGTCTTGGTGCGGAGCTCGATGTTGCTCGACGTTTGCAGTTGATGGTGCTGCCTCCAGCACGTGAGCTGCAAGAGATCAAGGACCTCGACATTGCGGGCTACATGGCGCCTGCAGATGAAGTTGGGGGAGACTATTACGACGTTTTGCGCGGCAATGGCGTCATCAAGATTGGCATTGGTGACGTTACCGGTCATGGTCTCGAGAGCGGCGTGCTCATGTTGATGGTGCAGACGGCAGTGCGGACGTTGCTGGCAAGCAATGAGACGGATCCGCAACGATTCTTGGGCATTGTCAACAAGGTCATTTACCAGAACATTCAGCGCATCAATTCGGACAAGAATCTCACGCTGTCGCTCATGGATTACAGCGACGGCAAGTTGATGCTCACGGGACAGCACGAGGAAGTCATTATCGTGCGTGCGAATGGGGAGCTCGAGCGAATTGACACGACCGAGTTCGGCATTCCGGTGGGCATGGACGAAGACATCACGGAGTTCTTGTCGAACATCGAGATCCCATTGGGCCACGGTGATGTGGCTGTGCTTTTCACGGATGGAGTTACCGAGGCAGAGCGGGTAGACACGACACAATATGGTGTGGAACGGCTATGTGAAGTGGTCGTCGAGCATCATGCGAAAACGTCGCAAGAAATCAAAGAGGCGATCATCGCCGACGTGATGGCCCACATCGGGACCAATAAGGTTTACGATGACATCACGGTGTTGGTCATCAAGAGGCTATGACGCGTAGGAGACTGTCAACACTATGAGTGAGATCATTGGCGTCTATTCGCTCGACGACTCGTTCAGCGAGCACATGTCGTTGACCCTGTACCCGGATTCATTCGCAGTACGGTGGAGCCTCTGCAACCTCACGGCGAATTTCATGGCGGAGTATTTCGCGGAACTCTTTCCCGAGGCTGACGATGAGGGAAAACTCATTAGTCGGGCGGAGGTGAGTGGTGCCGTGAGTTACGTGCTGAACGAATTGGTCGAGAATGCTGTCAAGTTCAACCGCAGTGGGGACATCAACGTTACTGTTGGTATTGGCAAAGAAGATTTGGTGTGCCTCGTAAGCAACCACATTGCCAATGGTGACGTGCCTCCATTGCGAGAAAAACTGCTCGAGCTTTCGCGAGAGGATCCTGGCGAGTTATTACGTCGTCAGGCTGAAGCGAATGCGGAGGATGCCGAGGCGACTGGTTCGGGACTTGGATATCTCATCATCATGAGCGATTACGGGGTCAGTTTGGGCTGGAAGCTCGATCCCGTTTCGTCGCAAAACACTTGTATCAGGACGATGGCGCGGCTGCCCATCTTGAAGGAAAGGGCGAGAATGGAAATCAAAGGTGGAAATTATCGAGTATGGTACGATCCGTCGGAGGTTGCGGTGTACTTTGAAGGAATCCTACGTCTCGGTGGGCCTCAGGAATACCTGCCGATCGAGGAGCTTCTCGACAAGGTTCTCTTGACGAATCCGAAGTCGATCATATTGGATCTGCGCCAGCTCAATTTCTTGAACAGTTCGGGCATCAACGTTCTCTACAAATTCGCGATTGCGATGCGTAAAAAGGGTGACGTTCAGCTCGTGGTACGTGGATCGAAAGCTGTACCTTGGCAGGGCAAGTCGCTACCCAATCTGAAGAAGTTCAATCAGAACTTCGAAATGATCTTCTGTGATTGATAGAGGATCGAGACGAACGAAGAGCGGAAGAGGATAGTTTCGAACGATGACTGCATCGAACGACAGCTCGACGGAACGCGTGGCCGAAATCGCGGATCTTGATTCCGTCAAGTCGCTTTTTCTCGACAGAGCAGCTGCAGAGCAGTTGTTTTCGACGGAAGAGGGGCGGCTGGAGTTCCTTACCCGTAGCCGCAAGGTTGTCGAGCATTGCGAGCGACTCCGGGCCGAAATGGAGGAAATGGCAGTCGTTCATGAGATGACGCTCGAACACGCGACACGTATCGAGAACGAACTCGAATTGCAGAATCGGATCGTTAGCGAGGATCTCGAGGTGGCTCAAGGAATCCAGCAATCGCTCATGCCTGATCCTGCAATGCTCGCGGGCGTTGCCGACATCGCCATTTATAACAAGCAATTGACGGAAGTCGGAGGTGATTACTACGACTTTTCGCAATTGCCCGGTGACCGGTTCGCCGTGAGTGTATATGACATTTCCGGCCATGGCGTGTCGTCGGCACTCATTATGTCGTTCCTGAAAGCCCAAATCGAAAATGCCACCAAGCGTCTCGATAGTCCGAGCGCGATCGTCGATTGGGTCAACCGTGCTTCGTACGCTTTTCTTCGCGGAGTACGCCGATATGCAACGGTGAACTTCGTGATGTTCAGCGATAGGTTTATGCGCTACGTGTCTGGAGGTGGTTATGGACTGCTCGTCCGACACGGAGAGCAAAAGCCCTTCAATCGGGTAGGTAATTACATCGGTTTGAGGACCAAACCGTTCCGTGAATTCGAACTTCCTTTCGAGGAAGGCGATGTTCTAGCACTTTACACGGATGGTATGGTCGAAGCTCTAGACGAAAACGGAAAGGGTTATACCGTGCAACGTCTCAATGACTTGATCGCGCGGCATAGCGACGAACCCGTCCAGGATATCCTCGATAGGTGTGTCGAAGACTACACCAATTTCAGGGTCCAGGACACGGACGACATTACCCTCCTCATTCTGCGAAGGTGTGCGAAATGAGCACTGGGGGTACCCGAACGCAGACTGCGGTGGGCGCGTCGATCTACATATCGCCCCTCGACCATGTCGCGGGTGACGTCGCCGGATTGCTCGGCAATTTTCTATTCGACTTGCTCGGGATGTTTTATCCCCGGCAAATTTGCTCGAAGGCGAATGTGGTCGTCATCGAACTCGTCACCAACGTAATGGAGCATTGCACCATTCGCGATGGTGCTTTACGAGTCGACCTCAAAATCGACGGTGACGACCTCATCATCACCGTCGCCAATCCTGTTACGCAAGACGTATTCGAAGCGGTAAAAGGCCGCTTTACCGTCATTGCCGAAGCACCAGACCCCAAGAAACTCCTTGCCGATACCGTCAAGGAACGACGAGTCGACCGCGCCAAAGGCGGCCTCGGTCTGATGCGCCTTACGGCCGAAAGCAAATTCCGGCTCACCGCTGAATACGAACAGGGCTTTCTCATAGTCAAAGCGCAATTCCCGATGAGAGGTTTCGCATGAAGGTCCTCACCTACGGTGAAATCATGGACGGCGGTCTGAGCGTCTTTCACTCGGTCGCCAAACTCGATGATAAGCACCTCATTCTTACTTTCGAGGGCGTCATTCGGGTGGATAACCCCTACCGCTACCTCCACGCCTATCTCGAGGAACTCGCCAAAGTCCTCCCAAAGCAGAAGATCACCGATACGACGATGGATTTCGTCAAAATGCGCTTCTGCAATTCCAACGGCTTCTACGTCATCATGGATATCGTCGATGCCGTCTACAACCTCGTACCCGGTCCCGTCACCGTTCGCCGTATCGCTGACGATGATTGGCAGTGCGAAACCCTGCCCATCCTTCTGAACCTCAGCGAAGAACACATCTCTGTTCGTACGAAGTTCGAAGACATCAAAGCTTCTTGATTTGGTTTGATTTGGTGCCAGGCCCGTTGAATTGGTAGCTCGCGCAGCGCGTGTGGGACACGCGCTTCGCGAGGTCAGTCCCGATGGGGGGCTCCGCCGGCGGCGCCACAATTCTTTGGGCCTTCAGCCCAAAGAACTGCGCCGAC
>JANORL010000751.1:0-8829 GCA_031415295.1 Polyangiaceae bacterium | reverse complement strand
CGCGGGGGGTCCCCGCTGTTTGAGCCCGCCTTGGGCGGGCGAGTTCGGGGTCCCGCGGGCGCGGAGAATTGGCCTGCTCCCGGGCGGCCCACACAAAAGATCGCGGTTTTCAAGAAAAAGATGTGACCAATGATCAGAACGTTAAAGAGGGCTCCCCGCCCTCGACCCGGCAAGGGCCCAGGCCCTTGACCCGTGTTTGGTTCGCCCGCGATGCGGTCAAACTACAGGATTCTACGCAAAGGCCCAAGTTCGTGCTAGAATGTCACGATTACATTAGCCGTCGAATCGAGGCCGGATGTCCAACATCTATACTAAATTCGCTCGCCTCTATGTTTGTCCAGGGATCCGTCTTTCGCAACCCGAGGTCGAATCGCTTATCGACCGAATCCTCGACGAGCGTGGCTCGTATTGGGTACCCGTTTGGTACGACGCAACGCGTGCCGATTACATCGATCTTCAATACGGCTCCGGGAAAGGCGCTTCGTTGTACAATCTCGAGCCCGAGGATCTGGCGCCTTTTGAAGAAATTTGGGTTCGATTGGCTGACGAAGGTTCGGATGACGATATCATTTTTTCATGGGCCCCCATTCTGAATGAAACACAGCACGACGGAGCTCCCAATCGACGCGTGTGTCGGTATGGGTTTGACGAAGTGGAAATTTTTACAGAAAGCACTGAAAAAACGCGGGCGTTGTTCTCACATTTTCCTTGGGAAAAAACAGCAACGGGATGGCGTGCATCTATCGTTGGTTCGTATTCGACATTAAACCAACGTTCCGATATGGAAATGGGCAGTGGATTGCGCCTTGGGTCGGAAACAAGTCGCACGCCAGGCGGTTTTCCGACGAAAACTACGCCTTGCCATTGGGGTAGTTCGCTCAAAGAGATCCAGCCGATGGGCATTTGCGCGTTAACCGAAATGGTCGACCTGAAAATCACGCGGCTCGATTTACGTCATGCTGGGCGTATCGTTCATCAGGCGTTATGGAGTGGACGGGACGATGGTCCCGCGTGGATGCGGTGGAATTACCGAAATGCTGACGATTGGGACAATTGCGTCGACGATGAATTTATAACGCTGCGTAGGGCGGTCAATCCTCGTTGAACCCATCCGGCCCGAGTATCACGCCCGCAAACCTAATCGTCCCTATCTTCGGATTTCCAATATCGCTCAGGACGCTCCAAAATCCCGCGTGTAATTTGGTAATGCTTCGTCTCTTGGAGCGTGATGGCGGGTAAACGAGGGTTGTCGAAATCGATGATCACACTTCCCGGAAATGTGAGCAGAATGGGCGAATGCGTCGCGATGATGAATTGCGCCCCGCGACGTTTCACGCGATCCTGTAACAAATACATGAGCGTGAGCTGCCGTTGCGGAGACAATGCGGCTTCGGGTTCGTCGATGAGAAATAGCCCCTCGTGAATGCGCTGCTGGAAAACCTCTAGAAATGCCTCGCCGTGCGACCGCAAATGCAACGATTTGCCGCCATAATACTTATAAGGATCGCCCAAGAAATCCGGGTCGCGTTTACGTTCTTCTAGCAAAGTCGCAAAATTGACGAGCGTTTCAGCACGAAAAAACCACCCATCGCGCGGCTTGTGGCGAAAACGTGGACGCAATACCTGACTGAGCCGCGAGCTACCCTCGAACTGTGTGTAGATATCGCCAGTACTGCCGCCCCCTATTTGAAATCCACACATATCAGCAATGGCTTCGAGCAACGTGGATTTACCCGATCCATTTTCTCCAACAAGAAACGTGACGGCTCGATCAAGCGACAAATCTAGACCAGGCACAAACGGAAGGGAAAACGGAAACTCTTTCGCTTCGGCCAAAAGACGCTCCTCGACCGTATACAAGCTTTGGAGGTACATCTGCCCAGCAAACGGACTTTGTGCAGTTTTTCTCGAAACCATAAACAACATGCTCGGTCTGACAGCATCGCCGAAACCCGCCGGTGTCTTCATCACCTTCGGACGCGACAATCTTTGCAGAACGGACGAGGATTGGCAAGTGGAACACCCGTGCGTTGTTAATTCTTTACCAAAGGCCCCCACTCGGGGTGAAAAACGAGTCTATCGAATTCTCCAGGAGGTCGACCATAAAGCTCGTTCGCCTTCTGCAACAAATCTTTACACGATTCCAAAACATCACGCGTCTCGTTCGGGTCCTTTTGCGTATCCCAACACGAAAACACACCGTCCCGATGCATACCGGCAAGCTTCTTCGCCCCGTACATCAATCCATAACTCGGCAAACCGCGCTCCCACACGTGCGAGACATTGCTCACCGGAATGATCCGTTCTTCGCGTCCACCCCGCGTGAGTGGTTGGCCAATCATGAATCGCCGATAAGGGGACAACCCTGGAGCGTCCCACAAGCCAAGCAAATCGATCAAGGTGGCCGCGAGATCGACGTGGAAAAAATGCGTGGTTTTGGCGGAGTACAAAGCGGTCGATTCGTCATCGGAAAGTGTATTCGGAGGAGCATCGATCCAGGTGGGAACGCGGATTTCTTCGTCGAATACACTGCACCCATGCTCGCAACCTTGGCCGTGTTCCCAAAAAGATTCGCCATGGTCCGACGTGTAAACGACGACGGTGCGTGCACCAAAAGGCGCTTCGTGAATAGCGCCAAGCATATCGGCGACAGCTCGATCGCTCCTGAGTACAGCATTTTTGTAGCCATTAAAATGGGCCGTTCGGTCGCTTTTGGACTCGCTTGCCGGCACAAATGGACCTTCAATGTTTTGCCCACGACGTGGCGTGTGAACACTCGATGGGTGAATAACCAGGAAAAATGGTTCACGAAGTTTGGGCAAAAAACCCTTCACGTACTCCGCGAGTTTGTCGTCACTCGCGCCGGTAAACATGTCTGCCAACGGATCAAGGTGTGTTGCGAATACGATGTTTCCACTCGGAATGTCCATCGTCCAGAGCCACATGTTGGCAAACATGAGATGTTGCGAGCTGAGATAGGCGGTATCGAATCCGGCGGCATGGGCGAGTTCCCAAAGCGTCGGGGCATTGAGGTATCGAGCCTGGGGCGTGGTCGGGTCGAGGCCCGTAAAAAGTACGGCCATAGCAATGGCGGTAGCGCTGCCATTGGCTCGAGCTTCGAGAAAAGGGATTCGATTGGGCACTGCGTCGTTCGTGGGTTTTGTCGCGAGGTTGCAAGAAGGGTCGTATTCAATACACACGACGTCGGCACGGACGCTTTCCTGTAGAATCAAAACGACATTTCGTGGCCGTGCAGGGGTCGCGTGTATTGGAGCGAGCTTCGGGGGCGAGCGAAGTTGCATGGACGACTCGCCCACGGCACGTACGGGAGCATTTCGCAACATCACGAAAATGGCATTTATCCATAGCAAATCCGGCGTGCTGGCATGATGTTGTCGATAACTCACGGGCATGAACCATAGGCCGACCAGAAGGAATGGAGTCAATCGACGTAAAACTGTTTGGGTTTGGCCTGACACACGCGCGGATCGTCGAGCCAAATGAAGAAGAAAAATCGCAAGGGAAAAACACGTTACGATACAAAGCACGTTTATTGGGCTTACCCGTAAACTTCCCAGCGCAGCCCGCAGGGAATGCGTGGACAATTCGGTTGCGTCGCGCGATAAATACGTTCCGAAAGCGAGACGAAAAGCAACCTCGACACCAAGCGAGAGCGTAAAAACAATGACGAAAACGGTGGCGGCAGTATGACGGATGATACGTCGAAACGTGAGTTTGTCCGAGCCTGAGGGCGCGCAAGCGAGCGCGAGGAGCGATCCCCATACGATGGTGCTGACGAGAATGCAGGACAGGTACGCAAAGGCATGTGCACCGCGAAATGCGTCGATAAGTGTCTTTGCGCCGCGCGTGTAGAAACGAAAACTAGCCAGCATCGAGCCACGCATGACGATGTCGATGGCGACAATGGCAATGGCAGGCGCGAGTAGTGCAAGGCGTTTCAGGTTGCGGGCGCGTTTGCGAGGCTGTTGGCATAGAAGAGAGCGTAGGTCTTTTATTTTCAACGTCTTTGGAGCCTGGTGGGCCCGTGGGCCTTGTGAAGCTGGAGAGCATTAGAATAGAACGCCCGCGTCTCGTCAAGTGGTTCAGCGCGGTTGGCACTTGTAAATGTTGCCACTGACCACGAATCACTTGACACGCATCACGAACGGTGTTCACGATGATGGCGTGATGCGTTTGGCCCAGCTTCTACAACCTCGTTATTCGCGAACGATTCTCATACTTGCCGCCCTCGGAGCGACACTCGGTGTTTTGCTCGATGCGCTGCATACGCATTTTGGCGCAACAAGTTACACCAATCCCATCTTTGCAAAAGCAGCGTGGTGGGTGCCGCTGCTCTTCGCTGGTGCTTTTACCTGTGGAATCGCGCGCCCGTTGCTCGACCGAAACCCGCCGATGTCCGCGGACAAAGTCGGGCTCGGTATGGGACTGTTTGCCCTCGCTTACGCATTAACAGTCGCGCCGCTCGATCTTTCATCGCGTACAGCGCTACTGATTGCGACGTTTGCTACAGGTTTTCATTTTTGCGATCCGTCACGCTTGTGTTTGACGGTATGTTTGATTGGCGGTTTTACCGGGCCGCTCGTCGAAAGTATGGTCGTTCGAACGGGCGCATTCGTGCATCACGAAGCGCACATTGCCGGCGTGCCGATATGGCTCCCGGTGCTCTATATGAATGCAGGCGTTGGTCTCGGTACACTCGCTTTGTGGCTGGTGCAAAACGACCGTCAGACAATTGGCCTGGGTACGCAACGGTAAACTCACGCCTCGAATTGCCCGAACCTATGAGCTTGATCATGCAGCTCGAGCGCTCCGAGAGATGGCGGAACGCAAGGTCATTGGAAAACTCGTGCTCATGACCGATGCGCACGTATAGCATTCGCTGCGCAAGTCTGTTACATTGAGGAAATGAACGACCGCAAAGCTGCCCATATTGCCCTTGTCTCGCTCTCGTTTCTTGCGTCTGTGGCGAGCTGCAGCTCGACGGACGACTTGAAGTTTTCGTCGCAAACTTCGACATCGAGCGCGGGAGGCGCGGGAGGCGCGGGAGGTGGAGGCGGAAGTGCTGCGACTGGCGGCGGAGGTTCGGGGGGCGCGCCGGTGACGTGGCCGCAAGAATGTGCTGACATCTACGACGAAAACATTCTCCCCACATTTGATTTGACGTTTACCCCGGCCCAATTGAATGCCCTGCAAACCGATTGCGGGAACAACGTACAGCAATATCGTCCGGTCAAACTCACGTACGGCAATGAAACCGTCGACGCCATGGTGCGCCTCAAAGGTAACTGGTCGTGGGATTGCAACAAAATGCAGTTTGTCGTCTCGTTTAACGAAATCGATCCCAACGGACGTTTTCACGGCTTGCGTAAACTTGTTTTCGATGCTCCGTGGTATGATCGAACGTTGTTGCACGAGCGTTTGGCGATGCCATTTTTCAAAGCGCGTGGACTGCCGTATTCTTGTGTGAACAATGCAATGGTATCGATCAATGGCGCGTATTACGGCGCGTACGCAAACGTCGAACGACTCGACAAGGAATACTTGCAGCGCAATTTCGAACTTGCCGACGGGAACCTCTATCAGGCCGGCAATGAGCTAAAGACGAATGAAACGATCGGTGATACGAGCGATCTTGCGGCACTCAATGCGGCGAACAGCGTAGACGAGCTCGCGAAGGTCATGGACCTCAACGAAGCGGTTGCGGAATGGGCGACCGAAGCGATGCTCCCGGCAATGGATAATTATTGGGCCGGTGTAGAGATCAACTACTATATCTACAATCACCCGACGCGTGGGTTCTTGTATTTGCCGTACGACATGGACATCGTTTTCGGCGATTCTGCGTATCCGGATGATTCGCTCATTTGGCCAGACTCGGTAAAAAGTGATCCTATCACGTACCAACATCCAGGGTGGCTCAAGGAGGATCGCGTGAAAATGGTGCTTTCGGATCCTGTGTGGTGCCAACGCTTCGTCGATGAATTGGTGCTCGCCCGCGCTTTGTATTCGCCGTCAGAATTCGCGGCACGCGTGGACACGTGGAATGCGCAGATCAGCCAAGCCGTCGAGATGGATCCGAACAAGCAGTTTTCAATGTCGAAACACAACGCGGCCATCACGAGTTTGAAATCATTTTTGCAGCAAAGGGCAACGTTCGTCGATCAGTGGTTAGCGCAAGGAAAGCATTGCCCAGCAAAGTTTTGACGAACCAAGATACGAGCCGATAACGAAGTTTCTTCTGGTCATCGTCGTAGCCGTCCCGTTCGTCCAGCATCATCTCCAGCGGGTTTCTTGACGTAATGCGTGAATGCACTGCACGAGCCCGCCTACGCACATGTAGGTAATATTCTTACCAATGCACACTTCATAACACACGAAAATATTTGTGTTGTTTTTTTGGCCCATGCAAATCGCTTGTGGCATGGCCAGAATCGTGAGTGCCACTGCCGCCACCCGTTCCACTGCGTCCACGTTGACCGCCGCGTCACCGTCGTCCGAAGTTCCGTCGTCACGCAAAAAGCCCAAAGCGAGTCGACGGTTACCTTGCCGTCTTGGACCCTACATGCTTTTCGAGCGAATTGGGTACGGCGGGATGGCCAATATCTATTTGGCTCGTCGGCGCACGGGTCCGAGGGCGGGCAAGCTGTACGTCATCAAAGAGATTTTGCCAGATTTGGCGACCAATCCACGTGCGATTGAAATGCTCATGGAGGAAGCGCGGATTTCAATGCGTTTCGAGCATCCAAACGTCGTGCGCGTCGAAGATTTGGGGCGCGACGGGGACGATTACCATATCGCAATGGAATACGTCGAAGGTCTCGACATGCGCGAACTGTTGCGTCGTGCAGCGCTGGAACGTATTCCCGTGCCGATTGCACATTCGCTTTACATCATTGCCGATGTCTTGCGCGGGCTCGACCACGCGCACCGTCGACGTGATGAAAATGGCGAGTTGATGCGTATCATTCATCGCGACGTGTCTCCCGCCAATGTGTTGCTCGGCTTCGACGGCGGCGTCAAGGTGTGCGATTTTGGCATTGCCCGCGCTGGAACGACAAAACGCGTCGATGATGCGTATCAAGGCAAAGCTGGTTACATGAGCCCCGAGCAAGCCAATGGTGAACAGCTCGATGCGCGCTCGGACGTTTATGCGGTAGGAATCATGCTTTGGGAGCTTTGCGCCGGTCGACGTTTGTACAAGGCCAAGCAAGGCGAATCGCTCCTCGAAATTGCCCGGCAGGCCACCATTCCGCAATTACTCCTGCACGACTGCCCGGCGGAAGAAGAGCTTCATGCGATCGTTTACAAGGCGCTCGCAAAAAACCGCGATGATCGGTATTCGTCGGCGCGAGCCATGCTCCGCGACCTGGAACGGTACGCGTACCACGCCAAACTTCTCACGACACCGAATGAATTCGGCGCATTCTTGCATGACCATTTCGCTGCGGAATTCATGCCGACCCGACGGCTCAAAAAACGCGTCGCCGACGCGGTCGAACAAGGACCGGTCGCGGTGATCACGCCCCTTGCATTGCCCATTCGACAGAAACGCTTGGAATCGTCGGCCATTGCAGATTCGACCATTGCAGAAATGTTGCCCCCTGATTCGAATCCTGTTCCACCTTCGAGTAAAGTTCCGTCGAGCGGTGTACGGCGCAAGCGCCGAGCAGAATCGATGGCGCACATGGAAAAATCGCGCGATTCAGCAGAAGGTGGCATTCTTGGACAAGTCCTTCTTTTCGCCGCGGCAATCGTCATGGGCCTCGTGTTCTTCGCGGTCAACGGACAGAGGTTTTGAACAAAAGATCCTCTCGCGATTCACACGTCAGCATCTCGTCCGTGCTTGGCGCCTGAAAATCTGATACGCCTTGGCCGTCCCCATGCCCCTCCTGTGTGAAGTCGCCGTCCCCGTGCCTCTTGCGCGGGCTTTTTCGTACGAAGTGCCGCTCGCACTTGCGGATTCTGTGCGTCCCGGCGCGCGCGTCTTGTGCGAATTCGGTCGGAAAAAAGTGGTCGGCGTGGTCCTGTCCACGTTCGAAGGTAACGCGCCCGAAGGCGTAACACTAAAACCCATCGTTCGCGTCATCGACGCAGATCCGGTTCTTCCCGCCGAACTGCTTGTATTTCTCAAAGAACTGGCCGCGTATTATTTCTCCCCCATTGGCGAAGTTCTGCGTCTCGCACTGCCCGCCATGGAACGCGAAAGCGTGCGCGAAATGCAGGCCCAAGGAGAACTCGTCGGAACGCTTGGCCGCGTAAAACAAGTGGGCGGCCGACGTATTGCGTTTGCAAAGGCCACCGACGTGATCGAACAACCGGGAACATTACGGGGACAAACGGCAGCGGTCTTGTCACTGCTCCGCGCGAATGGTGAATCCCCCATCGCCAGACTCGAAGATCAATTTGGCAATGCGCGGGCCGCAGTCAAAAAGCTCGCCGCTTTGGGTCTCGTTATCGTCGAAGAACGAGAAGCTTTACGCGACGCGTTTTTCGCGCTTCCCGAACCGCGCGATGCGCCTCCCGAATTAAATGAAGCTCAGCTTGTCGCGACAAAGCAAGTCGAAGCGGCACTCGATACTGGAAAACAAGCAGCATTTCTGCTTTTTGGGGTCACCGGGTCCGGAAAAACCGAAGTATATTTGCGTGCAATTGCCGCGTGTTTGTCGCGAGGAAAAAGCGCCGTCGTCATGGTGCCTGAAATTGCCCTCACGCCGCAATTCGTTGCTCGATTTCGCGCCCGATTCGGTGACGATTTGGCCGTCTTGCACAGTGGTTTGTCGGAAACGGATCGACACGCCATGTGGAAAC
>JANORL010000750.1:0-1562 GCA_031415295.1 Polyangiaceae bacterium | reverse complement strand
GCCTCGTCCACGCAATCGGGGATGAGCACGTGTGGGGGCACTTTGCCATTGAAAGGAATCGCGGCACGCCTCCATCGTTTGGCCACGCGCGTCTGGGAATGCGCGAGGAGTTGCATGTCGCAGCTTTGAATGGCGACGTCGCGAACGTGGCGCACGAGCAGTTCGCCGAGTTCTTCGACGGCGCGTCGAGGCATGGGCATTTCCTCTCGAATGGGTGGGGGATCGTCCGTATCATCTTCGACGCCATATTCGGCGGAGATATGCGCAAGGTCGTAACGGTCATCGATGCGCTCCTTCGAGTACCACGTGCGCCACCCGGGAGTCCCTATGTACCATCCTCCCAGCTCGCCCCCCCCCTCGACCAACAAGTCTACGGTCTCGTCGCGGCTCGTGGTAAACGAAAGATGAAGGCGCTCCTGGTCGTCGATCTCGCGTAGCACTTCAAATATTGTCGTGTCCACGCACTCCGGGATCACGATGTCCGCGGGGAGTTGACCTCCCGCGGCAGCCGCGGCGGCTCTCAATCGGTCCATGCCTGGTCCTGTGCGATCCAGCTCTGGTACCCCGCCACATTGCGGTATGGCCGAATCACGGACGTGATGCACGAGCCGTTTGCCGAAGTCTTCGATCGCTTCGTTGGACATAATCATTTCTTCCACGGGATCCGGATCGGTCCCGCTACGCCAGCGTCTTTGAGCGCCTGGATGGCCTTGGCCACGGTGGCCTTGGCGACGTCGAGCTTCATCCCACCCACGACCAGGGCTTCCGCTTCGATCTTGGCCATGGCCTCCCATGTCAGGGGCTGACCGGTTTTTGAAAACGCAATGTATGCTTTGTTCTGGGCACCTGTTATTTGGGCATGGCTTCTCTTCCCCAATTTTTCGAGCTCGGTATTGGGAATGGCGAGCGCCTTGTTCGGATCATACCCGGGCGCCCCTTCGAACGCCCTTTTCGCCGGCACGTGGTGTCCACCCCCTGGCCCGCGGTACGGCTCGAGTTTCGCTACCTCCGCTGTGGCCGCTGGCGTCGTTGTCGGCACAGGCGCAGCCGTCGGTTTCGCTGCTTGCGGGGCTGATTCTGCGGCACTCGATTCCGACGGCGGCGACGACGAAACCACCGAATCGCCCTCGTCCGAACGCCACAATTCAATGGTCAGGTGGCGGATGCTATTGCCAACATTGACCACGCCAGCCGTCGTCAAGACGAACGAGCCCACGAGAATCGGTACCCCCGCGGGCGCACCTCCACCTGTGCCCGTCAGGCCAGTACCTGCAACAATCCCCGTACAACCGACAGATATTTGAATCACGCCAACGGCGAATTCGGCGGAATATTCGGCAATTCGAGCGGTACGCGAACCCTCAGGCAACCAATGGACTGCTCGGGCAAAATCGACAGCTATCGTGCCGCCGGGAATGACGGCTTTGCTTATCCCACGGGACATCCCAGCAACCTGCTGGCCTTGATGCGTATCAATCAACTGCCGCGTTACGCTCCGCGGCCCTGATGGCTCGGGTTCGGGAATTCGGTTCAGGCCCAGAAGTTCGGCAACGCGAGCTTGA
>JANORL010000749.1:0-2510 GCA_031415295.1 Polyangiaceae bacterium | reverse complement strand
ACAACCGCCTGCAGCGACGACGCCGGCAGTTACCAAGACGACGACGAAGATCAAGCCGCCGGCGTACGGAAACTTGTCCCGCGCGGCCGAGTTTGGTGTATTGACCGAGGGCAAGATGGCCAAGGCGATCGCAGGCACGGGCCTGCAACGCCATCACTGTTTTGAGGTGAGGTTTAAGGAGAAGATGACGGGGGATCCGCAGATGAAGTTGACAATTGCCGTCACGCCGACCGAGCATCAGAAGTTTACGAACGCGTGGAAGAAGCAGATTGGTTATGGTGAGGCTGGGACGTATTCCACGGATCGCGGCAAAATTATTGAAGCGGCCCGCGAGATCTACAAGGACTACCCCGCCATCCTGAACGCATTGGACCTATGAAATACATTCACCGCATCTCGTTTCGAGCCACGCACGAACAAATCGCGGAACTGCACAAACTCGGCATGAAGTTGGAACCTGAAGGTGAAGTATTTGATGAGCCGGAGCCGATGATTTTATTCAGGCTGGCGGAAGATCACCCCCATTGGCCGCTCATTCAGGCGCTCATGCTTGAGTGGGGCAAAAAGGGTGACCGCGTATATACCGAATTCACCCAACGCGAACTTGATTCGGCACGTTGGCTAGAGATGAGCGCGTGGCAAAATGGGTATCCGCAGCCCGCGGACGACGAAAAATTCCGCGATGTCACCTATGATCTGACGGCGTGTTGCAACGATTGTAAATTGGGAAAAATCCAGAACGCGCCTTTCCGGATCAAAGGGGAACCCAAATGGGGCCGACGCGGCATCATGACCCTTCTGTGGATCCATGAAGAGTTTTTTGTGCCCCCTGCGGCATGGGAAACGATCTTTAAGCCCTTTGGCATCACGTGCCGACCGGTGGCCAATCGTCATGGAAAACTGCTCGACACGGTGGTGCAGCTCGTGATCGAGGAAGAAGTCGACATGGTGACCGACGGTCTCGATTCCACTGCTTGCGCTACGTGCGGGCGACGCAAGTATCACGGGACGGGCCGCGGACGTTTTCCGCCGCTCATACAAGAGCCCAAAGGGGCATTGGCGCGAACCAGACAATCCTTCGGCAGCGGGTGGGAATGCATCCGCGCGACGATCATCTCTCAAGAACTCCACCGGGCCATCATCTCCCACAAGTTGCGCGGCGCCGAGTTTGTACCCGTCGAATCGCATTTGGATGCTTTCGAGACGTGACGGTTTGGCACGTACGCCAATATTTTCGCCTGGGTGGTTTTTCCCTTGACGCCGCGGAACTCGCGGAGTTTGTCAACGTTCCCATGACCCCAGAAAACGTCTATCGCCCGCCTGCCATCGTGCCCGATGCAAACCATTCTACGTTTACCCACGACGAATGGCGTTACATGGCAAAGGTCTTTGCCGCATGGTTTCTTGGCGGCTCGTTGTTGTTGGCCATCGTCGAAACGTCGCAGTTCAGTTTTGCGCTGAGTCAGTTTGGCGCACAGGAGTACACCACGCGTCTCGTCACGATGACAGTGTTTTTCCGTCATGGTGCTGGTCTGGTCATCTTCGCCGCATGCAATACGCTCGTTATGGTGACCCATCGGCGCGCAAAGGCTGAGATTCTGCGACCCGTTCAAAAACTTCCATTATGGATTCCTGGATGTTTGGGTTTGACCACGCCCATCGCCATGGCGTTGATCTGCGGGTTCAGTCTCGCGATTATCACATATTGGATTGGCCTACCCTCGGCCGACTCGTGGAACCATATGCAAGGGGTCATCCGATGGGTCGATGTCGCAAGTTCTATCTTATCGGTTATGGTTGTCACGGCACTGCTCGTGGCGCTCGTACCTCAAATCATGCGTTTGCTTTTTCGCTTTCGTGGCTGGCTCATTCTCAAGTTGATCATCATGGCGCCAGTGACGGGACTGGTTCTTGCTGTCGTTCGTCCCGTATGGAAGGCCATCCTTTCGCTCTGAATCACATCTGGATGCTTTCGAGGCGTGAGGTAACGCGGCACTTGCTGGCGGGTGGTTGATGCTCGAACCTGACCCTCCCTCAATTCGCCTTTGTCGGGCCACGCACCCCCATCGACCGAAGGCACGCTTTGAGGCCTTCCTCGAGGTTCGCTGCAGTCGCAAGGGACGCAAGATCGACTCCAAGCTCGACGATTGTTCGTGCCACCCTAGGCCGGATCCCGCTGACGATGGCTTTGGCCCCAAGTAGTTCGGTCGCCTGCACGATTCGCAAGATATGGTCGGCCGTCTCCGCATCCAGGTCATCGACGCCCGTCAAATCGAGAATCGCATACTTCGTCGAGCGCGCCACGATAGCGTCGAGCAACTGCTGCATTAGCGTAGCCGCGCGCGCCGCGCCGATTTGGCCAACAATGGGCACCGTCAAAATGCCTGCCCATACCTGAATGATGGGCGTGGACATTGCCGCAATGGTCTTGCGTTGCTCCGTGATCAAGAACAGATTCTCTTGTTCGGTGTGCATCAAAGCTTGCTCGGCCGCACGTCGCTCGTCCACCT
>JANORL010000748.1:0-7853 GCA_031415295.1 Polyangiaceae bacterium | reverse complement strand
CTCGAACGGCCCTAGTCAGTGCATTCGTCGGGCTCGCTTCGCGACCCGACTCTTGCACTCTCGCCAGTTCACGATGGGGGGCTACGCCCCCCAAACCCCCCGAGAATCGACTTGTCGACAATTCTCTCATCCGGCGGGGTTTGGGGCGGCAGCCCCATCGTGAATGGGTAGAGGAAAAATGCCGAAAGCGCGCAGCGCTTGTCGGCATTTTTCCTGACTAGGGTTGAGCGCGAAGCGCTCAACCGGTCAACAAACTCTAGTCCGTCAGGACAGACTCCCCCTCGCTCGTCGGAACGACCAGTACCTGCACGCGTTCACCTTCGTAATTGCCGCGGACTGCTCGTTCCTCGAAGATGCCCCGCGTCCACGCGTACAGGCCGCCACTCATGTCTCCAGCTTCGTTCGTCGTGAGCCAGACAAGTGGTCGTTCGTCGACGAGTAGCTCGCCGTTTTCCGTGCTGACCGCTGCGGACCACGATCCACTGTTGCCGTAGAAGACCGCCGCGTTCCATTTGCCAAACGGCCGGTGCGTGTGACCAAAAACGATCGCTCGTACGCGGTGCACGTAGGCGAGTTGATGCATCACGTTCGTCACGCGTTCCCATGATTCGGTAAGGCGTGGTTTCGGAGCGAACCGGTCGTAGAGAGGAAACACCACGAAAGGCAGCAGGAGCGCCAAGAGGCCCCAGGGCAAACCCTGGTGCACGCAGAGTGTTATGCCGAGAGCCAAGCTGCCCAGCGTTACGAAGACGCGATCGACCCAGAGATCTCGGGCGATACCCAAAGGACTATCTGCGGGCGATTCGAGCAACCGCGCATGTCGTGCTGTGGCGAGCAGTCGCGCGCCGGTTTCACGTACGCAGGCGACGAGGTTCGTCCGGGCACGCACTCGATGGGGACGCTGCTTCGCCCGAACGATGCGCGTCATGATGCACGCGATGCCGTAGATCCAAACCGCCACGATCGAACGTCGCGTGAAGAGGTAATAACGGGCCCAGTGCCATGCGTAGCCCGCTTTCGTGAGGTTGAACGAGCGGTCGATATGCGGATTGAAGTAGCCAAGTCGCGCGACCAAGACGCGTGTGCCGATGGAACCGATCGTCGGAGCGATTTCGCGACCATCATCCAGGTACGGAGCCATCGGGTACCGAAACGCGCAATAAGGGTCGTAGAGGTGCCCGTGCTCGACGAGAATCCGGTCCAGCGTGAGATGGAACCAGGCGCGAAAATGAATACGCGATCGGAGGTGACGATGTGCGAGCAAGGAAGGGGTGGTGTTGACGAGTGCACGGTCCGCCAAACGCGCAGTGATGAGCGAGCGAACATCTGGGAGGGTTAGGACTGCGTCGTGGTTGCCGGAGATGAAGACGACGTCGTGGCCTCGTCGTAGGACACGTGCGAGGGCTTCGACGAAGAGGGGGTGATCGTCGAGGATGGAGGCCATGGCGGGGACGGCGTGTTCGGCGGTACGAGGCAAGTCATGAAAGTGGCTGGCACCTTCGATGACGCGCGGGGCATCAAAGTCGAAAACGTCTCCGTTCAGGACCAGGGTCATCGAGTCGCGACCAATGCGTTCGCATAACGCATCGAGCATGCGGCCGATGTCGCCGTCGGGAAGACACGGGCGCTGGCGATATCGCATCCACGCAGTGGTTCCAGGTTCGACTTCGCACAGATGGATATCCGAGATGACGACTGTGTGTCGCATCACCCGCATGCTTGCATGCGTGGCGTGGCTGTGGTTGTCAGGGTAATTCCGAAGAAAGGGGAGTGTGTGGAGGAGTTCGGGGTCGGGAGGCGCCGGAAGAGCCTGATCGGTGCAGAATGACGTGGTCGAAAAAGTGGGAAGGAAAAGGTGCCTTTCCTTTCCCCACTTTTCCGAAAGGTGCCAACCACTTTTCCACTTTTCCGAAAGGTGCCAACCACTTTTCCGAAAGGTGCCAACCCACTTTTCCGAAAGGTGCCAACCACTTTTCCGAAAGGTGCCAACCACTTTTCCGAAAGGTGCCGGGCTGAGCTGACAGTGACCTTCTGGTTATTGATCCATATTTCGGTGCAAATGAGCGCTTCGATTTTGCGATCGCTGTTGGTCAGAGCGACATTCCTATTCGAATCTTGACTTCGTATCTGATCGAAAAGAAAGGCGTCGTCGCCTTAACCGATGCAAAACGCGAAATCAAACGTCAAGCTCAGATGCACCCTTTCGAGATTCGCGTTATCTCGGGCGAGAAGCAAACAATAGACGATCGCTTCTTCGTCGTTGATCAGGAAATCTGGCACATAGGAAGCTCACTAAACGAGTTTGGCGGACGCGGAACCATGATCCTCGCGCTGCCTGATCCAGCCGCAGTGTGATCGAGCATTCCCTGCTTCGTTTGGCTGCACGTGAATAAGTAGGCACCTGGAAACCGAGCACCGTCGGACAGCGTTTTTCAGACATTGATCTCGTTCGAAACGTCGTTTACGCTCGCACCATGAACCTTCCTTCCAGCTTTCGTCGATTCTTACGCAAAGTCACTCAATACGTCGGACCCATCGGAGCAGGCACCGTTTTGCGAGGGTGTCCCTGCCCGCCGGCCGAGTTTCATCCGCCGCAACCTTATGCCTCGTCGCTCACCGTCCATACCGATATGACGCTCGATGCGACGCCTGCGTCGTGGGAACCGTATTGCACCGAAATGTGCGGTGCCGTAACGTCCGAATGTTACGTCCGCGTCAACACGAGGGACGACAGTAGCCCACAACTCGTTCAAGCTTGCAACACTTTCAATTATAGTTCTTTCGGTCTCGGCGGTTTGAGCACACAATGGAAGAGCCTCTGCTCCACAACCTGCGGAGCAGAACAAGATTGCCTCATTGGTCCCGATCGCACCCAAAGCGACAAGGTTATGATCAATTGCCAATCGTGGTGGTTCAATTGCGCGGGAGGTCGCAGCACCGACGGTATCGATATCCTTCCGCCAATGTCCGAAGATGGCCTTGGACCCGCACTTGCACATATGGCCATTCGTGAAGCAGAATCAGTATTTGCATTTCAACGCCTCGTCCGCGAGCTCGGAGCGCACGGAGCACCGCGGAAATTACGAAAACAAGCCGCACGCAGTCGTCGTGACGAAGAGCGACATACGCGCACGATGACGAGTTTGGCGCGTCGTTTTGGAACGACAATGCTGCCGCCCGTTGCCCCAGAAAAACCATTGCCAAATCGATCGCTCGACGAAGTGGCTCTCGAAAATGCCGTCGAAGGTTGCGTGCGTGAAGCGTATGGCACGTGGATCGCGTGGAAACGAGCGCACGACACGCGAGATCCGGAACTGCGAGCGACAATGCGACGTCTGGCCATGGATGAAGCGCGGCATGCGGCGCTGGCCTGGGGCATTCATCGCTGGGCCATGCCGCAACTCGATAAAAATACGCAGAATCGTATCAATCAAGCCATGGACAAGGCGTGGATGGACATCGCGAAACGGTACCCTGAGTCCGAAAATCTCGCGGCGGTGAAGCGAGGTCTCGCGGTGTGCTGATTTTCCTGGACGAGCTCGCAACACGCGCACTATGCTGCCGCTCGTGACATCATGTCACGTTGATTGACCCCATGGATACCTATGCCTGCCATTACCATTGAACGCTCTGCGGATGAAGCCGTTGTTACGATGGCCTGGCATGATTTGTTTGCGATTTGGCTCAAAGGGCTGTCCACAGTCGCCAATCAACGCGAAGCAGAACAACAAGCCCAAAGGTGCATGGACCAGTGGCCTCGAGGAATTGGGCTCATGGTGATCATCGACGAAACGACGCCACCGTTATCGAATGAAGTGCGCCGAGAACTCGACGCCATTTACCGTCGACTCAGTCCGGGCTTGCGCGGCGTATGTTATGTGATTTTAGGGCGCGGTATTAATATGGCAATCGCTCGAGGTACCCTCACGGCAACAAATTGGATCACACGACGCGCCTATCCGACCTCCACCACGAGCGATTTGAAAAAAGGCGCAACCTGGTTGCATTACACGCTTGGCGACGATCCTGAACGCGGCACGGTGGATCAATTCATCCATGCACTTACAGCCGCGGTCAGCGGCGAAGACCCGCAAACGCTGCGGATAAAAAGGCAATAACAACGCGAAAGCGACGCCCGACGATCTGCTGGCGCGCCGTCTCCGATGCTGGAGACTTGGATTACTTTTGCACGCGGCAGAAATGCAGGGCAAGGACATTGTTCGACCACCCTTTTTCATTACGTCCTTGACGACAGCACCGAATCATGGTGCATGAGCACCTATGAAACTACGACGCACGATTTCTCCCTCGGCTTCTCTTTCCCTTCTTACAGCGCTCGCGCTTTTGCCCAGTTGCTCGGGTGACGACACACAAACGTCAACCAGCTCTGGAGCATCGTCCTCGAGCGGCGGCGAAATGAGCAGCAGCAGCAGCAGCAGTAGCGGCGGCGCATCCGGGGGAATGGGCGGCAATGGCGGAAGCTCGACGGGTGGAATGGGTGGTTCCGGTGGAAATCCCGCATGCACGCCAGGAAGCAAAGATTTTTGTTATTCGGGACCTCCAGGCACGGAAATCGTTGGTGCATGCAAAGCGGGGCTGAAGACGTGTCTCGCCGATGGAACGTACGGTCCATGTTTGGGTGAAGTCACTCCAGTTCCCGAAGTATGCGGGACGATGGGCGATGAGAATTGCGATGGCTCGGTGAACGAGGGTTGCGCATGCACGCCGAATATGACGGCGCCGTGTTATGGCGGGCCGATGGGAACGCAAAACGTCGGCGATTGCAAAGCTGGCGTTCAAACTTGCAATGGTCAAGGGACGTCATTTGGGCCGTGTATTGGCGAAATCGTGCCGCAAATGGAAAGTTGTTCGCTTCCTGGTGATGAGGATTGCGACGGGCAGGCCAATGAAAGTGGAGCGGGCTGCATATGCGCGCCGAATACGACAGCGCCGTGTTATGGCGGGCCAATGGGGACGCAAAACGTCGGTGATTGCAAGGCGGGAGTACAAACTTGCAATGGTCAAGGGACGACATATGGGCCCTGTATTGGCGAAGTCGTGCCGGCAATGGAGACATGCGCGCTGCCTGGAGACGAAGATTGCGACGGGCAAGCCAATGAGAGTGGCGCTGGCTGCGTCTGCATGCCGAATAGCACGGCGTCGTGTTATTCGGGTCCCATGGGTACGCAGAACGTGGGCCAATGCAAAGCCGGTATGCAAACGTGTAATGCGCAAGGAACGGCCTACGGAGCGTGCACAGGAGAAGTGGTGCCGGTTGCGGAATCGTGTGGTACGGCGGGCGACGACAATTGCAATGGGGTCAGCAATGAAGGTTGCAACGCGATCTGGGCCAAGCGAATTGGTGGCGTGCTTGACGAAGACGTTTATGATGTTGCGGTCGACGCACAAGGCAATATCATCGTCGTCGGGCAATTCAGCGGCTCCGTTGACTTCGGCGGTGGACCGTTGACGACACCCAATGGCAACAGCGACATTTTCGTAGCGAAATTTGATCCCAATGGGGCACATCTCTGGAGCCAACGATATGGCGCGAATGGGATCGACGGAGCGCGCAGTGTGGCGATCGATAACCTTGGCAATATCGTCCTGACGGGCTCGTTCCAATCCACTGTCGATTTCGGTGGTGGCCCATTCGTCAGCGTCGGAGGATCGCACGATATTTTCGTCCTCGCGTTGTCGCCGACGGGCGGACATCTCATCAGTCGCGCATTCGGATCGACGGGTGGAGATGAAGGATCGGCCGTAGCGATTGATCCGGCTGGCAATGCCATCGTCTCGGGACATATTGCGGGTCCTGTCGATTTTGGCGGCGGATTCCTGACTTACGCCGGCGGAGACGATGCATTCATTGCCAAGTTCACGGCGTTCGGTACGCATTTGTGGAGCAAATCGTTCGGTGACGCGTCGGCGCAATACATCAAGGACCTCGCGACGGATGCCAATGGCAACGTTTATTGCACAGGCTCCTTCGTGGGAGCGGTCGACTTTGGCGGCGGCATGCTCACGAGTCTCGGATTCATTGATACGATGCTCGTGAAGCTGTCATCCGCCGGCGCTCATATATGGACGCGACAAATCGGCGGCCCGAACTTTCAAAGTGGAACGGGCGTGACGGTCGATTCGCTCGGTAATCCCATTGTGACGGGATATATCCAGAACACGGTGGATTTTGGTTTGGGGCCCCTGATGAGCGCTGGTAACGGCGATATTTTCGTGGCTAAGTACAGTTCCGCAAACGTTCCACAATGGGCGAAGATCTATGGAGACAACGGCGACCAAACCGCGATGGGCATCAAAGCGGATGCGCAGAACAATATCGTCGTCGTGGGACGAATGACAGGTTCTGCAGATTTCGGTGGCGGAACATTGACTTCGGGGGGAGGCAATGACGTGTTCATGTCGAAGATGAATTCAATGGGCACGCATACGTGGAGCAAACGAGCTGGAGACACGTTCGAGCAATGGGCGCGCGCCGTCGCGATTGATGCCGCAGGCAACGTGATTACGGTGGGTCGATTCCAAGGGACGATGGACTTTGGTACGGGGACTCTGACGAGTGCCGGCGGAACGGACGGGTTCATTGTGAAATACGGGCCGTGAAGCGGATTTGGCGCTCGACATGATGTAAACGTTGGGATAAGGTCGCGCCGTGCCACCCATGGCGCGTCCGTCGCTGCGTTTGCAGAGGCAAACGTGGTCCGTCGTGGGAAAATCCCCTTAATATTCCACGACCTCCTTGCCAAACGCCGACCGCGTACCTACGTTTGTCGTGCTGTACCAATCTAGCGGCAAACGAACCAACGTAACGGAACGGCATCTTGAAACAAGCGCTCGTGATTCTCCTTGGCCTACTGGTGCTCACTGGTGGGTATACGTTTTGGTATGGCCAAGGCGCGTCGTATTTGTCCAATGATCCGGCAGCGTGCAAAAACTGTCACATCATGAACGATCAATATGACGGTTGGGAGAAAGCGAGCCATCATGCTGTCGCCACCTGCAACGATTGTCATGCACCGAAATCGTTGGTACCCAAGTACCTGGTGAAGGCCGAAAGCGGATTCTTGCATTCCAAGGGGTTTACGCTGAATGATTTCCCCGAACCCATCCGCATTCGTAAAAGTAGCAAAGCCGTCTTGAATACAAATTGTTTACGCTGCCATGGAGACTTGGTAGGCGAAATGCTTACTCATCACGGCAACGCGTTGCAAGAAATCGATTGTACCCATTGCCACATCGTCGTCGGACACGGACGAACGCACTAAAAATAAACAAACGCATGAAATACCGATACGCCATCATTACGCTGGTCGTCGCTGTCGCCATTGTCGCGGTCATGGTCGTGCACGAAACCATTGCCGACCGCAAAGCGGAATCGAAATACACGGTGTTGCGTGTCGCGAACATCTATGAAACGACAGTTGACCCCGCGGAATGGGGAAAGAATTATCCGCGCCAATACGATGCGTACAAACGCACGGTCGACATGGAGCGGACGCGTTATGGTGGCAGCGAAGCGGATCCCTTTGCCGTGGGAGTTGATGGCGTTCACAAATCGAAAAGTCACATCGAACAGGATCCACGCCTCGTGACCATGTGGTCTGGATATGCCTTTTCTATCGATTTTCGCGAAGAACGCGGACATGGGTACATGCTGCATGATCAACGGGAAACCGATCGCGTCGTAAAAAAACCGCAAACGGGAGCGTGCGTGCATTGCCATGCGAGCACCACGGTACCTTATCGAAAAGCAGGGATCGAAGCGGGAATCGCGGGATCATTGATGGATCCTTTTCTCAGCGACGCCGGACAAGCACAACTCATGAAGGGGTTCG
>JANORL010000747.1:0-10087 GCA_031415295.1 Polyangiaceae bacterium | reverse complement strand
TTTCCTTCGCCCGTCAGCATGTCGACGATCGCTCGCGCGTTCTTGTCGTCGGATCGCAGCATCATCACGCCCCATCCACCCGCTCCATCGAGCGGCTTGATGACGGCTTTGCCCCCGACATCGGCGACAAACTGGTGGATCATGTCGCGATCGGACGTGACAAACGTCTTCGGCGTCCATTCGGAAAAATGCAACGCGTACAGTTTTTCGTTCGCATCGCGTAGACCTCGAGGGTCGTTGACGATGAGCGTTTTACCGCGGGCCCTTTCGAGCATCAGCGTCGCATAAAGGTACGCCTGGTCGAACGGAGGGTCTTTCCGGATGAACACTGCGTCCATCTCTTGAATCTCGACCTGTTTGGCACCTTCATCCTTGCGCAAGACGATGTACGGCGCTTCGGACAAGATCTCCATGCGGTGAACGGTCGCGAGGGTCCGTCCTTCACGCACGTGGAGGTCCTGAGCCAAACAGTGAAAACTTTCGTGACCACGCGCTTGTGCGGCTCGGATGAAGGCAAACGAGGTGTCTTTGTCGTGCGTCACCCGGGTGAGTGGATCCATGACGAACACGAAACGCATGCTTTGTTTCTCCATCGGCGCTCGAACTGCGAACCGCTGTTGATTCGCGACGTGATTGCGATGCATCCTAGCTCTGACGCGCGTCCGTTGGTGCGCCAAGGAGTTTTTCCATGCGATTTTTTCGCGCTGCTTCGACTGTTTCGCTGGCTGCATCGTCACTGTTGTTGCTCGCTGCTCTCCCTGGTGCTGGGTGTGGTGGTGCAGCTTCGGGGACGAACGGCTCGACTGTCGCAGCGAATCCTCCTCCGACCGCATCCGCGCTTACGCCACCACCCAAAGATCTGATTCCGGTTACGCCCGGACCAACCGCGCACAAGTACGGAGTGGCTACGGAAAACGCGACCGCATCTCGCATTGCGATGGATGTATTGGCCAAGGGTGGAAGTGCCGTGGATGCAGCGATTGCTGCGGCGCTCGCCATCGGCGTAGTGCATCCCGTATCGAGTGGCATTGGTGGCGGAGGGTTTGCCGTCGTATGGGACGCGAAGAAAAAAGAACTCACGGTTCTCGATTTTCGAGAAAATGCGCCCATTGGCCTCGTGGCCGAAGAACTCTTGAAACGACCTCCCGCGGACGAAAAACGTGGAGTCATGACGGGAACGCCGGGAGAAGTTGCCGGCATTTCCGAAATGCATGCTCGATGGGGAAAACTTGCCTTTGTGGACATCGTTCGCGGACCAGCAGACGCTGCTGAAAAGGGTTTTCCCGTGAGCGCGCACTTGAGTCGAGCGCTCAAATGGAGTGAGAAATGGGTGACGGCAACGCCTCGTTATGGTTTTTTCGCCAAGGCTGGCGCCATTGTGCCTGCAGGCGAAATGGTGCAAAATCCAGCGCTTGCGGCAACGCTTCGTAAAATCGGTGCCGAAGGGAAAAAAGCGTTTTACGAAGGAACGATTGCCGCCGACATTTTGGCCACGGCGCGTTTGGGCGGCAGTCGCCTATCCGAAAAGGATCTGAAATCGTATCAAG
Source organism: Polyangiaceae bacterium (assembly GCA_031415295.1). GTDB lineage: Bacteria > Myxococcota_A > Polyangia > Polyangiales > Polyangiaceae > Polyangium. Next base: position 8,540 of record JANORL010000747.1, on the reverse strand, counting down.
TCGTGGAACGCAAAGCATTACGCACGCAATGGGAAGGGTACGAAATTGCCACGATGCCCCCGCCGTCCGCGGGGGGGATGATGATGCTGGAAACGCTGAACATGCATTCGAAAGCGGACCTTGTTTCGCATGGGTTTGGCACGGGCGCGTATGCGCATCTGCTCGCGGAAACGTTTCGCGGAGCTGTTGCCGATCGCGTGCGTAAAATGGGGGACCCGGCGTTTATCAAGGTCGACGTGGACAGTTTGACCAGCCAAGCGCGAATGAAAGCGCGTCGCGCAAAGATTTCCATGACGTCAACGATGCCTGTCGAAAAGATTCCTGTCGATGAAGCAGGCACGACGCATATTGTGACGGTCGACGCAGAAGGCAACGTCGCGAGTATCACGAGCACCGTCAACAATCTTTTTGGATCACGCCTCGTAGCTGAAGGTGGATTCGTTTTGAACGACGAACTCGATGATTTCACGAGCGAGCGTATCTACAAACAATTCGGGATTCTCGACGGGCCGAATCGTCCTCGAGGCGGAGCGCGTCCGGTATCGAGTATGACGCCGACGATCGTCTTCAAGGACGGCAAACCCGTTCTTGCATTGGGCGGATCGGGCGGAATGCGCATTGCGACAGGATCGACGCAAGTGTTGCTCGCTCACCTGGCGTTTGGTTTGCCCATACAACAAGCTGTAGGGGCGCCGCGTATTGAAACGCCACCGTCAGGAGGGCTCTTGGTGGATGTGGCGCTCGGTGTCGAAGCCATTCAAGATTTGGAAAAACGCGGCGAAGTGGTCGATACGAGCAAACCGAATTTTAGTGGTATCCAAGCGATATCCATTTCGGAAGGCCCGAATGGTGCACGCAAGATCGAAGCCGGGGCGGATCCTCGCAAAGGTGGAGCAGGTTTGGTCCAGTAAAACGAAATTCGAGCTTGGTTTGTCGAAGAATTCGGTGACGAAGTCAGTTCGTTCTTAGAGGGTGTTTAACAGGCGTCGCGAGCGTTGTGATGCTAGGGAGGACGACGGAAGCGTACATCGTACGCTGAGTAAGTCCGACCGACGCATCGCAATGCGCAGCAGCCTGATAAACACCCTCTTAAGGCTGAGCTGCGTTAAGTACGAGTTGTGCACTGCGATCGTCGCCAAGGTCCGTGGCGAGTGCATATCCGACGCCGCTTTTTTCCGCCGCGGCAACCGAATACCCACGCAGTTTGCCCACGTAGACTGGGCGTTCACGAACCATGCGCGCTTGAAGGCGCGTAGCCTGCATCGCTATGGCGCGCGTATCAAAAACATACACCGTCATCCGGTGATTACCGTCCATCGTATATTGCAAAAGCGCCGCACGACGCTCGCGCATTGCATGTACGCGTGCCCCATTAAATACGCCCAATGGCTGAAATGCAGGACGACGCACGGGCACGCCCACGAGCGGATCGAATCGAGTTAATTCTTCTGGGTTTGTCGTTTCCGGCGGAAGCGGATTGGCGTGAAGAGCGACGAGTTCGTCGAGCAAGCTGTCGAAACCCATCGAGGCGTCGACCACAGAAGCCCGCGCGGCCCCTGCTGCCGCAGTATCCCCGCCGTTTTTCACGGCCGCTACGGACAAGACGACAGTCGCTGCAGCCGCCAGTGCCGCCGCGTATTTCCACCCCACGAGTTTCGCCCCGCCAAACGCTTCACGATCGGCTTCCCGCACGCGAACCTTTTCCTCCACCATCGTCGCGGCCAAACGTGCTCGAAACGCGTCAGGTGCTCGTACACTCGAAACACGCTTGATACTGGCACGCATTGTCTGGAGAAACTTGATGCGCTCTGCACACGTCATGCACCGAAGCGCATGCCCTTCAACGTCGACGTTATGCACAGGATCGAGTTCCCCATCGACATACGACGAGATTTGCGGCGAGAACAACGCACACTCGTCCGTCATCACCTTGAGTCCCTTCATACTGCAGCACTCCGGCGACGCTTACGGTAAGCATCGAGATCTGTTGGTGAATCTTCGCCTTTTTTGGCGGTTGATTCGTTGATGATGCCAATGGCGATTGCGTGATCACGCAATTTGACTTGCAACATTTTACGCCCGCGATGAAGGCGCGACATGACCGTGCCAATCGGACAACCCATCGCTTCGGCTATCTCTTTGTACGAAAGCTCCTCGATGTCCGAAAGCACGACGGCGATGCGGAATTCCGCAGGCAATTCATCGAGCGCTCGGCCCACCTCCGCTTCGACCAGAGGCGCCAGCGCTGCGTTCTCCGGATCCCGCATTCCACGCAGCGTCGTCGCTCCAACCCAACCATCCGTGAGCGAATCCGCGTCCGGACCCTCAATCACCTCACGCTCGAGCCCCCCGCGACGATAGCGGTTGATGAACGCGTTGGTCATGATGCGTAACAGCCAGGCCTTCAGGTTCGACCCAGGCTCGAACTGATCACGCGCACGCATAGCCTTGACAATTGTGTCTTGGACGAGGTCTTCGGCCTCCGTCGTGCTTCGCGTCATCCGGCAACTGACTGCATAGAGCGTGTCGAGATGGCCAAGCATCTCGACCTCGAAGGCGTCGAAGTCAGATGACTTTCGCCTTCCGGACGTAAAGCTCAACTCCTGCGCAACAGAAGAGGGCTTCTTGCTGAAGAAAAATGCCATCGGGCGACTGCAACAGGACTAGCTCGGAAACTATTCCTGGGCTTGCTCATTTGATCGCTGCGCGGTTTCCGACGCTGCCGCGGATCCACCAAGCTTGTGCACGACCGCTTCGAGTTCTTCGACGCGACGCGACAATCGTTCGACCTCGGACTGTAACTCCCGGAACGGATTGAGCGCCGGAAGGATGTGCCGGATGCGTTCGTCGACGGCGTGTTGCCACTGATCGAGCGTCTGTTTCGAGCTTTCGACGATTTCCGAAATGCGTGCCTTTGCGCCTTGAGCCGGCTTCTCCGCCTCGGGCGACGTGGCGTGTGCCGGAGTCTCCGCGGATTCTGCGGCGGGCGCGTCGCCTTCACTCGTACCAGGAATGAGTCGTCCGATCGGTCCTTCGCGCAATTGGTTGAGCAACCGTTCGCCGCGCTCCTGGATCAGATCGCGCAAGGTTCCAAGAGGCACACTACGAGGCTGGCTCTTGAGATCCTCGGAAATGATCAACGCGAGCGTGACCTCGGTCTTGTCCTCTTTGGTCGCGTTGTCGATGATCTGAACCTCTTCGCCGGCCCGGACCATCTCGCCGATCTGCTGCAACGTGACGTAGCGACTATCTTTCGTGTCGTACAATTTACGGTTGGAGTACCGCTTGATGACGCGACGTGGCGTTGCAGTGTTTCCCGTGGTCTCCTTAGCAGTATCCATGACGTCCCTTTCGCAGATCAGTCGAATTGGACCATCAGTACCAAAGTTACGCAAGGTGGTGTCGGTGCGAATCGTGCATCGAGTACCGGTAACAATTGCATGAACGCCTTCGAACTGCGCGGCGTGTCGGTCACGTACGGTGGCCGCCAACAAGCCCTCGAGAACATTGATTTACAGGTCCGAAAGGGCGAAATATGCGCCGTTTTGGGACCCAATGGGGCAGGCAAGTCGACGCTTGTGAAAGTAGTGTCCGGTGCTCTTGCGCCTGACCAAGGTTCGGTCGTTGTGCTCGGCGAGCAGCTTTCGCAAGATCGGCGTGACATCGCGCGCAAAATCGCGGTTGTGCCTCAAGCCTCCGAACCAGCCCTCGGTTTTACCGTTCGCTCCGTCGTGATGATGGGTCGCGCGCCCTACCAAGGCGCATGGATGCGGGCATCGGAACGTGACGAACAGGCCGTGGCACGAGCACTCGCAGCGTGTGAACTCGAAGCACTCGCCGATCGACTCGTGACTGCCTTGTCTGGCGGGGAGCAACAACGGGTGACGATTGCCCGCGCTCTCGCACAGGAAGCTCCCATCTTGCTGCTCGACGAAGCGAATGCGCATCTCGACGTGCGTCATTCCATCGCCGTGAACGAACTAGTTCGGCGGGAAGTACGGGACCGCGAACTCGCGTGTGTGATGGTGCTGCACGACCTGAATTCGGCCGCGCAATACGCTGATCGCATCGCTCTGTTGAAGGCTGGACGACTCGTCGCCCATGGAACGATCGAGGAAGTGATGACCTACCGCCGCCTGAAGGAAGTGTTCGAGACCGAGCTGTACGTCGGCGTGAATGAACTCGACAACGCCCGGTATTTTTTGCCTGTTCGCCCGCAAGTTGGCCCATTTCCTCGCGGTGATCGATAAGCGGCAGTCATGGCCGGACCTGCCGGATTACAACCCGCGTGTCGTTCACTCGCGAAACTTGGGCTGCTGCTCGCGTTCGTTGGCGGTTGTCAACCTCGCGATACAGCACCGGATCTGTTGCGCGTGTTCGATGTCGCTCCGAGAGAAATCGAAGTTGGTGATCGACTGGAGGTGATTGGGACAAACCTACCAACGGGGGATGCACGCGAAGCGACGATCACGCTTCATGGAACGTTGCATCGGCCAGGCGAAGCCCCCATTTCCGATCAAACCATCGTTCTGGGTAAGTCACGTTTGTCCACGGAACGCGTGACCGCGAACGTGACCGATGCGCTCATCACGCGCGTGTGCGGCCAAGGTGACGACGCGTCGCACACTACGTTTCGTGGTGATGTGACGGTGACACTCAACACGCGAGTCGAGGGCGCCTTGCCTGTGGCAGGCACGGTCAAAAACGTCACGCTCGATGCTCGTCCCAGTGCTCCTCGACGCTCGGTGGCGATGGGTCGCGAAGCGGATGGCAAAAGAACGCTCGAGTTTTTGGGTCTCGCGGTGTCGGAAGACGCGCCATCGAACAGTGGTTTGGTGATCGCTGCAGTTCGTCCGGACAGTCCCGCCGCGTTAGCAAAAATGACGGCTGGCGATGTCATCACCACGTTCGACGGCGTCACAGTATTGAGTATTTCGGACATGATTCCGAGTGGCAGCGAGCGCGAACCGCTCTTGTCTGTGCGTCGTGGAGCGGGTGAAATCATCAGCGTCCAGATTTCGATCGAGAACTTTCATGCCAACGCCACGAATGATTTGCTCGGCGCAGCCATTGTTCTCGGTGTTCTTGCGGCGGTGCTCGTTTTGGTGACGACACGTTTGTCCGGACTGCTTGCCTGGTTCGCTCGGAGTTTGGCATTTCGCGCGGCGACGACGGTGCCTGGTCCACGAGCTCGAACGTTGATGGAGAACGTGGTCCAAGCCGTGCGCGGTGAGATCACGCAGCAGATTGTCCCGAAAACCGGCGACCCGATTTTGTCCTATTTTGCGCCATTTTTGTCCTTCGTGGGGATATCGGCGACGTTTGTCGTGATGCCGTTTGCCCGCAAGTTTGTCGGAGCGGAACTCGATGTCGGGTTGCTATTTCTCATCGCGCTTACGGCGCTCGTGAGTTTGGCGCTCGTAACGGGCGGATCGTTGGCGCATGAACGATGGTCATTGTTGCGCGGTTTGCGCGGCGCGTGGCGCACGTTCTTGCAACAACTCCCAGCGATTGCGGCCATAACGTGTGTCGTTTTGGCGACCGGGTCGATCAAGATGGACGACATCGTCAGCGCTCAAGCTGGGCAGGGTGGATCGCTCGTCGAGGTTGGAGGCTGGCCGTGGCATTGGTTTGTCTTCCGGAACCCAGCCACCGTGGTGCTTTTTTGCGCATGCATGAGCGCGCTCGTGGCGCCTGAAGCGAACGCGGCGTCCGTGATTGCCGAGGCCGAAGGCGGACCTGGCCTTTCCCGCGAGAACAACGTGCCCACGACGACGCGCCGACTCCTCTACATGTTTGGCGAATGGGCGCACGTGTTCATCGTTTGCGGCGTCGTCAGCGCGCTTTTCTTGGGCGGTTGGCAGCTTCCTGGTGTGCATCTCGAGACATCGCGCGAATCGCTCGTTTTCCGCGTGGTGTCCGCGCTCTTCTTCTTGCTGAAGAGTTGGGCGCTCGTGTTTTTCGTCGTCTGGCTTCGTCAGGCGTTGCCGCGGCTTGGGAGCGGTGAACGAGCACGGGTGACGTTGCGGTGGATCGTGCCGACGGCGCTGGTTTGTTTGGCGTTGGTGACGGGGTTTGGCGAAGTGCTTCCACTGATGGGGTTGGGGAGAAACGCCGGGCTTGTGATTGCCGCCGTGACGTTCGTCACGTGGGTGCTTGGTACGGGCATGCTTGCGTGGCGGGTAAAGTTGGAAGTCGGTGGGGCTCGTACGCCGCTACACGTGAATCCGGGGCTTTGAGCCTATCGGCCGTTGGAGGCGTATTTCGACGTCCGCCAACGCGTCATTCGAGGCTCCGGTGGTCGTTGCCAATGAACCGTTGACGATTGTCTCCGCCATCGACTGAGATCGCACTATTCTGCGCACCGTGGGCGCTGCGACCCGGCAAGTACGGGATTTCTGCACCGTGTGTGGCTGGCCCCTTCGAGGGTCACGCTGCGACGCGTGTGGTGAAAATCAAGCGCCGCTCGCGCTCGAAGACTCGATGCGGAGGTTCGCTCCTCATCGGTATGCGGCCCTTGACGAAGGCGGGCTCGACAAAGCGACGGACGCGTTTCGCCGTGGGGATTTCGCGCGCGCAGTGACGGCATGTCTCAGTGCGGAGACGGGTCTGTCCATACGAACGCTGGCCCATTCGGAAGGGCCAGCGTGGGTCGTTGCGGGTGCCGAATCCACGGTCTTCGTATTCGTGGAACTCGGCACGATGCAGCTCGTGATCGAATCGCCGATCGCGCGTCTACCGCGTACGCAACGAGTCGCGGCGATGCGTTTCGCTCTCGAAATTTGCGAAGACGATCGTTTGTCGTCGCGCATCTGCCTACGCGATGACTTGCTCGTCATGCGCTTCATTGCGCAACTCGGAGCCGCTCCTCCCGCGCTCATCCGGCATGTCGTGAACGAGGTGTTGACGATGTCCGAACGCTACACCGAAATCTTCATTGCGGCGTTCAACGCACGCGTGCCGACGCGTGCTGGAGTGCGCATCGGTGCTGAATCGATGGGCAAGAAGAGGCAGCTGGGAACGCTTCGACCAAGCACGCCTCGAGCCCCAATCGTGCAGCCTCCACCGCCCACATTGCGGCCAGATTTTTCGCCGCAGCGCGACGACGACTTGCCTCCAATCCTTTCGACCGTGTTTGGCGGGGACAGCGTTCGTCGCGGACCCTCGGACGAACTGCCGCATCCTTTCTCGGCGCCCTTCATGCGCGAGCCACGGCGTGCATCCGCGCAGTCTTCCGACGGCATTCCCGCGATTCTCGCTCCGCCGTCGAAGTTGCGAGAGCTCAAGCGCAGCGCTTCCTCCGATCAGATTCCCGCGATTCTCGCACCCCAGCAAAGCACCGGAAAGCCTCTGTCGTTCGACGACATCCCAGCGATTCTGGCGCCCTCTTCGATGCTCGATTCTTCCGCGAGCGATGCATGGGATGCGATGCCCGCCGTGCTCATGCCGACGGAAGCACCTTCTGCAGCAGCCCGAATATCCCTTCCGTTGTCGGTTGCTGTTCCATCGAGTGCGCCGCACGAACGAGAAACTTCACCCACGACTGCACGTCTTGGTGCGATTCCAGCCGTCATGATGACGACGTCGGCTGCGGGCACGCGTCAGCGAACTGCGATGGGTTTGTCGGATGCCGGTCGCATGATCGGTACCGATCCTGCGACCGATGTTTCAGGTCGAAGGGCTGCACCGAATCCGGACCTGCCACCAACGCCCGCGGACAAACTTTGTGAACTTCTTCAGCGTGCCCAGGTGTTGGCAACGACGCTCAGTTTCGCCGAACGACAAGCAACGACGCTGCTACTCGTTCGCGCCGTCGTTTATCGCGCGATTTACGACTACTCCGAGAACGTGCCCGATGCCGTTTCGTACCTGTCACGAACGACTGCAGCCGCGACACGCATGATCTGGTCGAGCTCCGAACCGCCCGACAAGAACGCGCCGATGCCTATGGCCGAACCGTCTTTGTTGGCGATGGAGCGTGTCGTTGCGCAGCGAGCACAGATGCCGAAAGAGCCGAAGCTTGCGTCGCAACCGTTCACGACAGCGACGCAAGCGCGTGAACATTTGGCGAAATATGTCGAGGAAATCGAACAAGCCCCCAACGACCAACCGTTGCGACATTTTCTAGCCGTCGGTGCATTGTGCGAGTTGCTCGCGCGCGCTCGTTTGCCCTCCCAAACCGCGCAAAAAATCAAAGACATCGTCGCGCATGCGCAACGCGAAGCGAACAAGCCAGCCCCGTCCCTCGATCTGATGATGGCGGCACTCAAGAGGATCATTACCGGATGATTCCGCGCAGCGTTGCTCCTCAGCGAGATCCACAAGCCCCGATGTCTTCGTCCGGTGATGCGCAAGCTCGCGCTCGCAAGTCCATCGTTGCTGTTCTTGCTGGTGGATCGGGTGGCACGGGCTTCGTCGCCCTCGACAACGGACTCGTTGTGACCAGTTGGCGAGCCGTAGGGTTTTACTCCGAAGTCATGCTTCGGTACGACGATGGGCGTCGAGCTTCTGCACGCGTCGTTTACGTAAACGCCGAACGT
>JANORL010000746.1:0-1743 GCA_031415295.1 Polyangiaceae bacterium | reverse complement strand
ATCGCGCGGCGCTCTTCTTTACGCCCACCGTAGAGGTACCGAGCGACCACGTCGGCACCGGTGTCCTCGACGTTACGCTCCCCATCGCGACGCCGGACTGGACCGAGCGCCATCACATTCGGGCCTACGCGAGGCCTCGGCTTTGGGTCGACCTTCTTCAGCGCTCCACCGGCATGATCCGCTGGACCCATTTTCATCCGGCTTACGTTCGATTCACCCGATTCGACATCGATCCCATTCGTGACGATCACTTCGCATCGGGAGCAAAGGCGCTACTCGACTCCCTGAAGGTACGGACTCACGGACGCTCCGACGGCCGATTCCTCCACTACTTCGGTGCAATCTGGGACGATGGTCCGGACCAGATCCGCGTGGAACGAGAACAAGAGGTCGTCGCACATCCCGCGGAGGCCCGGATTCGGGTTCAGGTCTATCCAGTCGAAGACCTCCGGCATGGACGGACAACGTAGAAGGGAAGTACTATTCGTGGTGCAGAGATGATGCGCACCGCCCAACAAGATGATGAAGACTGACGGGGCTTCGCCCCGCAGCTTATCATCGGGTGTTAGACAGAAGGAGGTTTGGGCGATGATTGCGTTTCTCGGCAGTGTGGATGCCATCTTGCAGGCGTTTCGAGATTCCCTAGCGTCCGCGACGAGCGTCGATGTTAGCGTTGCATGGGCGAGTCCAGGCCCAGCGCTCGATCTGCTCTGCGAAGCTGCAACGAGGGGCCTCACCGCCAGAATTGTTGTCGGTCGCGACTTCAATGGGACCCATCCGGCTGCGGTCGAGCGGTTGTTCAGATCGTTTCCCGGACGGCTTCGCTGGGGCCGCCTGGAACCCGGAGCGACCTTCCATCCGAAGTTTTACCTCTTCGTCGCTGGGGCTAGCCAAAAGTTGCTCATCGGAAGCGCCAATCTCACGCTCGCAGGTTTTACGAGAAACGTGGAGACCGCGGTGCTTGTCGACGACCGCAATGCAATTGCTGACGCGGCGCAGTGGTTCCAGGCTGTTTGGGATCACGCGGAACCGGTAGTCCAGCGATCTCTTGACGACTACGCTGCCCGTTACGATAGCGCAGCAACTCAAAAACGCCGCGCCGAGAGAGCGGAGAACGAGGAAGATGATATTGGCATGGAAGCGGATTCGGCCGATACCGATGGCGCGAGGCAAGCCGAACTCCTTGAGATGTCGAGCCGATTGTTATCGCTAAACTGGCAGGAATATGAGGCTGACATCCGCCGGATTGAAGCGATATGGTGGCAAGATGCCCAGTGGCAGACACTGGCCGGTCCTCACTCGCGTCTCGAGTCAATAGAGCAACTCACCCCTTTGCTCGAAGTGCCGCTCCAGAATGCAAGCAAAGAGCAACGGGCTGCGCTTTTCGGGGACGACGAAACACAGGCGACCTATTCGGCATGCGCGTGGCTTGGGCGAATGAATGGCGCCGGAACCGCACGCAAACTATTGTCAAAGGAAGGGCATCAATCGTCTATCGCGCAGAAAACCGTGTGGAAAGCTTTGATGGCAATTCCAGGCCGGGGCGAACGTCGTCCGACCATAACCGAGTCACACCGTCTCTACGAGAGCATTCGAAAAATTGGCGGAATCGGCGGAGCTGTCGCCACACGCTACATGACCATTCGCCGTCCAGATTGCTACGTGTCCATAAATGGGGCGTCCATCAATGGCCTATCCCGTATATTCGATATTCCGGTTGGCCGTCTAGGCCGGTGGGATGGC
>JANORL010000745.1:0-3139 GCA_031415295.1 Polyangiaceae bacterium | reverse complement strand
TACCCCACGCAGGAGGTGCACTTCCGCCGGATGACGTAATGAGTCGAGGATATATGCGCGTGGGTGACCGTCAGGCTTCGCCGCTTGCTGGCGGCGCCTGGCGTGGATTTCACGGATGAGAGCACGCGCGACCGCTGCGTTGTCGCCGGTTTTTAGGCGCATCTCATCACCCAAGTCTTGAAGTGCTATTGCACGTGTCAGGTCATTGCGTGCCTTGTCAGCGGATTGTTTCCCCTGTTGTTCGGCCCAATTCTTTATGACCGCGCTCGCCTTGAAAATCCGAACATCGACCGGGCGTGGCTCGTTTGTTCCCGACACTTGCATCGACCGGGCAGCGAGTACTGCTTCCAGCAGCTTACACACCTTGCTCGTTCCTGAACCTACGTGGCCAACAACGGCGATGATCAACTCGTTGCTCGCGTTGCTCCGCAACACGTGCCGCGAGTCATCGTTACGCTTGTTGCTCGAAGCGGGGCGGAGCTGAACTAACTTTTCGGCGGCGCTCATGAACTCCGCGAAGTATAGCCGAAGACTCGTCGGAGCCGACGACAACTTTGTGCGTTGAGGTGACGGCATTTGCAGCTACGGCGTTTTATGCCTCGCGCGTTTGCAACCTCTTCAACCGCGCTTCAATCTCCCCCAACCGCAAATCCCCCGGTGCGCCCGGAGAAACTCGCTCCGCCAAACTCTTTGCCGCGTCGCCTTGCTCGAGGCCTTCCAATTCTTCCGCAACACGCCGATATGCGTCACGAAATGGAACGCCCGATGCCGTCAATTCGACTGCGCGATCCGTCGCGAAACATTCCGGCGTAATCGCTGCCAGCATTCGTTCGCGATTGAATTGCAATCCCCCAATGAGCCGCGGCACCAGTCGCACCGTCGATAACGTTTCATCGAGTCCACGCAAGAGCGGCGCTTTCGTCAATTGCAGATCGCGGTGATATCCCGACGGTAATGCCACAATCGTTTGCACTTCAACCAGTGCTCCTTGAATGACCGCGCAAGCAGCACGCATCAGCTCGACCACATCGGGATTACGCTTTTGCGGCATGATCGACGATCCCGTCGTGAATGCGTCGGGAAGTTTTATAAAACCAAACTCGCTCGTCGTGAACAAACTGATGTCCCACGCCAATCGACGAATCGTCGCCATCACGTGCCACGCACCAGCCAGAATCGTCGCTTCGACAATGCCGCGCGACGTCTGAGACCCAAGCGGATTCCACGCAACGTCGGCAAACTCGAGGTCACGCGCCACGCCTTCACGATCGAGCGGCAAATTCACGCCGTACCCCGCGGCAGCTCCAAGCGGCGATCGATCCACGAGCGTTCGTGCCGCACGAAGCGGAATTACCGCATCCAGCAGACCGTCCGCAAACGACGCCGCCCAAAGACCAACCGAACTCGGCACAGCTCGTTGCAAATGCGTGTACCCAGGCAATGGCGTTGTCGCTTCGCGCGTGGCCAGCTCGAGCAGCGCCGAAGCTGCCTCCAAACACAGCTTGTCAAGGTCATCGAGTGCGTCGCGTTCGTACAAACGCAACGCGACCAGCACCTGATCGTTGCGACTTCGCCCCGTGTGCACCTTCTTGCCCACGTCACCGAGTCTCGCCACGAGCGCCGATTCGATCGCCGTGTGCCCGTCTTCATCGGCTTCTGTCAGCACGAGTTTGCCCGCGTCGTTTTGCTGGACCAACTCGTCGAGCGCGTTTGTCATGGCGGAACGTTCGTCCGCACTGAGGATTCCGATACGCTGGAGACCATCCACGTGGGCGCGAGTCGCCAAGAGGTCGTAGGCGAGCAAGCGTTGATCGAGTTTCCAGTCGTCGCGTGAGGTGTAACGGAGCATGGCGGCATCAGCAGAGCCGCCCTTGTCCCAGAGGCGTTTGGTCATTTGATCAGGGGCTATCGAGGCTTTCGTCAACGAGTGCGCGCAACTCAGCAAGCTTCTTGGCGCGTTCGGGATCGATGGGTTTGCGAGTCTGCGCGGCGGGCATGGACCGTTCGAGTTGCGCGAGTGTCTCTTCGGCTGTGGGACCACGCTTGTTGCGACCAAAGCTGAACACGCGCGATATCCAGCTTTCGGCTTGATCGAGCACGAAGGCATCGCTGCGAATGCCTTTCGAGTCTTCGCGGAGGCGCCGCACGATGGAAGCGTTGGCGCGTACCCACGTCTCGGCACGATCGAAATGTTCACGCGGAACCACGTCGAGATGCTTGTGTGCGACGCGCATGTCGATACCGAAACTACGGCAAAACATGGCGAGTGAAAGGGAGAGCTCCTCGATGGTCAGCTTCGTGGCCGAATGCACTTTCGAGCCGCCGCAACCTTTCACCACGACGTGTGAACCATTCGTGACGAGTACGCCGAAGCCGAGCATCGTGGCGGCGAGATCCGTCGTGGGTTCGCGATCGTTGGGGGTCAAATCATCGTACGCACCCGCTTCGCTAATGTACACGATGGCTACGAATCGTACGATTGCGGTTGTCAAGACATCCGGATGACCTACTTCACCCGTGCCAATGGCGATGACGTACGAGCCATCTTGCCGACGCGCCACGCGATCGAGACGCGTTTCAATTTTTCCACTGGGCCCGCATGCGCCTGTTCCGCAGCCTCCAGCGCTTGCCGTTTCCCCCTCGGGCGTCACGAACGTCAATTCCACTTCGACATCCGACAAACCCGCGTGCGCCTGAATGCGCTTCAAGAGCGACACGACGGCTTGCGGTTTTCCGTCGAATACGTCCGGGAAAAACTCCTCCGTAGGCAGGATGATGCCGTTCACAGGTTCGGCACCGTGTTCGAGCAGTGCAGCGGTACGGTGAAGCATCCAGCGGATGCGTGGTTCAGCCGGCAGTTCCATGAATCAAGTCTATGCTGCCCAGTGTCCTGGGTCCGTAGTTCGTGGAAATTAAATTCCACGAACCGCCGCTACGCGGCGCCCAGAACACTAGCCATTCACATTGAGGCTTCGCCCCAAACCCCAGCATTTGCTGCGCAAACGCCCTCCGCGTCGAAACTCGAATTGTCGACTTGCATTTGCTTGCTCCTCAGCGCCTACGAGCGCAAGAGCAACCCCTGTACCTATGACGGCACCACAAACATCTGTGCAGAACGATCCCGCAATTTCCTCACGGA
>JANORL010000744.1:0-7983 GCA_031415295.1 Polyangiaceae bacterium | reverse complement strand
GTTGCAGGCGGTTTTGGAGCGGACGCACCGCATGCACCGAGGCTGATGGCGAACGTGGCGGCGACGACAAACCGAGCAGTTTGAGTGAAGGGACGAAAACGCATGACGGAGCGGGGTCTAGCGCGGGTGAGGTGAAGAGGCGAGCGGTGGTGAAGGGAGAATACGAGGACGGGAGGTGAGAGGCGGGTGTCGTTTGGTGCGCGATGATTCAATTGTCAACGATTTAGTCGTTTGGCGCGGTTTTCTTTCGCGAAATCGTTCGCGATTGCAAGGCGGGGACATGATCGTCGACTGCCGCGGTGGTGGTTGCGAATTCATCGAGTCCTTTCCGTTGGACGATGGAGTGGCGTCTGGTCAATGGAAGAACAAACGCTTCCATGTTCTCGATAGCGCGGAAGCATTCACGAATCCTCGACGATGCCCACTACCCACAACAATTGGCGCCGTATTTCCGTCGCTCTTTCCGCAAGGTCCACGGTTGCAAAACGTATCTCGTGCTTTTGAATGACCACAGCTTCGTTGACCATCTCGCCAACGGACGGATGCAAGAGCAGCCCTGATGCGGTATCCGACAGCGGATCGCCATTGCCTTCTTGCGATCGCAGATACGCGTAAATCTGATACAGATAACCGCTACGGATAGCTTCGTCCCGATACCATCCGCGGGTCACGATTGACGTGAACTTCGTGTCGATGACGATGCGCCTGCCAGTACCGACGTTGTCGAGCACGACGTCCGTACGCATGGCTGGTAGAATCTTGTCGATGCCTGCCGTTTTCGCTTCAATGGGCCAATTCAACGATTTTTGTGAACGAACTCGCCATTCCGATCCGCGGAGTACGACTTTGTAGAAATCGGCAATCGCCTTTTCGTAAAGTTTTCGGATCCAGGTAATTTCCCTGTCTGGCACCGGCAATTGGTTTGTCCCGGAAGTCTCGGTCGGAAGCGCCATATCGAACGCGAGCTGCGCCGCCGTCACCATCTGCTGGTCATCGACGTCGTGCCGGCCAAACCGATCGACGGAAATGCACGAGCGATCGGGCGGTTGTCCGGTCACGCCCATTCGTCGCAACGTTCCCGCAAGCGCTCTGCATCGACGAGCAGTCTCCGGCCGTGTGACTTTGGCAATTTCATCGAGAGCTGCGCGAACGAAGCGATTGCGCGGCGTATCTACCGTCAATTCGTCGAATCGGCAAACCACGCGGCCCCGTTCGAGCCATTGGTGCCGCTCCGTTTGCACCAAATCGATGCGCCCGCGAACTCGTCCCAAGACCGCTTCGCGGGATTGATACCCAAAGCCAAGATTCCGGACGATTCGCAATTCGACGGCATGCGCGAGAATCTCCGCAATCAGGTCGGGAATATCGTCGGGATTGTCCTCGACAGCAAGTTTGTCGGTGCCAATTTGTTGAAAAAGGTTGGACGCGTAGAGCATCAACAACCATAGATTTCGCACCGGGATTCGGCCGATGTATCCCGCTTGCCCCGGCGAATCGGAATCGCTTGCGATTGCTGCGTCGATCACGATCAGAATCCTTCGAGCAGCGTCGTTTTCGCCTTTCGTGCTCGTTCTAGATCGTCAAACCAATACTCCTCGAGTAGCGGGCCGATTTCCGTTTCGACGACTTGACGAAACCAATCTTGCGCGTCGCCGATGGAATGATGGGGGGTCACGAAGCTATGGCCAATGCGGAATTGTCGTCCGAGTCTTTTGTCCTCAGCAATTTCGTCGTTCAACGCTCCGAGGCGTTTTTCGATGTCCCCGAGAATATCAACAGATACTTGCGAACTTTGACAAACCCACGTACGCCAACGATCCCCGAACGTGGGTTCGAGGTCGATGAAGGCGAATCGTCTACGCAGCGCCATATCGAGGGGCGCGATGGAGCGATCGGCGATGTTCATCGTGCCAATGACAAACAAGTTTGCGGGGATGTGCACTCGTTCGCCGTTATGACGACGATGACATAGCTCCAACGCTTCATTTTCATTTCTTTTGTCGGCTTCAAGGAGCGTCAGCATTTCACCGAATATTTGTGCCGGGTTTCCGCGGTTGATTTCTTCGATGACGAAAACGTGCGTAGCATCAGGCGCGCTTCTCGCTGCGGCAACCATATCGAGAAGCGGGCCATCAACCAAGTCCAAGGTGCCATTGCTTCCGGGTCGGTGGCCTCGAACGAAGTCTTCATACGACAAGTTGGGGTGGAATTGAACCGCTCGTAGTCGTTTGGAGTCTTGTTCCTGCATGAGCGCAAAGCCCAACCGTTTAGCTAGCCACGATTTGCCTGTGCCCGGTGGTCCTTGCAGAATCAAGTTTTTCTTGGTACGCAGACGCACGAGCATCATATCGAGTTTGGCGCGTGCGATGAAACAGCCGTCGCTCATGATGTCGTCGATTGAATATGGCTTAACAGGTGTACCAGTGGAAGGCTCGGACGTGGTGGTGTCGCCCGGTTCTTGCGCCTCTTCACCTTCGTCAACTTCAATGACGCCGTCTTGGTCGCCTTTGATTTGCCATGCGGCAAGAGACAACTCCGGAAACGAGCGCTCCGGCGCATCTTGCTCCAGAAACCGCGCTTCGAGCTTTTCGAGCAGGGAAATGTAATCGTCCGCCGTGCAACGACCTTTGGAACTTCTCGTATCGATGTCGAAGCCCATTTTGTCGGCAATGTAGTGGCGCGATTTGCTATCAAGGGTTGGAAATTCCCACGGACGAATCCAGTACAGCCCAATCGTCAAGTTCCAGCCGACACCGTAACGTTGAATGACATCATCAAAGGCGGTTGCGAATCCGGAGCGGGCGTTCGCGTCGTCCGAATCGGCAAACCGAATCGCTTCCGCAAAAATGGTCCAAAGCGCGTCGATGTCATCATCGCGACGTTTCGTTTCATAGCCGAAGAACCAAGAGCTTTGGTTATTGAGAATAGGTATGCCGTCAAAAGACGTAGGAACGGGTTCAGCAACTCCCAGGAATTTGGCGAATTCCGCAGCAATCGCCTGCCGATGCCTGCCCTTGATACCACGATTAAAAATGCCCAGAAACGTAAATGGGCAGATGTCCCTCATGGGACCCTTCGTGCCGTCCTTGAAATTGTCAGTCCATTTGGGAATTTTGTCGACACGCTCGGCCATTTCGCGCAGGCCGGTGATGAGCCGTGATCGGTCATTCTTGCACTCGAGCAATTTGTCAGCGATCGCTTGATAAAATTTCGTCCACAAGAAGCGGTTGTCGATCGGTCCGTCGCCGAAGCGTTCTTTCCAATACGGCTCATTTCTGAAACGGTCGATGTTTTGTTCTTTGTGCTCGAACGTAAATGCAATCAGCTCACTGCGCATCCAATCGCCCGGTCGAACACTGAATACGGTTCCGCGGTACGTAAAGAAATACCACTCACGTGGTTTGTCGAAGCGCTTCCAATCGACTTCCAACTTCCGCCCATCGCCAAGATTCTTTTTGACGACCCCAATGGCTTTGATCGCCATGACGGAAACAATGTGACCGCGGTTGTCGAATGGTAGGTTGTTCTTTCGAATGTACGTCGACTTGATGGCAATTCGATCTCCCGGCAGAATCGCTTTGACCACGTCCAGGTACCTGTTGTTGTAACCATTTTCCCAGATGCCCTCGTCGACGAATCGGGACGTCTGATCGTCCCGCCCATCGTACGTGGCACCCACAAACCAACATGCTCGGGGTTCGGTCGTTGTGGATTTCGGATTCACGATGTCGGCTCCAAGCAAGTTGCTGCGGTGGTGGTATCTCGCAAACCCGAGAACCTACCGAAACGGATGTGCGGCAACAAGAGAAATCTGCCTGACGACGCAAAGAGGGTAGACAAGTCACTTTACCCCATGATACACAATGAAAATCGCACGCCATGATGCCCAAACAAGCCCTCGTCGAAGTGCCGTTGCTCCAAGTTCTTGCCGAAATGCCCAACGGCGAGGCAAAGCCAGGGGATATCTACCCGCGCCTGGAAAAGCGTTTCCCCGAGCTAACGAAAGAGGACCTCGCCGAACAGCTTGACAGTGGCGGCGGCAAATGGACCAATCGCGTGCAATGGGTTCGGCAAAGCCTGGTCAGCAAGGGCGAAATGTCGAGCCCGAGTCGCGGGATTTGGGCAATCACGGATCGAGGCCGGGCGCGGATTGCGGGCGAAAAGTCAAAAAACGCGCCGGCCCCGACAGCGTCCCTCAATCTCGTAGCGCTCCAGGACGAATACGTCGCGCAATTCAAAGACAACCTACTCGAACGTTTGATTGCGCTAACCCCAGCGCAATTCGAGGATTTCGCAA
Source organism: Polyangiaceae bacterium (assembly GCA_031415295.1). Taxonomy (GTDB): domain Bacteria; phylum Myxococcota_A; class Polyangia; order Polyangiales; family Polyangiaceae; genus Polyangium. Next base: position 3,686 of record JANORL010000744.1, on the reverse strand, counting down.
AGAAGCTGCTTACTGCGTACGGCTTCATCGACATGAAGGTCACCTCGATTTCGCGCGATGGCGGCATTGATGGACACGGTCAATTGAAGGTGGGACTTGCGGCCATGAGCGTCGCATTTCAATGCAAGAAGTGGCAAGGTAACGTTCCGCGGCCTGAAGTGGACAAGTTTCGAGGAGCCATTCAGGGCGAATTCGAGCAAGGCATTTTCTTCACGACCTCCGAATTCACCGAGGGCGCCAAAGCAGCGTCCCTGAAGCGCGGCGCTGTACCGGTCATTTTGCTCGACGGGGAAAGTATCGTCGGCTTGATGATTGATAAACAGTTCGGCGTTCGTCGCAAGCCGCTCGAATTGTATTTCGACGAGGTAGATCGATTGTTCGGTGAGCGGGACTGATCTGCTTCAACAGAACCCGCACCAATGACATCCGACAGTGTCGCAACCAACGACTCTGCCGCTCGATTCACCATCGAGCGATTCGACGATGCGTCGCCTGCGCAACCCGCAAAATGGTTTGGCGCCGGGCACGAACACGGGTCCGTTTACGTCGTACGGGATGACGGCGAGGTGTTGTGGACAGTCGGTATCGATTTCGGGGACGTGTCACACGTGCCATTTCGAGAGGAGCTTTTCTGGGAAGCTACGAATACGGTTGTGATTGGTGGTGGAAATGTCGTGTACGTATTTGATGTGCTGAACGGGGTTGTGCGTGCGAAGGTCCCCGTTCCGTCGTTTTTCGCTCATCTCGCGATCGCCACTATTGCGACGGCAGGCGGAGTTGCCGAAGAATTCCTCTTCATTCTGGGGTGGGCTGACGTGCACGCGATTGATTCCCAACTCGAAACGCGCTGGACCGCTCGAGACGTGGCCGTCGACGGTGTTGTTTTCCGCGAAATATGCGACAACGTGATTGTCGTTTCCGCTGAAATGGATCCGCCGGGAGGTTGGGTCGACGTCGCACTCGATGCGTTGACGGGTGCGGAGCTGTGGCGGGAAACGTAGCGGCGTCTCGTCACGTTGGCAGTGCGTCGTCTTCCACGGGAGTCAGGGCAACGTGCATTCCTTGAGATCCCCTTGGCTATCGATGAATTGCAGCATTCGCCCGATGATATCGTTCGTGAAGTTTTCTGCAATGATCACGTGTCGATTCCCGTGATGGAATCGAAATTGTAAATTAAATTTATAATTCGACCAGCATCCAAGATACGAAACTCAAATGGGTCGCCGTCCTCGTTCTTTTCATCCAATAGGATTGGCGCTTTCGATTCGGATCTCCAGAAAATAATACCGCAATCGAAAGAGAAGCGATGCATAGGAAACGGCATTGTATCGGGTGGTGAGCGAGTATTGGTCATCATTTCGTGAGCGCATGGATGGCTTGGGGAGTTTGCCGAAGTTCGTGGTAATGAAGTCGACGAGTACTTACGTTGCGGAATACTCGAATATGAATTCATTCGAGCGGCCTGCCGCGGATGATAGACACGGCGGTTTGGCTAACCGAACACGTGTTGCCGACGGTGCAAAGTCGCCAATGAGGATTGCAGGTCCTCGGGCGATACGACCGAGAATTGTGTGCGTTGGTAATGAACACGTTTGTGCGGTAATTGCAACGACGTTATCGTTGGCGAGCGAAACGGCTCTTTGGTTTGTCGAGTGACGAAGAGTCGTTTACGGGCACGGTGACGGTGATTCAGCGCTTAGACTCGGCATTACGATTGAATGTGCATATGCACACGCCATTACTCTGATCTCTGGCGTATGGGCCGCTGCCTGCGAGTCCCTCATCGTGACTGACCTTGCGATGCGCGTATCCTACACGCGCGGAGCAAGCGTGGAAATCATCGGGCCTGGTTTTAATACGTTGGGCGACAATCCATGTATCCCATTCAATACGAAACGAGCGTTGGGTCCACGAATGGGCAACGAGGGCTTCGGCCGATTTGACCAGCCTGCGCGAGACTCGTGCTTTTTCCAGCAATGCCGGCGTGGTCGCATCACTCAACCGATCCACATGCGCTATAGCATAAATGACTCCAAGAGCAAGGTCGAGTAATTGTGGCAATGTCGTCACATTCACTGTTGGCAATTCGGTTTGAATGCGAGTATGCAAAGGGGTAATGGCTTCGAGGCCGGCGATGATGTTATGATACGCAATCGATGCATCGGCGCGGAAGGGGCGGATATCCGCTTCAGCGAGTGCATGGGCAGCACCGTTTCGAAATTCTCTAGCCAACCCTCATCTCTTGCGTTATCTTTGCGGCCCCTATGACGCGAACCCTTGAACATCCCGCCGACCCCCAATTCATTCGTCGCACGTCGCCTCGGGCCATGAGCGGCGACGCCCTTACGCGTGACGACCTCCTCCCACTTTTCGAAGCCGCACGTTGGTCGCCATCGTGCAACAACAGCCAACCGTGGCGTTTTGTTTATGGGCTTGCCGGAACGCCTGAATTCGATGCCCTCTTCGCAACGCTTGCCCCCGCAAACCAAGCTTGGGTCAAACGCGCTGGGGCGCTCGTGCTCACCTGTGCCAATACGATCATGCCGAATGGCAAACCGACACCTACTCCGGCATTCGACGCGGGTGCCGCATGGATGAGTTTTGCTCTGCAAGCAAGTTTGTCCGGGCTCGTCACTCACGGAATGGCCGGCTTCGATGCTGCCCGTGCACGTGAAGTCGCCCAAGTGCCAGAAGATCACCTGGTCATTATGATAATTGCCGTAGGAAAACCTGGTCAGATCGAGGATCTCCCCGAAGCGTATCGTTCGCGCGAAACTCCCACGCCGCGCGATTCGGTCGATTCGTTTATCCGCGAAGGAAAATTCTGATGGCCGCGCAGCCCGTGGAAGGATCGAAGCAGTAAATATTCCAAAATCTCGACATTCTCCGCCGAGTGCGGTATCTACGAAGTGGCCCCTTCAACCCACGGCACTTCACTCATGAAAATCGATTGTCACGAATGCGGCTCGCGTATCCTCGCCCAAGACCTCGACTTGCCTACATCTCTGGCCAAGTGCCGCAATTGTAATGCGGTATTCTCATTTGCCCATCGTCCAGGCCAAGCACCCATCGTTCAACGCGAGCGGTTACGTGCGCCACGTCCCGATGGCCTCGACGTACGTGAAACTTCGCCCGATCCGTCCGAGCCTGGGTATCGCAATGCGCCACGAAGGACCGGTACAGTCACAATCGTGCGCCGCTGGTTTGGTCCACAATTCATTTTTTTTGCGTTCTTTTGCGTCGCATGGGATGGATTTCTCGTTTTCTGGTATTCCAACCTGACGAGCAGCCCTGACTCATTTTCAATCATTGCCGCCATTTTTCCCATTGCTCACGTGGCGGCGGGCGTGGGACTCACGTACTACACCATCGCCGGTTTTTTGAATCGCACGACGATACATCTCGACGAACAGCACTTGTCCGTTCGGCATGCGCCATTGCCGTGGAAGGGAAACCACACGCTGGACCGGGAAGACATCAAGCAGCTTTATTGCGAACATGAAGTCAATCGGAACAAAAATGGCGCCAATCATTCCTATTATCTATCGGCAGTTCTCAGGAACGAGCGAAAGGTGCGCCTCGGTTCGATGCCCGTCGATCAGGCGAAATATATCGAAGACCTCCTCGAAGAACGGCTTCGCCTTCACGATATGCAGGTGCCCGGGGAAGTTGGAGTGAATCACGTT
>JANORL010000743.1:0-3151 GCA_031415295.1 Polyangiaceae bacterium | reverse complement strand
CGGTGCTTTGTGCATCGGTACGCCAAGACCGACCCTTACCATCGAGGTAGTCGCGTTCCCAGCGCCAGGAATCCACGGTCCAACTCTCGAGCTGCATGGTGAAGCGATAATTTCCTACTGCATCCGCTCCATACGAGGTTTTCGACACGGGCATGAATGTGCCATTGGGTGCGGTTCCAAAAACAGCCGCGAGGCGTCCCAAGCCGTCGAATTGATTACCAATGGAATTCCCATTGGCATCGGTTTGCGACATGAGCGCCCCGAAACGGGCATCGTATTGGAACGTCGTCGAATGAGAGAGCGTCCCCGCAGAGCGCGTTTGCGCAAGCGGGTACGTCCGATAATCCGCATCGTACGTCGTGGTTTCGAGAATACGCGTCGTTGGCCCAGGAAGGGATCGCGTCACGACGTTGCCATGCACGTCATGGGTGAATTCGGTCAGAACCCATGCGCTGTAGGTATCGTCCAGCTCGTAGATCTGCGTGACGTTGGCCGTCCCATTGCGATATTGATCGACCCACTGCTTGAGGCCCGTGCAATTGCATAGACCCTCGTTGTTGGAGGTCGTATAACAGCACGAATCGCCAATACGTGAATATTTGGGCAGCGCGAGCTGCCACGTCGCGACATCATTGTTCCATACCGTGCAGGTGTCGACATCGTCGTTCGAATCCCCGTACAGACCCAGATCACGTGTGAGGACGACGTTGCCATACGGATCGTAGGTGTATTGTTTACCCATCGTGTAACTGGGCGTCGGAACGGTCGTGCCCTCGTAATGCGTGGTCTCTTCTTTGGTGATTTCGACGGCGTACGTGCCGGGCACAGGGCTCGGCGTGGCGTAGGTATTGTTCGTCTGGATGCGATTGTTGGTATTGACAGGACCGTAAACATCCTTTTGCGCAATCGTTCCCGTCAGGGGGAAATTTTGGTTGTATTGCGATTGCGTCAAACCCGTAGGACCGTCTTGCCACACCGTAGAGAAGCCTTGGAAACCGCGCCCCTCGGTATTCATGAGCGCGTTGTAATAGCCGTACGTGAACGTGTCGGCCTGCGGCTTCCCAACTTGACCCACCGTCGTCGATTTGACGACATACATCGACCCTTGATACGCCACGTTCGGAAATGTGACGTCTGGACCTTTCGTGTGAACGCTCGAGTCATTCAGCGGCGCGTACACGACGTCCGTGGTGGCACCGAGGCCATTCGTGACGTTTTTCAGATAATCACCGGCATCGTCGCCATTGGCGAAAAACACCTGAAACGTATTGAAGTTGTCGTCGGCCTCGCCCCATTCTTGTCGAATGAAGTCAGATTTTCCGTCTCCGTCGACATCCGCAGGCATGAGATTCGCGTGTTTGGCGCGGCAACCACCCTGGTAAAAGTCGTATAAATCACCCTGCGTTCCTGGGGCAATTCGGTCAAACGACCCGTCACCTCGCGAAATGTACACATGAAGCGTGTTGTACGCGTCGTTTTCCCACGCTCCTTTTTCACGGCGGATGAAGTCTGTTTTCCCGTCACCGTTGTAATCGAGCGGAAAGATGTCGACGTTGTCGCCGTTCATCGTGTCTCCATAATAGATCGGCGTCGCCGCAGGAACCGGCTCGGCTGGCGTTACACGCTCGAATTCACCGTTTTTGCCCTTGGAGAAGTAAACGTTGAAATTATTTGAAGCATTAGTATTGACCCAAAATCCGCGTTGTTGGCGAATGAAGTCCGTTTTCCCATCGCCATTAAAGTCACCCGTAATGATGTTGGCGCCTGCGGTGGGAGGAGGAGGCGTCGGAAGGCTGTGCATGGGTACGTCACTTCGTAACTGATCTTGGTAGATGTCTCCCACGTTCGGTCCCCCAGGATTAAACGCGTCGAAATACCCGTCGCCCCTCGAGTAAAAGACCTGGAAAGAGTAGAGCAGGTCATCATCCCAGACCGCTTTTTCACGACGGATAAAGTCCGTTTTGCCATCGCCATTATAGTCGCCCGGAATGATGTCCACCATATCTGCGCGCAAAGTCGCGCCGTAGGCTGGTCCTTGCGGGGTGACGATGTTGAAATTGCCCTGGTTTCCGGTGGAGAAAAACACGTTGAAGGCAATGCCCGGTTCGTTGTTCGCCCATGTTCCCGTTTCGGAACGAATGAAGTCGCCACGACCATCGCCATTAAAGTCGCCCGTGATGATCTTCGTGCCTCCGTCCGCTCCCAGCAATCCTTGGTAGAAGTCTCCCCAATTGTTCTGCGTGCCCGGATAAAACACGTCGAACCCCGAAGGATATTTCGCTATGTACACTCCAAACGTCAGATAGGCGTCATTGTCCCAATCCGCTTTTTCACGACGGATGAAATCCGTCCGACCATCACCATTGTAGTCGAAGGGATAAACTTCCACCTGATCGGCGTTCATATAATCGGCAAAATCGATGCCGGATGGTTGCCAGGGCGCAAATGTCCCATTGCCGCGCGAAAAATATTCGGACAAGTTGCCGGCCGGCGCTGCGGCCCACCCGCCGAATTCGACACGCAAAAGATCCGATTTACCGTCGGCGTCGAGATCCGCAGGATACAGCACCGCACCTGGATTGAACCGCATGCGATATTGATAATCCTCGAGACCCGTGCCCGTCGGCATGACCATGTTGAACTTCGCGGCTCCAGCACCATTACTGAAATATGTCAACGTCGTCGCGGGCAAACACACGCCAAGCCCGTCACACTCGTTCACCGCATTGAGCAAGCTGCGATTCGTGAGCCCCGATGTCGTGTAGCCGAGCCGGTAGTCTCGGACGAGTTTTTCACCCGCCGACGTACCGATATACGTCTTGATGCGTGCAAGCCGCTGATTGGTCGTGACTTTCGTTCCCGCCATGTACGCGAATTCATTGTCGCTACGGCCCTCGTATTCAAACCCCACCCGTCGCGTTTTTAGCGTCGGCGCCGAGGCGTGCATCGTATAAAGAACCTGCTGCGGGTAAATCTGATTTCCCGAAACCGTGTACGACGCGGTCAAGTAATTGCCATTCGTATCTTGTACTTTTTGCTGAGCATACACCCGCGGCGTCACCCCATCGGAAAAGGTCGCTACCGCATTCGTATTACCGAACACGGCCAGGTTTCCTTGTTTGTCCTTCACCTCGAAAACACAGGGCCCCGT